>CAZJTL010000024.1:0-29420 GCA_964548905.1 uncultured bacterium | reverse complement strand
ATCGATATTAGCCATTGTTTTTGTTTCCTGACGATAATTGCTTAGTTGAATTTGGGAAAAGCGCTTTAAGTGGTTTATTTCTTATTTGCTTTTCACGATTTTTTGGGGTTGAACAAAAGTAGTTAAGCTTGTTGACTAGATTACTACTACCGCGATCGCGATCTTAGAACTTAAATTTTACGCCAACACCACTGATGTTTTTGCTGATAGCGATACCAGTACCATTACCGATGCTGGCATTACCCACAGTACTAACAACAGTACCAACTTTGATCCAATCTCCACCGACTACATCTTCTTGTTCGTCTAAGTCAGCGAGGAAGCTTTCTGCATCGTTGAATAGTTCGGTTCCAGAGGGTTCTAAGTTGAAGATATCGATATTAGCCATTGTTTTTGTTTCCTGACGATAATTGCTTAGTTGAATTTGGACGTTTTTGGTCTTAAAAAAAAGCCTCAAACCTATACACATCAACCAATAATTTGATATCAATTTAATTGTTTTTTTGATATATATAGGTAGAGCGCGATTGTTTAGGTTTGACCTATACTTTTTGCCCTAAGTACTTTTGAGGCTTTTTTTCGTTGTTTTTTGTTTAAGTTCCAAAAGCTATGTTAAAGCTCTATTAACGACCACAAAGGAAGTTAGAATTTAAACTTAACGCCAACACCACTGATGTTTTTGCTGATAGCGATTCCAGTAGCGTTTCCGTAGGTAGCATTACCTACAGTACTGACATAAGTAGCAACTCTGATATAATCTCCACCGACTACATCTTCTTGCTCGTCTAAGTCAGCGAGGAAGTTTTCATCATCATTGAATAGTTCGGAACCAGAGGTTTCTAAGTTGTAGATATCAATATTAGCCATTGTCCTTGTCCTGAAAATTAGTTGTTGAGCCAGAGCAGGAAAAGCGATTTAAGTTTCTGATTTCTTATTTGCTTTTCATGATTTCATTGTGTCGAAAAAAAATCCAAGATTCAAGATTAATTACTATGTTTTTGAGACAAAACTAAAGTAGTTAAATCTGACTTCAATTATTTGACGATCGCAATAACACTAAGGGGCTAACTTCTCTTTCCATATAGCTTATAAAGATTCTGTAAAAAAAAATACAGAAACAACTGCACTATTTATGTCTTGATTAACAATGCTTAATATTATTCACAAATCCAGCAATATTTGCGTTTCCAAGTAGAGTCAAAAAGACGCAATTATCTGAATAAAGTCTTTTTTTCTAGCTGAATAATTACCAATAATATCGAAAAGGCTAGTGTCTATAAGCATTTGCATACAAAACATAAAAAGACGTAACTGCACTAATTAAGTCTTTTTTGACCGACAAGTGAAAAATTTTGCGCTCGCCTAATCTCACGCTCGATATAAAATACCCTTGGTAAAGAAGCAGAAAATGATATCAGCCATCAAAGCAAACCGTAATCATACCTCGCCAACATCTCAGAAAGAAGTAAGGGATGACTGTCAACTAAGTTGCCTAGATTATCTTCGCGCAGATGATGAACAGCGCGGTCGAACAGTCCGCAACAGAAGCGATCGTCATCGTGGCGCGAACGATACCTCAGCCCATCTACTTGCATGGGATGCTCCCAAATCGCTTTTGCCCAAACGCGAGCGATCGCATAAGAACCAGAAGATAGTCTAGCATCAGCACCCAACTTAACTAAACCACTACCTGTTAAGTCAACTAGAATTAAGGGGCGATCGGCAGCGATCGCGAAAAGATTCCTTTGTTTAAGAGCCGCTTCCGCTACTCCTCGCCCTCCATGCTCTCGACCATAACATTCGATAAAAGCGGCATATTCATCTTCGCCAACATAGAGGATGCCGTAACCTTGCATTGACCCATCAAACCGTCCTTTCCCACTGCGATCGAAATAGAGGGCTGAAGAATATTGGACAGGGTTTAATCGATACCAGAGTCCTTTACTGTCAACGACGGGTAGATTAAGGATTGGAAAATCTGAAGGCGGATCTGGATGCTCTGTTGATCCACTCCCACGGATAGAATCCGTGGGATTCAGGACTCAGGCAGAGATTGCAGGTAGAACCTGTCTTACATCTCCTAATCCTATGGTTGAGATCCCAACCATTTTTATATTTAAGCTCGCATTTGCATCGCGATCGTTCTCCACATTACAGGACGGACAACGCCAGCGACGAATTGAGAGATCTAGTGTGGGGAGTACATGATTACAGGAAGAACAAGTTTTAGAGCTTGGATACCAAGGATCGATATAGACGACTTGTTTACTCTTGTTTTTGGCAACCCACTCTAGAATTTGCAGAAAATCTCTGAACGCCAGGTCTGAAACTTTGCGCCCCCACAATCGCTGCATTCCTCTAAGATTTAACGTCTCAAAGCACAGCACATCAAAATTATTGGTCAGTTTATGCGCTAATTTCCAAAACCAATCCGAACGACGATTAACTACATCTTCATACTTTCGGACAAGATTTAATCTCGCCTTTTCTCGGCTATTTGAGCCTTTTTTCTTGTGTGAGTGCTGCTTACTTGCCTTGCGTATCACATTGAGCGACTGTTTTAAAAACTCAGGCGCATCAATCGCATAGCCTTCCGAGCAAGTGAGAAACACCTTCAACCCAAAATCAAATCCAGCGATCTTACTCGTCTCGAATTTAGTTGGGGATTCGGCTTGGTCGTCTACAACAACAACAATAAACAGCTCTCCTAATGTCGTGCGTTTGATGGTTAGTGTTTTGACTTTTCCCTCAATTGCTCTTGATTTCCAATACTTATAAACCCTACCCGCAATTTTTACTCGGTTGTCATCAAGGAACTTATAGCCAGCTTGCTTGAGCGTGAATGATTTGTATCGTCTAATCTTCTTAAATCCAGGTGGTCTGACTCCTCGTTTATGGTGTTTGAAAAACAATTGATAGGATTTCTCGATTCTTTGGCAGATGTCTTGAACCGCCTGAGAGCCAACAGAAAGCCACAAAGTTTTACGCCTTCTTAGTTTGGCGATATGAGCTTGAAGCTTGGCACAGTTTAAATGCTTTCCCCACAGTCGATAATATCTCTTATGAAGTGCTATACAGTGATTGTATATAACTCCAGAAGTATTAATTAATCGCTTGAGATAGCGATTTCGCTTGTGATGATATAGCTTAAACTTTAGCGTCTTCATGTTGTCTATGGTAGCATGATTATAGACAATATGTATAGACTAATGCCCCAACAATATCGACATAAAAACACGTCTGTATCACTTGTCAACTATCACTTTTGTTGGATTGTTCGCAGAAGACGAAAAGTGTTAACAGGTAGTATAAAAAAAAGATTAGACGTGCTAATTCATGACGTGTGTAGAGAGCTAGACTGTGAAGTTTTGAGTCTTGCTATAGAACCAGAACACGTCCATTTATTCATCAATTGTCCGCCCGATGTTTCCCCATCCGATTTAATGCACCGAATTAAAGGTAGGACTGCTCGATATCTAAGACAGGAATTTCCTGAGTTAATGAAACTACCGAGTATGTGGACAAGGGCGTATTTTGTTTCTACTGCTGGAAACGTCGCTACCTCAACCATACAAAAATACATCGAAGCTCAAGGAAAAGACTGACTGCACTTCTCCCGTGCAAACGCTACATCCCACCCATAAATGAGGTGGGCTTTGCTCCTTTCTCTGTAAAGGGTTTTTAGGCTGCGATTTGTTTGCCATAACAAGAAGCCGCCCAGACTACGCGCTCGATCTCCTTAGCTTTGAGCCGTTCTAGGGGGGTGGCTCCATCTAAACGAATATCGCCTGTTTTGAAGAACATTAACTGCGTCCAGGGGTCGTATTTGCTCAGTTCGTTCAGCACTTGCTCTAGTCCAAGTAACACATTCCCCTCATGGAACTGCCAGACTGGGTATAGGTAGCCCCGTCGCCCCAAAGATACTCCCAACAGTTGACCCTTTTTGCGCCGCTTGTCAACAGCTTGTCGAGTCAGATGCAGCAGTGAAGCCACTTCTTCGCTGGTTAAGGGGTGTCCATCTTCATAGAGTAGGTTTCGCTTGATTATAACTCCTTTGAGACGGGCGGCTGCCAAGGGGTCAGATGGGGCTAATCGATCGAGTGCTTCTTTGGTGGTTAACACTTCCACTATTCTTTCAAAAGGAGCTTTTTGGACTAAATTAGAAGGAATTGTGACTTCTTTGCTCACTTCTACAGCAACATCAACAATAGCTTGTAAAAACTCGATTACAGCTTTCTTTTTCTTGACTTCTAATAAGGCTTTTGATAAGGAATGCTGGAGGGGCTGTGGCGCGTCAAGGATTTGGGCGATGAGTTTTTGTTCCTCTGCTGTTGCCTGATGAACTTTCTTGACTAGAGTTTTAGTTTTCACAGTTTATTTTTGCTTAAGCTCCCCCACTTTTAGATTAACGAAGTTGTGCAACTTCGTCAACTTTTTTATAAAGGCGATCGCATTATTCCTGGCGCACAGCTTCAGCAATAACCGTATTTCCCAAACGCCAAGCGGGATAAATTCCCGCCAAAATTGCCGCCACTACAGCAACAGTAAATGCTTGTAAAAAATATCCCGATTGCAATTGCATTTGTAAAGTCCAACCAAAAGAACGAACATTAATCACATAAATTAAAATCCAGGCGAGAACGTATCCTAGAGGCATTGCTAAACCTCCAGCGATCGCGCCCATTAAACCTGTTTTAATAAAGGTTGTCATCCATAGTTGCGCTGGTGTCATGCCATTAGCTCTTAAGATACCAGTTTCGCGAGTGCTTTCTAGTTGCAAACTCATCAAAGCACTGAGTACGCCAATAAAGGCAACAACTACAGCTAATAATCGCAAAGCGTCGGTAATGGCAAAGGTGCGATCGAAGATTTCTAAGGAACCGTTACGTAAACTTTGATTGGATTGAACTAGCAAACTCTGTTGATCTTGAAAATATTCTGGCAAAGCTTGGGCTAGTTCTTCTACCGATTCCCCTGGTTTGAGAAATAAACCTACAGAGGCAATTCCTTCATCTTTCCATAAATCTACATAGATATCATTATCTAAAATAATTGTGCCGCGATCGTTCGAGTAATCGTAAAAGACAGCGAGGATGGGGAAACTGCGCCAACCGACAGGAGTTTCGATCGTGATTTGTTCGGGAGGTTCGGTGATATTCGATCGCAGTAATAATGCTTCAGAAACAATTACACCTTTTCCTGCTGATAAATTTTGCCAAGGATCGATATTTTTATCTCGCTTCCAACTATAAGGACGTTTGCCATGAGATACATCCCCATCGGCGGAAATTAATTGGACAGGGCGATCGAACTCTTTAACCTTAGTTTCTGTTTCGTTGTAAGTAACAAAATCATCCCAATCTCGCCATTGTTTCATTTGAGAAACGACTTCAGGGGTTAATTTACCCAAGATGCGGTTAGCAGTAGTACTAGGGGGAGTAACATAAATATCTGCTTGTAAAGTTTGATCCAGCCAAGTTATTACTGTACCGCGAAACGAACCAACCATAATCGATACGCCGACAATTACAGAAACAGCCACCATTAACGCCGCGATCGCCACAGAAGTTCGACTCAGAGAACGAACGATATCTCGCATTGCCAAGCGTCCGACAATACCAAAAAATAAGTTGGAGATCGAAGTCAGTGACTCCATCAAAAAGGCGGTGACAGGAGGAGTTAAGAAAGCGGCGGCGAGTAGGATGGAAAACAAACCAGCAAAAGCAAGGATTAATCCGCCTCCATCAACTCGCAATAAACCAACGCCTAAAATACTAAATACAGCCCAAGCTAACACTAGCCAAGGTAGCAAACTCCTGACTTTACTTTCCAGACTAGAACGTTGCAAAGTAGTTTGAGGAGAAGTTCGCATCGCTTCGATCGCGGGAATGACAGAAGCAATTAAGGAAGCAAATACCCCAATGATTAAACCTTTAACTAGGCTAAAGGTAGAAATGCTGACATCTCGCACATTAACGACGAAATAAAAGTCATTGATACTCTGAGTAATTAAACCAACGATCGCCCTTCCTAAAACTATTCCCAATCCCAAACCGATCAGAGAACCAACTAAACTCAAAATGGTCGATTCGCCCAGAATTAGAGTAAATAATTGCCCTGAAGTGACACCCAAACAACGCAACACCCCAAACAAAGGACGGCGTTGAATGACGCTAAAGGTAACGGTGTTATAAATCAAAAACATTCCCACTACCAACGCCAATAAACTCAAGGCAGTTAAATTTAATTCAAACGCCGCAGTCATTTGTTGAACGGCATTTTTTTGCGCTTCGGCGGTTTCTAGTTTTATGTCCGTCGGTAAGATCTTGGCGATCGCTGCTTCTTTTTCTCGATCATCTAAAATCAGATCGATATAGCTGAGATTTCCTATTGTACCTAAAATCTCTTGTGCTGAAGCAATATCGGTAAATAAAATGCTACTCAAAGCATTGCGAGTTAAATTATTGGCAGGATTAACCAAACCAACTACCCGCACATTTAAATCTTTTCCCGCCAGATCGAGAGTCAGATTATCTCCTGTAGCAACATGATATCGATCGGCTAAATCTTGCGAGAGAATAACTGTATTGGGTTGAGTCAGAAAAGTCGTTCCACCCTCAAAGCTTCCCGTAGAATCATTGTCGCTAAAGTAATTACGAAAGGGAGGTTCGGCAAATAAATCCACTCCCACTAAACGCAAAGGTTGCGAACCAAGTTGTTTCGCATTGACATAACCTTCAACGATCGGTGCAGCAGTTATATTACCTAAATCGCGTTTTAGTTTGACATAGAGATTTTCATCTACACCTGTAGGCGAAATCGAAACTAGACGATGAGTTGTATGTCCCGTAATCGCATCTGTAGATAGTTCAAAAGCCCTTTGTGCCGAACCATTAGCCAGATCGATCGACACCATCATCGCCACACCCAACGCCACGCCTAAGATGAATAATAAGTATTGGAGGGCATTTTTACGAATGCGTCGCCAGGTTAGCAACCATAAAGGGCGATCGGCAATAACAATCCGATCGATTGAACTCTTGCCTTGAATTGCTTCTTTCACGCTGCAACTCCCTTAACGCTTTCCTCTTGCAAAATTCCATCGTGCATCCGCAAGACGCGATCGGCATATTTAACAATGTCGGGGTTATGGGTTGCCATAATTAGAGTCTTATTAGCATTGCGCGTTAATTCTAGTAATAGCTTTAAGACTTTTTCTCCCGTTTCCTCGTCTAAATTTCCTGTCGGTTCGTCTGCTAATAGCAATCTCGGTTGGTGTAATAGGGCGCGGGCGATCGCAACTCGTTGTTGTTGTCCTCCCGAAAGTCGATCGGGAAAAGCATGACAGCGATCGGCTAATCCAACTTTTTCTAAGAGATTTAGTGCTTTTTGCTTTAATTCTTTTCCCTTTTGTCCCGCCAACTCTCTAGGAAGGGTGACATTTTCTAAAACGGTTAGAGTTGGTATTAAATTAAAAAATTGAAAGATAAACCCAATATTATCTCTACGAAATAGAGTACAAGAGCGTTCGGAGAGTTCTGTAATCGCAGTATTATCGATCGCAACCGTGCCAGTAGTCGCTCTTTCAATTCCACTAATCAGATTTAACAGGGTACTTTTTCCGCTACCGCTATGTCCTAAAAGAACGATAAATTCACCTTGGTAAAAGGAAATATTTATGTCACGCACCACAGTACGGATATTGCCTCCCTCTTCAAATTCTTTGCGAAGATTTTGAATGGTAATTAGAGGTCGATCGGATTTAGTGCCAGTCAATTTTCTTTACCCTTTTACTCTGCTTAATATAACTTTACATCTAAACTAGCAAGAGAAAGCGATCGAGATAAACCTACATTTAATCAATTCAGAAATCCATCTCTGCAAAATCTTCGTATCTTTAGGCAGAAGACAAATATATTTAAATTTAATGGATCAAGAGGATTTTTGCGAATGAATCGCTTATTAGGAGCATTGGAACAAACTACTTGGTTACAAGATCTAGTACAACCATTACATTTTTCAATTACAGTCCGCATCACTGGAACATTTACGGTCGATCGCCTCAAACAGGCGCTTGACGAAGTTCAGAAGTATCATCCCTTATTGCGAGTTGGCATTCAACTTGATGCCAATGGATCGCCTCATTTTTTTGAAAGTTCGGCTGAAATTCCCTTACGAGTTGTACCAAGAAAAGAAGAAAATCACTGGCAAAGAGAAGTAGAGCAAGAATTGTCTTGTTCCTTCGACTGGACAAAGGCACCTTTACTTAGGATAGTATTACTGCACTCTGCGATCGCCTCAGACTTGATAGTTACTTGTCATCACAGCATTGGTGATGGCATGTCTGTTGTTTATTTAATTCGGGATATCTTACAAGTTCTAGGCGATATTAAGCCAAAAAACCGTTTAATTAGGAAGCAAATTTCTAATTATCCTTCTTTAGAACAATTAATTCCAGAAATTGTCAATATTAACTCTCAAGAAGCATCTACCTTAACATCTCCCCTATCAGACTGGCGCAACCTTGCCAACGCTTTACCCTCGCAACGTCACCGTCCTCAAATTCACTCAACAGCCCTCTCAGGAGAGATAACTAATCACTTAACCCTTCGTTGTCGTGAACAAGGTGCAAGTGTACATGGAACGATTTGCGCGGCATTTTTACTGGCGATCGCAGATTACGATCGAGTATCCGATCTACCCCTTACTTGCCTATCGCCGATTAATCTACGCAATTATCTCAAACCTGCTCTTACAGATGAGTTCGGATTGTATATTTCCTTGGGATTAGCTCAAGATTCAGTGGGTAGCAATAGGGATCTTTGGACGATCGCCCGTTCGCTCAAAACTCAGCTAAACCAAGCAATGCCTTCTAACAGTCAGTTTGCTAAGGAATTGCAACGTCAACAAGTAATGGCGCTGCGTCCCGATCCTCATCTTATCGCTCAAAAATTTGCCCAAAACTATCCCTACGATATTATGGTAAGCAATTTAGGGCGTTTACCAATTGAGTCCTCGTTTGGTAGAATAAATCTTCAGGCACTTTATGGCCCTGCTCTGATAGCTGGAGCCGATCGAGGTCGAGTTGTCGGTGTTAGCACTCTAGGCGATCGCCTTTATTTAACTCTAACTTGTCCAAATAACCACTCATCCGATGCAGCAACATCAATGCTTGAATTTGCCATCGAACAATTGAGCTATGCAGCCAAATAGCAATTACTCTCTTTAGAGTCTAGTAAGCATGGAGGGCATTTAATTTAGTAGTTAGGAAAAGGCAGAAGGCAGAAGGCTTTTATGAAATGAGATTAGAACTAATTAAGTAAACTTCCATTTACGCTTACTTCTGAATCCTTATTGCTAATTTCTACAAACTCTGGTTGCATTTGTTGCTGCAAGCCGTTCTGTAATAAAGGTGAAAGACTTTGTTTGAGTAAACCTGCTCGTACAAACTTGGCATAGGTAGCAGTTTCGATCGCTAATAATTTTTCTTGATGTTGCTGTGCGCTAAATTCTTGTAGTTCGGGATTTTGTTCGCGCAATCTTTCGATATCATCCTGAAAAGATTTGAGTTTCTCTCTTACTGCTGAAATTTGACGTTGGTAGGAAGAAGGATCGTTTTCTGGACGACTGCTCTCTTGTAGTAAAAAACTCAGAATTTGCGAGAGTGCGTCACGTCTGGCAACAAATTCTAAATATTTTTGATGTAAAGATTCGTCTTCGAGTAGTCCTAATTTTTGCAGTAGTGGTTTAGTCGTTAGACCTTGCATTAGCAAAGTAAACATTACCACACCAGAAACGATCGTCACGATTTGTCTTTGTCCTGGCAGTACAGCAGGGATACTCAAAGCTAGAGCGATCGAAACCGAACCGCGCAATCCTCCCCACCATAAAACTGTTTGCTGTTGCCAAGACATCTGAGCATTTGCCAATTTGTTGCTTAAGAATCCAAAACCATAAATGGCGATCGCTCTCGATATAATTACTCCTGCTACTGCGGTTAAGGCAGTTCCCAAGTTAGATACCAATCTGGTGTAATGAATTTGATCGCCAATCAGTAAAAAAACGATCGAATTAATAAAAAAGGCGAGAAATTCCCAAAACTCGTTCATAATCATTCGAGTTGAAGGTGAATCTTCAGCGTGAGAACCCCAATTGCCTAAAATCAATCCTGCTGTGACTACACCAATTACGCCCGAACCGTCAAATTCTTCAACGACTAAATAAGTACCGTAGGCGGTGACTAGAGTTAGGGATAGTTCTACCCAAGGTGAATCTAACCTTTGGATTAGGGAGGCGACGCAAAACCCGATTAAACCTCCTACCGCGATACCTATACCCGTCACCATCAAAAAGCTTATGAGTGTCTCAGAAGCTTGAATCTCTTGACTTTCTAAAACCAAAGCCAGAATGAGGCTAAAAGCAACGACAGAAGCGCCATCGTTAAACAGACTTTCTCCTTCCATCAAGACAGTTAAACGTTTACCAGCACCTACTTCTCTGAATAAAGCAATCACAGAAGCTGAATCGGTTGCGGCGAGACAAGCACCAATGAGAAGGGCAGCTTGTATGGGAATACCAGCAATTTGGGTTAAGCCAAAGGCAACTCCCGCGATCGAAACAATTACCCCGCCAACGGCATAGAGAATAATCGGGACAAAGTTTCTAGCTATATCTGACCATTTAGTATGCCAAGCTGCTTCAAATAGTAGGGGCGGCAAAAAGATAAACAGAATTAAACCAGGAGAAAATTCGATCAGACGAACATCTACCAAAGCTAGCCCTAACCCGACAATTACCAACAGTAAGGTATAGGGAATTTGGCGAAACCAACTAAAAATCCTGGCTATTGAAGCTACACTCAAGGAAACCGACAGCACTAATAAAAATTGCTTCAAGTCTTTTTCGATTAGTAAGTCGTGAGCGTTAACTACAAGATCCATAGTTTTAGTTGGGATTGATTAAAATTGTTTATCAAAAAATTATGTATTTTAGTAAATCTAATAAGTTGCTCTGGGCAAATATTTGCCGTTGTTAAAATTTCGACCTAATACTGGTCTGGCTTTTTGTCAACAGTAAAATCTTGGTTTTATGAGCTAACTATATTAAGTAGTATAAAATTTTTTCTATCTTTTAAGAAGTGTAAGTTAAATACTTAAAAATTAAAATAAATTAATTACTTTTCTCTTTTTTTAGCTAGGTCAAAATCGTTATGACTATGATATGATTAATAATGTAACAATTCGTAAATTATTAATCGTTTTAGTTATAACTCTAGGGCGAAATTAAAGCCATCGACTTAATTAAGGAGAAAAGTTTAAATGACGAGTTCAGCAGAAGGATGTTTGAGAGTAGGTCAACAAGCACCTGACTTTACAGCGACTGCGGTAGTAGACCAAGAATTTAAAACTGTCAAATTATCTGACTATCGCGGAAAATACGTAGTTTTATTTTTCTATCCTCTCGATTTCACCTTTGTTTGCCCCACTGAAATTATTGCTTTCAGCGATCGCTATGCAGAATTCAGCAAGCTTGGTACTGAAGTTTTAGGTGTTTCCGTAGACAGCGAATTTTCTCACCTAGCTTGGATTCAAACCGATCGCAAACAAGGCGGTTTAGGTGATATTGACTATCCACTAGTTTCCGATCTCAAAAAAGAAATTGCCACTGCCTACAATGTCCTCGATCCTGATGCAGGCGTTGCCTTGAGAGGTTTGTTTATTATCGATAAAGAAGGTTTAATTCAACACGCAACTATTAACAACCTTTCCTTTGGTCGTAGCGTTGACGAAACCCTACGTACTCTCAAAGCCATTCAATACGTTCAATCTCACCCCGATGAAGTTTGTCCCGCAGGTTGGCAAGAGGGAGATAAAACTATGGTTCCCGATCCAGTTAAATCCAAAGTTTACTTCTCTGCTGTATAGGTGACAGGGGACAGGTGATTGGTCACTGGGAAAAAGTAAATCTGCTCCCTGCTGCCTGCTCCCTGCTCCCTGTTAAATTGAAATATTATTCAAATGACCCCGAGGATTGTAAGTTCTACTATCTCTAATTTTCTCGTAATATTCGCGTTCTAGAGAGCTGGGATTTTTAGGAGTATCGATAACTATTTTGACGATCTGATCGCCTCTTCCGCCTTGGGGTTGCATCCATCCTTTACCGCGCAACCGTAAGGACTGACCCGAACGAATACCTGGAGGAATTCTCATAGTTACTTTTCCATCTGGAGTTGGCACGTCGATCGCCGCACCTAAGACAGCTTCATCTGGAGTGATTGGTATTTCACAGATGAGGGAGTCTCCTTCAAATTGGAAGAAAGAGTGCTGCTGTAGCTCAATTCTCAGGTAGAGATCGCCTCTTTGCTTGGTGTAAGCATTGTAACCACCCTTACCACGGACGCGAACACGGCTACCTGGTTTAGCGCCAGCAGGAATGCGAACATCAATAGTTTCGCCTTGAATTTTAAAACTTTTAACTGTGCCACTAAAAGCTTCACCATAAGTTAAGGTGATGCTGTATTCGCGATCGGATTGGGTTCCTTGTTCGCCGAAGCCTCCAAAATCAGCAAAATCGCTGTAAGCAGTTTTTGGACCGCTAGAACTAGTACTACTGCTATAGGAATAACTTTTATTACTACTACCAGTAGTATTAGTATTGCCAGGGGTGGAAAAGCGACCTAATAACTCATTAATAAATTCTTCAAAATTGCCATAGCGACTAAAATCGAAACCACCAAAATCACTGCTACTACTTCCAGTACCAGACCATCCTGGTGAGGCTGCTTGATTCCAATATTGACCAAACTGGTCATATTTGGCGCGTTTTTCTGAATCGCTTAAAACCTCATAGGCTTCGCTGATTTCTTTAAAGCGAGCTTCTGCCTCATTATTGCCAGGGTTGCGATCGGGGTGATATTTGAGAGCTAGTTTACGAAAACTTTTTTTGATCTCTTCAGCCGTTGCTGTTTTATTCACCCCCAAAACTGAGTAATAGTCTTTGAAATTGGTGGAAGGCATTAAGTAAACTCTCCTGTCAAACTCTAAGCAAGTAAGTTTTAGTTAACCTTAAGATAATAATAATTAATGATTTTTATCAGATTTTCCCTTGCTATAAAATAGCAAATAGTCAAGTAAATTTAAGTTCGGTTATTACTTACTTCTAGAATGGCGATTGCCGTACTTTAGGGATTAGGGGCTAGGGACTAGGGGCTAGAGAGCAGAGGGAGCAGGAAATAGTTAAAGACGCGAATCCCTCGCGTCTTTAATAACTTCAGCCATGAACAATGAACAATGACGGCGGGTAAACAAATCGGAGGAAACCTCCGATTTTCCCGCCTCAACAATGAACAATGGACATTAAATCACTGTTCCATTAGGAATGGTAGCGTTTTTGAACACTACGACAATGCCACTGCGAATATAAAAGCCATCTGCTTCTCGATTAGCTTCTTCGATACGATCTTTATTAACGATAGCAACGTCGCGACCGATCCGAGCATTTTTATCGATAATGGCGCGGCGAATCGTCGTTCCCGAACCAATACCAACAGGAACTTTATTGGCTTTGATAACTTGCTCTCTTTTCTGAGCATTTTCGTAAAAATCTGCCCCCATCAACAAGCTATCTTCAATCGTGCAATTAGATTCAACACGAGAACGAACCCCCAAGATTGAGTGATTGATACGGCAATCTTTGAGAATGCAACCATCACTAATCATCGATTCTGTCAACTGACAATTGACGATTTTAGTAGGAGGTAAATAGCGTGCGCGAGTGTAAATTGGAGTTTTTTCATCGTAGAAGCTAAAAGGCGGCTGCGGCTGCCGAGTTAAAGCCAAATTAGCTTCATAAAAGGCTTCAATAGTTCCAATATCTTCCCAATAACCTTTAAATAGATATGCTTGTAAGTTATGGTCTGATGCTGAAGCTGGAATAATTTCCTTGCCAAAATCAGTTTGATCGGGATTGTTTTGTAGCAGTTTGACTAGTACATCTTTATTAAAGACATAAATACCCATCGAAGCAATGTAAGGGCTTAATTTTGCCTGTTCTGGATTTAATCCCAAAACAGTAGTGTCCACTTGCATATTTTTGAGAGCTTCACCTGTGGGTTTTTCACAAAAGTCAATAATCCTGCCGCGATCGTCAATTTTCATCAAACCAAACCCAGAAGCTTTTTTTTCGTCAACTGGGATTACAGATAGAGTTATATCTGCTTTAGTATCCCGATGGTGTTGGATGAATTGACTGTAATCCATACGGTATAGATGATCTCCTGAGAGAATCAGGAATTGATCCACATCCCATTCTTCAAGCAAAGAAAGATATTGACGTACCGCATCAGCCGTACCCTGAAACCAACGAGGGTTTTCAGAAGTTTGTTGTGCCGCCAGTACCTCAACAAATCCTTCTCTGAAGCCAGAAAAGTTATAGCTTCGGTTGAGGTGGCGGTTTAGAGACGCAGAGTTAAATTGAGTTAAAACATAAATTTTAACGATGTCTGAATTAATGCAATTACTAACGGGAATATCAATCAAGCGATATTTTCCAGCTAAGGGAACGGCTGGTTTTGCCCGTAGTTTAGTTAGTGGATAGAGACGAGTTCCAGCGCCTCCACCAAGAATGATCCCTAATACTCTTTTCACAAAAAATAACCTCGCAACAGCCTTAACCTCTCAAGTCTTAGTTTAGGACTCTAGGGGCGATCGAGGGAAGCTAAATTTAATTCTTCTTTTTATCCCTCATCTGTCACTTTGGGATATTTTCACGAAAGCACGTCATTTCAGCCTACGAAAAATTAAGGTTTTGACCCAGTTTTACAGAAAAGGGTTATAGCGGCAAAAATGGAATCAGACATGAAATAGTTTAACAATTTGGGGATCGGCTGAAGAAGGAAACTGCGATCGCTATTGCCAATTCTTGTTTAAAAACTGTTCGATCGCTCGCTCGATCTTCCGAACTTGAGCAGGCTTGAAATTGCCGTGTTGTCCGTCTAGGATTGTGATTAACCGATTGGGTATTTCGGCTCGATCGAGTGCTTGATGCAATCGAAGCGATTGAATATAGGGGACGATCTCATCGCGATCGCCGTGAATGCTCAAAATGGGAGGAATACCAGGACGAACATAATTGATAGGAGAAAGTTGAGTGGCGAGCAGATCGCGATCGTGACGGTTTCCTAGCCAAAATCCAGCAATCTCATGACTCTTACTATCTTCCAGTAAGCCTTTGAGATCGGAAATGCCAAACCAATTGATAATTGCTGCTATTTTAAACTGACTATCTTGCTGACATGGTAGAGCTAATTTTATGTCTGGCGAGATCATACTAGCAAGTAAGGCAAGATGTCCACCAGCAGATTGACCGACAGCAACAATTTTATTAGAGTCGAGATGGTATTGGTGGCTATTTTTGACTATCCAAGAGAGAGCGCACATGCAATCTTCCAGAGCAGCAGGAGCTTTTGCCACTTGCGCGAGACGATATTCAATATTGATAGCAGAAAATCCGAGTTTGAGATAGGGTAGTAAATCTTGTTGTACTTCCTCTTTGCTCCCTTGGCTCCAACCACCACCATGAATAAAAATAACGGTAGGATTTGGTTTGTTAGTTTTGCGTTCGTAAAGGTCTAATTTTAGTTCCTGCTTAGAAGCGATCGCATAAGTAATGTTGGAGTGAATGCGGTAGTTATTCTTTATTTCAATAGATAAAGCTGTCGCAATAAATAAATCTACTAACAGGGTTTTCCAGACTAAAATTAAAATAACACCAGCAAGTGCTAATAAGTAGAACCTTCTCAAAAATAGCTGACGATACATTAATCTCCATAGATAAAATCATGGAATTGCTACCGATTTTAGACAAGATTTTTCGATCGGACGGTATCTTTACAGAAAAAACAATTAACAGACATATTTTTGGCGATCGCTTTACAAAGCAGTTCTCCACAGAGGATGCCAGAGTTAAACTCAAACATCTTTATCCTATTTTTGACTCATGAGGAATCGATGTCTACTCTAAGACTACGTCTACGCGATCGCACAGAATCAAAACTAATGCACCATTTTAGCTGTGTCAGTCCACTAGTGTAAGATAGCGATCCAATAGCTCTTGGGTAATAGCAATTTCACCAGCTAGGTTAATACGATGTTTTTCAATTACTCCCAATACTTGACGCGGGTTATCTGCTGCAACTACGGGCAGTAAATATAAACCCCTGACAGACATGCGTTCTAGTGCTTGAGTGACTGATTCCTGCTCGGAAGCATAGAGAATTTCTTTAGTACAAATATCTTGCAATCTTTGCCTAATTCCATTAACTTCTTGGGCGATCGCCTCATGTTCTGGTTGGGCAAGTTCGCTCATAATTGATAGCAATTGACGTTGCAAATCTGCTAGAGAAACAACTCCCATCAATTGTTGAGTTTCATCTAGGACTAGGGCTGTATGGCATTTCTCTGCAATCATTTGATAACTTGCTTCTAGCAAAGAACTCGATGCGCTTAAGCTTAAAAATGAGCGATCGAGCAGATGAGTAATAGGCATTTGCTGCAAAAGTTCAATTTCTTTTGGCTTTTCCAAATTTAAGCCCATTTGTTGCAAATTCAAGCCTTGAACCACTTGCTTAGATTTGATTTGCTCGACAATCCAAACACTAACCCCAACTGCTGCCATTAAAGGCAAGATGATTAAGTAGTTACGAGTTAGCTCAAACAGCAATAAAATCGCCGTCAAGGGCGCTCTGACACTGCCAGCTAACACTGCTGCCATGCCGACCATAGCGTAGGCAGCAGGAGGACCAATTTGTACTAGATCGGGAGGGATAATGACAGCCAGAAGGTTACCATAAATTGCCCCCAAACAAGCGCCTAAAAATAAGGCGGGAGCAAAAACACCACCGACAAACCCACTACCCAAGCTAATCGCTGTTAAAAATAACTTACCGACTAAAAGAAAACAGAGAAAGGAAAGAGAAAAATCGCCTCCTTCTAAGATTGTTTGTAGTGTTCCGTAGCCAATTCCAAGTAGAGTAGGTAATTTTAAGGCGACAACCCCAACGCATAAGCCACCGATCGCTGGATAAGTAAATTTGGGTAATTTTCTCAACCAATTACAGCTCAGGATTTCCCCTTGAAAACAAGCTTGGAGGAACTTAATACTTTGGGTATAGATTAGTGAAACCAAACTAGCTAAAAATCCCAAACCCAAATAGAATAGCCATTCCCAATGACTGAGAACTTGATAGTCTGGTAAGACAAAAGCTGGATTGGCATGAAGGAAAAGATGAGAAATAACCGCAGAAAAGACTGCGGATAACAAGATTAAGCTAATCGCAGGAGTAGTAAAAGTTGTGCCTAAAACTACTTCGAGGGCAAAAAAAACTCCCGCAATGGGAGCATTAAACCCTGCGGCTAAACCTGCTGCTGCTCCCGCTCCTAGTAACAGGCGATAGCGTTCTTGAGATACCTGAAAAGCTTGACCTAATAAGATGCCAATATTAGAACCAATTTCTACACTCGGTCCCTCTGGCCCAAGTGATGCTCCTGTTCCTAGAGAAACAGCTGCTGCCAACATTTTGATTAGGGGTCGCCAGAGGGTGATTTTTGGTACTCTGACATTACTCAAGAGCGCTGAAAATCCATTACCTAATACCTCTGGATACAGCCAGCGCATACAGCCAACGACTAAACCACCTAACACTGGAATGATGGCTAATGTCCAATGCCCTAATACGGAAATTTGTCCTAATAGGTTATAGAAGCTCCATCTTTCGCATAAATCTATGAGCAGATGAAACGTCACCATCGCTATCCCCGTTCCTCCACCAATCAAAAATGCAGAAACCAGCATTAAGGCTTCAGGTGACAGCCGTAAACGGTTAACCTTACTGGTTAGGCGATCGGAAACAGATGTAATGGTGGCGGGTTCGGTGACAATGATTTTGGGAGCAGGAGAGTTGACAGGAGATTCAGGAAGATTGGTGGTAGTCATTTAAGGGCAATGGCAGGAGGCGGGGAGCAAGGGAGCAGGGGAGAGGGGGAGAGAAGTAATGAGTAATGAGTAATGAGTAAAAAACTTCCTACTTCCGTACCAAACTACTTCCTACTTTCCTCTATATAGAGCTTAAGGTTTTCTATAAGCAAAACTTTCTCTATCTTTTAATTTACTTTTTAATTTTAAATAAATATCCTTAAATTTTTCTTAAAAGGATGGCAAAAAATGATTACCAGTTTGCTTTATTTCAGCAATTTGGTATCATATTGATACAAGGTATCGTGCTTATATTGTATCTTGAAATAGCTTACCGAACTGCAAAACATTGATTTTATCTAGAATAATTTTTTCTTGCTTAGCAGATTTAAGTCGTCAATTTAGATAGACGATCGACAAATATTTTTATGAGTAAATATACTTAGATTGACAAAAATTTTTCTATATGCTAATTAAAAACTCCACCGACAGTAATTCTTGCTAACCAAAAAGGAATCAAACTAGCTAAAATCAGCCAATCCCAGAAGCGTAAACGCAAATTATGCCATTGAACTCGATGGCGATCGGGACTGGTAAAACCCCGTATATCCATAGCTGTAGCAATTTGTTCGGCTCGCATCAGCAAATTTTCTAATAACTTTTCTGCTACTAATAACCAAACTTGCAAACTTCTTTTAATTCCTAATTTCTTCCAGTCGATCGCCCTGGTGCGGATCGATCGCGCCAGATTCTGAACTTCTTCTAAGACTAGAGGGATAAAACGTAAGGAAAGAGTTAAAGTCAAGACAATTTCTGTGACTGGAAGCCGCAAACAACGTAAAGGCTGCATTAACTCTTCTAAGCCTGCGGTAATTTCTTCTGGTGCAGTTGTCAGTAAATAGAGATTACTACTATAAATCAAGGTAAATAATAAAGTACTAACCCGAATCGCCACGTCTAAAGAACGACGAGTAATCGTAAATCGCCCCTGTTCAAATAATATGTAGTTGTAATCACCTGGTTGAGGTAAGTTGAGATTGCTATCGGGAAGTCTTGGTTGATGAGTTAAAGCCAATCCATCAGGAGCAAAGGAAGTAATTAAAAAAACGAGAATAGCTAAAGTTAACAGCCAACCCATCTGTTGTCGCCATACCCTTAATGGAATTGCCGCAGAAAGAGTCAGCAGAATTAATAAGACCACTAATCCCAGTCTCCAATAAGGATTAGCTAGTAAAGGAGCAGCTAAAAAAGTCATCAACCAAGCAATTTTGACTCTAGGGTCTAATTTATGTAACCAGGTTAAAGGTTCAGATAAATATAGTCCTATAGGTAGAGAACGCAGTAAATCCATTAAAACAAAGGGTTAGGGGTTAGGGGTTAGGGAACAGAGAAGCGGAGGGGGCGGAGGAAGCAGAGGGAGCGGAGGGAGAGGGGGAGACGGGGAGACTGGGGGACGGGGGGACAATTCGCAATTAAAAACATAAAAGCCTTCTGCCCTCTGCCTTCTTATACTAGCGCCATCGTTCCCTTTAATAGCATAGCGAACAGTTAATGGCTCTAAACTAGTTTTGGCTCTAAACTTGGAAGTATTTAAATTAAATATTTCCAGATGAGTAATATTTCTACTTCTGAGGAAACCAGATCTGAGAAGCTCAACTTTACCACAAAATTAGCTTTTGGTTCTGGTGATACAGGTGCGGCGATCGCGGCTAATATTTTGTCTTTTTTCTTGCTGTATTTCTTTACTAATGTGGCGGGAATACCTGCGGGATTATCGGGAATGATTCTGGCGATCGGTAAGGTTTTTGATGCGATTAACGATCCAATTACTGGAATCTTAAGCGATCGCACTCGATCGCCGTGGGGTCGTCGCATTCCTTGGATGATTGGGGGTGCAATTCCTTTTGGGATTTTCTTATATTTGCAGTGGATCGTTCCCAAATTCAGCGATAACCAAAGCACTAATGTTTGGCTGCTATTTGTTTACTATGCTCTGATTGGGATTTTCTTCAATCTTGCCTACACTGCGGTAAATCTTCCCTATACTGCCCTCACACCAGAACTAACTCAAGATTACAACGAACGCACCAACCTCAACAGTTTTCGCTTCGCTTTTTCCATTGGTGGTAGTATCGTCTCGTTAATTTTGGCACAAGTAATTTTTGCCGCTTATCCAGGCGATCGCCCACAACAGTATTTAGTATTAGGTATTCTGTCTAGCGTTCTGGCAGTAATTACCATTTTTTGGTGTGCTTTGCGCGTACAGGAAAGAGGTGCTAGACCAATCTTAAGCGATCGCCAGAAACATCTAGTTGGTATTTTTCTCACTACCCTTGGCGTTTTAGCTTGTGGCTATGGTGTGGCGATCGGCAGAATAATTTCCAAGCCTAATAGCTGGACTGACGCACAAACAAATTTGGCAGATGTTAGCGCGATCGCGATCGGATTGCTAACGATTATGTTTGGCATCACCTTAATCTTTGCCAAAACCGAACCCCATCTAAAAGTAGCTTTTGCTTCAAATCCCCAAGAAAATGTAGAAACTAACTTAGGTTTTCGCCAACAACTCAAAATAGTTTTTCATAACAAACCTTTTTTATACATAATTGGCATCTATCTCTGTTCTTGGTTAGCCGTTCAACTAACTGCCTCGATTTTGGTTTACTTTGTTGTCAGTTGGATTGGTTTGCCAGATAGCGCCTTTCCCACCGTCGCGATCGCCGTACAAGGAACTGCTTTAGTCATGCTCTTTTTCTGGCAATATCTCAGCGCCAAACTAGGCAAAAAAGCCGTTTATTTTATCGGTACAGGGATCTGGATTATCGCTCAAGCCGGTTTATTTTTAGTTCAACCAGGACAAGTTGGGTTGATGTACTTTTTGGCAACCTTAGCTGGTTTTGGTGTTTCCGTCGCCTATTTGATTCCTTGGTCGATGATTCCAGATGTAATAGAGCTTGACGAATTAAATACAGGACAACGCCGAGAAGGAATTTTCTACGGCTTTATGGTGTTATTGCAGAAATTTGGTTTAGCTCTAGCATTATTTTTAGTAGGCAGTGCCTTAGAATTGGCTGGATTTATCGAACAACCACCAGGCGGAAACGTCCCCGTGCAACCAGAAAGCGCATTATTGGCAATTCGCATCGCGATCGCACCTTTACCAACAGTTTTTCTGATCCTTGGTTTGGTTTTAGCTTATTTTTATCCCATCACTCGCGAAGTACATCAGGAAATTTTATTGAAGTTGCACGAAAGAAAATTACAACAATAAATGGGTAGCTTACATTCCTACGAACATGCTACACAAGTTCGCTCAAGTCGATCTGGATGATAACTCGATCGCCAATCTTCAACAGAATTGAGTAAGATAGACCTAAATAATGAGAGGATAGAGCCAATAACATCGCTAATTCTGGTAACTCTTCCGGATTTTCAAGCTCTTGAGGGCAATTTGTAAAATCTAGACAGAGAGAGGTGGAACGCCCCTCAAGTTGCCGAAATACTCTGCATTCTCTAGGAAGAAAAGGAGAAAGAGAGCGAAAACGATTGATTGCTTCTATTTCTAGGTCAGCACTAGAGTATTTTAGTGGAGAGTTTCTAGATGCCATCGTATCCTCCCCAAAGCTAGCAAAGCTTTTTACTTCGATTCTATCTTTATTGTACCTGGGATCGATATTTTACCGATCGATTTCTAGGATTAAAGTGCTGATTCAAAAGAATAGAATCGTTCGGGCAAGCGATCGAGGGAAATTTCCTGTTTGAGTAAGATTACTCCGTTAATCAAATTTATCTGGCTCATAATTTCATAGGAGTTAAATCGCCGCGTGGATTGAAACTACGGTTTGCTCTAATTTTCTCATAACACTCTCGCTCGATTGGACTCAGATGCTTGGGCGAGACAATTTGTAGCTTGACTAACAGATCTCCTCGTCCATTCTTTCGCTTAATCCAGCCCTTGCCTCGCAGTCTTAAGGTTTGTCCAGAACTCATTCCAGCAGGGATTGTCAGGGTAACTATTCCATCTGGCGTAGGTACTTTAATCTCAGTTCCTAAAACAGCTTCATCTGGAGTAATTGAGATTTCGCAAAGTAAATCCTGATCCTTGAGTCGGAAAAAAGGATGATTTAATAGTTGGATAGTTAAATAGAGATCCCCTCTTTGTTGACTATAGGCACTAGTTCCTCCCTTGCCTTTAAGGCGCAGTCGGCTACCCGATTCAACACCAGGGGGAATCCGAACCTCTATTTTTTCACCATTGATTTGTAGCCGTTTTTGCGTTCCGTGGAATGCTTCCGATAGTGTCAGCGAGATTGCTGCTTCTGTATCTGGGGATGGTGCTGAAGAACGAAAACGACTGCCCCAAAGATCCTCAACTTCAGTTGGTCTGCCAGTAGCGGTACGATAGGTATAGACTTTACGCCCAGGTGCGCCCCGAAAACGCCCTAGCAATTCATCGATGAAATCATCAAAACTGCCGTAGCGTCCAAAATCAAATTCCTCTACACCAAACCCTTCTCTAGGTGGAACTCCACCTTCTCTAGCTTGTTGCCAATATTGACCAAAGCGATCGTACTGTCGTCGTTTGTCTGGATCGGAAAGTACTTCGTGAGCTTCATTAATCTCTTTGAATTTCGCTTCTGCCGTCTTATCGCCTGGATTGAGATCGGGATGATACTTGCGAGCCAGTTTGCGGTAAGCTTTTTTGATCTCTTCAGAGCTTGCCGTTTTGTTGAGTCCCAAAATTGCGTAATAATCTTTGAAGTCAGTTGCAACCATAGGTATTACGCTACCTTTAGACAGTTTTTTTTGCCTATATTTTTAGTCTATCTTATCTGCCAAGAGACATTATTAGCATTTCAGCAATCAATATCCATTTCTTCCCCTAGTTGATGGCGGCGTTCGTAAAATCGCCATACTAGTTGTGTTGAGAAGGGAATCGATCGCCCTTGTTTCTTTTGATTCAATAGGAGAATTATGCGACCATCTTTTATAGAAAAGGCTTACGGAAAGATTATAGTTATGGTTATTTGGCAGGTAGATTTTTATCAGATTACAGATAATAAACAAGTAGTTTGGGAATTTTTAGTGTGCGATAGTAAATCTGGTTGTATTTACGATGCACATTGTTCTCGATCGCAATTAAATTCTGATTGGTTAGTCGAGCAATTACGACAGGCAGCAGATAATTTACCAGATGGAATTCAAGTTTTTCGTCCCCAAGCTTTGAGTTTATTAACCGTTGCAGCCCAAAAGCTAGGTATTACTGTCGAAGCAACCCGACATACAAGCGCCCTCAAACAAGAATTAGAAAAACGTGGCGATCGCTATAGTTTAAGTGATAGTTTACTCAAGATCGAAAAACTACCACCCCAGGCATTACCAGACAATCTCTGGGGCGAACAATGGCGTTTTGCTAGTATTGCGGCGAGTGATTTAATCGAAATATTTGGCGATCGCCCAATTCCTATTTTAGATTTGCCTGAATTCTTGTTACCAATTAACTTGGGTATAGCTTCAACAGTTCCGATCCCTGGAGTAGTAATTTATGGTGGTAGGCGATCGATGCAATTAGCGCGTTGGTTACAGCAACAAAAGCCTGTTGCCGTCAATTATATTCCAACTGAAGTGGGGAAATCGGGAGGATTAGTTTTAGAGTCGGGATTGAGCAATCGCTGGATTATAGCTACTTTTGAAGAGATAGAAATAGCTCAAGCAGCGCAAAGCTACGAACAAAAAAAATCAAAGAGTCAAGGACTACACTTTTTGTTAGTGCAACCCGATGACTCTGGAATTACTTACACTGGTTTGTGGTTGTTGTTAGAGGCTAGGGACTTAGTTAATTCATAATTCATAATTCGTAATTAACGAGCTATGAAATATGAACAATTAGCCATCAGCAATTAGTTATTAAGTTACTTACTTTCCGAAAATTCAGCATCGATAACGTCATCGCCATCGCTACTGCCACTAGGAGGAGTACCAGCATCATCATCAGGAGGAGGGCTACCTGCATCAGCAGACGCGCCACCAGCTTGTTGATAGATGTTGCTACCGATGGTGTAAAGGGTTTGTTGTAGTTCGGGCATCAAAGTTTTGATCTTGTCATCGTTTTCTGAAGCTACAGCTTCCTTGAGATCGGCGATCAAACCTTCAGCTTTAGTCTTATCGGCAGCAGGAACTTTATCACCTAATTCTTTGAGTTGTTTTTCAGCTTGATAGACTAAAGAATCAGCTTGGTTCTTACGGTCAATTTTTTCGCGACGTTCTTTATCAGCACCAGCATTGGTTTCTGCTTCTCTCACCATGCGATCGACTTCATCATCGGGTAGGGTAGAAGCACCAGTAATACTGATCGACTGTTCCTTACCGGTACCTTTATCCTTCGCCATGACATTGAGAATACCATTAGCGTCGATATCAAAGGTTACTTCGATTTGAGGGATACCGCGAGGTGCGGGAGGAATACCATCTAGACGGAAGGTTCCCAAACTCTTATTATCTTTGGCGAATTCTCTTTCCCCTTGGAGAACGTGAATTTCAACGTTGGTTTGACCATCAACCGCAGTAGAGAAGGTTTCTGACTTCTTGGTAGGAATGGTGGTGTTGCGAGGAATAATTTTGGTTAATACACCGCCAAGGGTTTCTACACCAAGAGACAGAGGAGTAACGTCTAGCAAGAGAATATCTTTGACTTCACCAGCTAGAACACCAGCTTGAATTGCTGCACCAACTGCTACTACTTCATCTGGGTTAACAGTTTGGTTGGGATCTTTAGCCAACAGGCGTTTGACTACTTCAATTACTGCGGGGATACGAGTAGAACCACCCACCATGACAACTTCGTCGATCGCGCTTTTATCAATTTTGGCATCGCGCAGCGCATTTTCTACGGGTACGCGACAGCGATCGATCAGATCGGAGCAAAGTTCTTCAAATTTTGCTCTGGTTAAGGTTGTATCTAAGTGCTTTGGTCCGTCTTGAGTAGCGGTGATAAAGGGAAGGTTAATTTCTGCTTGAGTTACGCTAGAGAGTTCGATTTTAGCTTTTTCAGCCGCTTCGGTTAGACGTTGTAGGGCTTGTTTGTCTTTGCGTAAGTCAATACCTTCGTTTCTGTTAAATTCTTCTGCTAACCAATCTACAATCTTCTTATCAAAGTCGTCACCCCCTAAATGGGTGTCACCAGAGGTAGCTAGTACTTCAAAAACGCCATCACCTACTTCGAGAATGGAAACGTCGAAAGTACCACCACCCAAGTCAAATACGAGGATGGTTTCGTTGCTCTTTTTGTCTAAACCATAAGCTAGAGATGCGGCGGTAGGTTCGTTGATAATCCGCAGCACTTCTACACCAGCAATCTTTCCTGCATCTTTGGTTGCTTGACGTTGGGAGTCGTTGAAATAAGCAGGAACAGTGATTACTGCCTGAGTAACTGTTTCACCAAGATATTTGCTTGCGTCTTCGATCAGCTTGCGTAAAACTTGAGCGGAAATTTCTTCAGGTGCAAACTGTTTTCCTTGAGCGGGGCAATCTAGTTTGACATTACCAGTGCCATCTCTAAGAACCTTGTAAGAAACTTCTGTGCTTTCGTTACTAACTTCTTCGTGTTTGCGACCGATAAAACGCTTAACCGAATAAAAAGTATTTTCGGGGTTCATTACTGCTTGACGCTTAGCGATCTGCCCTACTAGGCGATCGCCACTTTTAGCGTAAGCAACAACCGAGGGTGTAGTTCTAAAACCTTCTGCGTTAGCAATTACAGTAGGTTTACCACCTTCCATTACCGCTACGCAAGAGTTAGTAGTACCTAAATCTATTCCAACAACTTTTCCCATAAGAGCGCTGCTCCTGTATCTTAAAATAATTACTAATGGCGCTTGAGCAATACAATTTAAACTGACTGGAGTGGGATCGGCAGCATGACCTTCGTATCAGTCAATTATATGTATCTCTATATATAGTGAATGTTGTTGCTATTTCTTAGGTAGTGTAGTTTCCCGAACATCTTTGATCGGTTGAAACTCTGATTATTTTATTCAGACTTGCGTAACTCTTCTAACTCGTTTCTCAAAGTAATAATTTGTTCGGTTAAGTCTCTTATTTCTGATTGAATATTGTCGTTAGCAGTATTACTATTTGTGGTATGAGTATCTGCATCAGTTGATTCTTTTCTAGTTGTTTGCCATCCCTGTTTACTTAGAAAACTATCCAAAATTCTACGTGCTTCCTGTTCGGTTTGTTCGCCTCTAATTGCCCATTCTTCAGCTTTTTGACTAAATTCGGTTTGCAATTCCGATAAGGCAGCAGTTCGCTTTTCGGGATCTTGGATCGTTTCTACTACCGAAGCAGTTGCTCCTACAGTAACGCGAAAGCCTTTTTGTAGGGTTTGAAAAAGATTGTTAGAGTTCATTGTTATTGGTTGTTTGTTATTGGTTATTTGTTATTTGTTGTTTGTTGCTAATTGTTCATTGTTCATTGTAGAAAAAGGGAACAGGGAACGGGGAACAGGTAACAGATAATAAACTTCTGACTTCTGCCTTGTCCTAGCCCCTATCTTTACATTATTTATTAAAAAATTGCCATACTACTGTTCTAAAAACCGATCCAAATCTTCAATTAAGCGAGTAAGTTCGGTTTCGCTAGTCAGACGAATGCGATCGTCGCGAATGGTTAACAAAACTTTGGCTGCAAATGGACTGGCATAGATGTTGGGGTTGCAAAAAACTTCGATAAAAACGTCTCCTGCATAACGATACTCCATCGATTTTTGAGGACTTGGTCTAGTTCCACTTGTTTTAACTGCAATAGCTTTCAGGCTGTCCATTAACAAAGCTATCTCTTGTTTCAATTGTTTAGCTGCTTCGGTTGTAAAGCTAAAGCTAATCGAACCCTGGGTTAGATTCAGTATTAGTTGAGACATGATCGATAAATCTTTACGTTGTCGGTTAATGAGATCGGATTCCAGTAACTTATGGGAAGAATCTACCAAAGAATGAGATGGAAGAATTATTTTTTTAACAAAAGATCTCAACAAACTTGGTTTAACTGAACCACTAAAAAGAGGTGTAGTCATTAATAGGCTTGGGTTTCAGTGTGTTGGAGACTAGAATGAGGATGAATACAGAAAAATTAATGGCTAAATTTGTGTCGATCGATAATCGCGCCCAAATTCGCAAAGTTTTACTGATTACTCTCATGCTCAATCTATTTGTGATGGCACTAAAAGGAGTAGTTGGGATGGCGATTGGTTCTTTAAGTCTACAAGCTGATGCCTTACATAGCGTTACAGATAGCCTTAATAACGTCTTGGGTTTGATTACCAGTCGTCTTTCTTCCCCCATTCCCGATCGCGAACATCCCTACGGACATCAAAAATACGAAGCGCTAGGTGCATTGGGAATTGCCGCGTTTTTAGGAATTGCTTGTCTAGAAATACTCAAAGGGGCGATCGAAAGAATTACTGGAGATGTGCAACCAATTACAATTTCACCTGTAGAGTTGTCACTATTATTAATTGTGTTAGTTACTAATATTTTCGTTGCTTTATACGAAAGTAAAGTCGGTAGGCAAATTAACAGTCCGATTTTAATTGCTGATGCTAAACATACTACTAGCGATATCTGGGTGACAGTTGTAGTTTTAATCGGTTTGGTGGGAATTTGGCTAGGAAAACTATGGCATCTAACACAACTATACTGGTTAGATGTAATTTTGGCGCTACCTGTTGCTTTGCTGGTACTTCATAGCGGTTGGCAAGTTTTGAAAGAAAATTTACCCTGGTTAGTAGATGAAATGGCGATCGCTCCCGAAACCATTCACGATCTTGTTATCCAAGTACCAGGAGTAATTAATTGCCACGATATTGCTTCTCGTGGCGTGTTGGGAAGACAGACTTTTATTGAAATGCATCTAGTAGTAGATGCCCAAGACGTAAAAACCGCCCATCAGATCACAGAAGCAGTTGAAGCTCGATTGGAAGAACGTTTTCATCCTGTCAGAATTATGATTCACGTCGAACCAATTAATTATCAATCCGATCGCATTAGTTTCGATCGAGAGTTATCTTAGTTTTCCACAATTGGGGGCAAGTTTTCCACAATTTTAGCTGGGTTTTTCCACATTTCTTTTAATTAAATACAAAACATAAAGTAATTAATCCTGCATTGATTAAATAGAAAATCCCAACAATTTGTGTTTCTGTCCAGCCACTTAATTCGAGATGATGATGGAGAGGAGCCATCTTCAACAGGCGTTTTCCTTTCCCATCTTCTCCTTTAGTAGCTTTATAGTAACTCACTTGAGCGATAACTGAAAGAGATTCTACCAAGAAAATTCCACTAATAATCAACAAACTCCAAAGAGAATTACTGAGAAGTCCAACAGCAGCTAAAGCCGCACCCAAAGCCAACGAACCAGTATCCCCCATAAAAACTTGAGCAGGATTGCGATTGTGCCAGACAAAACCCAAGCAAGCTCCAGCCAAAGATGCACAGAACAGGGCTAGACTGGATGAAGAAGGTGCTACGATCGCAGCTAATCCGAGGAGAGCGATCGCACCCGTACCGCCAGCTAAACCATCAACTCCATCAGTGAGATTGGTAGCATTACTTTCGGCGGCAAAAACAAACACAGCCAACGGCCAAAACAATAAACCTAAAGAGAGAGTAGTCTGAAAAGGTAAAGCAATATTAGTGATATTAGCTGGTTGGGTTAAAAACATCCACAGACAAAAAGCGATCGCTGCCATAATTTGCAGAAACAACTTCATTCGAGGTGAAATTCCTTTGTTAGATTTTTTCCTGAGAATCTGCCAATCATCAATCCAACCAACTGCACCATAGGCAAGCATAATTGTAGAGACGGCTATTACTTGTGGATCGAAACCAGACCAAAGTAGAGAAACGATCGCCGCCACAGGAACGAAAAAAATGCCTCCCATAGTTGGTGTACCAGCTTTTTTCAGATGGCTTTGCGGTCCATCTTCTCTAATTTCTTGCCCTGCTTTTAATCTTCTTAACAGAGGAACAACCCAGTATCCCAATCCAGAAGAAGCAATTGTACTGACTAGTAAAGGTAAACTGATGAAAACGCGATCGCTTAGCAACCTACCAGTAGTCCAATCGAAAATTACTGCTCCTAAAGCCAACAAACAAGCCAGAAAAATCAATAACACTTTACCAGATAGCTTGCTTAAATCTATCGGCGATGACAATTTCGTGTCCACGTCTTACTTAAATGGGTACATTGCTCTGATATTTTAATCGGCTAATTATTTAGTGAGCAACTAAGAAAAATCCCCACTCACAGAGAGCAGGGATTTTCGCTGTAATTATGCTTTAATAAACTTGAATTAACTTTAATCTGGAGTAACGGAGAGTTTTAACGGTTTTTTCTGTGTACCTTGAGTAGTTATATTCACGTTACCACTGGCATTACTACACTCATCTTCAACT
>CAZJTL010000023.1:0-35126 GCA_964548905.1 uncultured bacterium | reverse complement strand
CAATTTTTTGCTGGAAGGTATGGGTGAGGTTAGCAGCTTCCTGACCAGTCATGGCATCGACTACTAGCAGCGTATCGTGGGGTTTGACGACTGCTTTAATTTGAGCCAGTTCCCCCATCATCTCTTCGTCGATTTGCAATCTTCCTGCGGTATCGACAATGACGGTATCGACTCCCATTTCTTTCGCTTTTTCAACGCCAGCGCGGGCAATTTCGACGGGGTTAACATCTTTCCCCATTTCAAACACAGGAACTTCTGTTTGTTGACCTAAAGTAATCAACTGGTCGATCGCTGCTGGTCGATATACGTCAGTTGCAACCATTAAACAACTGCGTTTTTGTTTGCGTAAATAGAGGGCTAATTTAGCAGTAGCGGTAGTTTTACCAGTACCTTGCAAACCAGCCATGAGAATCACAGTAGGTTTTTGTTCTGCTTCTGCTAGAGGGACGTTACTTTCCCCCATGATCTTGACTAGTTCGTCGTAAACAATTTTGATAAATTGTTGACCTGGATTAACTCCAGAGATTACTTCCGCGCCTAAAGCTTTTTTCTCAACCTCGGTAATAAATGCTTGTACTACTTGGAGATTGACATCTGCGGATAAGAGAGCGCGACGAACCTCTTTAAGAGCATCTTGAATATTTGATTTGGATATTTTGTCCTGTCCGCGTAGTTTTTTCCACGCATCGTCTAAACGTTCAGCAAGAGCATCAAACATAAAGCTATTTTAGGATTATTAATGGCAATGAATGTCTACTTTTATTAAAGTATTAAAATCTCATTTCCGATCGGCTTAGATCTGTCGGTTATTATATTGAGTTTAGCTTGAAAGCGTTCCTCGATCGCACAGTCGATCGGAAGTAGAATCGCGATCGCCTTGTTTGGATCGAGAATATTTAAGGGAAGGTAGCTATCAGCTTTCAGTTGTTTCCCTCCTACCGAGGAGCCTTCTCTTGACGGCTGAATTGCTGACTGCTGACTACTGACTGCTTAGAGCTAAGCTTATCCCGAACTCAGGTTAGATACATAGCACACCCTACACCCCTACACCCTGCGCGCAGCGCACGTTAAGATCGCCATTCGCTAAAAATTTCCTTAATCCTGGCGATCGCTTCATCGGTTGCTTGTTCTGAGGAAACGCGATCGACTAAAACTCTTTGCAAAGCTTTACCCCAAACGTTTTCTTTTAAAACAAAGCTATAAGCTGGATTTTGATAGGTGTAATAAACTCTTTGTGGTAGTTTTCTGAAAGTATGAGTAGCCAAAGAAACGTGAGGATCGCTTTTATCTGTCCAAAAAGAATTTTGCCAAACTGTTTCGAGGACAGGAGAATGACGACCACCAGCCATTTTTAAAAATTTACCATTAATTTCAGGTCGAACTAAATAGGAGAGAAAGTCTTTGGCTGCTTCTTTATTTTCTGAATCAGCTAACAAAATTACTTGTTGTATAGTGACAAGATAATTCATGGATTCGCCATTGGGTTTGCGAGGAAATTCCAACATACCTAACTTATGACGATAAGTATTGGGATCTTGTCTGACTGCTGTAGCGATCGACAGTGTGTCGTTAGTAGTCATTAAAACCTTGCGATTGAGCAGATTGCGATTATTGTCAGGATTTAGCCAGTGCAAGGCTTCTGGTGGTATATAGCCTTGTTGATAAAATTGCTTGTACCAATCAAGCACTTTAACAATACCTTGACGTACTTCAGGTCGATCGACTAAAAGTTCTCCTTGAGAATTGAGAATTGGTATATTGTATACTTCCAAAATTTGCTCAAAAGTTTGATAAGTATCTCCTGCTTCTACTGAGAGAGGTAAACCCAAACTGTAAATTTTTAAGCCTTTCTTCTCATTTAAATCCTTTTGCACCTTGATCCAAAACTGCCAGAATGCGTCCCAATCTTTGGGAATATCTCGATCTGTATAACCTACTTGTTCGAGCAAATCTCGCCAGTAATAAACGTGAATAGTGGCTTGGTGAATGGGTACGCCATAATAACTTTGTTTTTTGGCTATGTTGTTATACAGATATACCGTTTTCAGTGCTGTTTTTGTATAGCTGTCTTCAATTGGCTTAATTACTTCTGATACATCTTCTAGCTTGTCTTCCCAAGCAAGACGAGAGGTAAGTGATTTCTCGCTTTTAAACATAGCAATAAGATCGGGTAAATTCCCAGAACGCAATTCTCTTTCCACTTTTTGAAATAGCTCATCGGTACCATAAAAAGAAAGCTCGATCTTTTTGCCTGTATTTTTTTCCCAATTGTTCACTAGTTTTTGTAAGGCTTCATCTTCTTCTTGATTAAAACCTTTATCCCACCAAACTCTGACAACATTACTGTTGGTAGAAGGTGCTTTGGCAATCTCTGCTTGCTCTGATTTAGGACTATTAGTACAGGCAAAAATTCCAAGCATGACGATTAGCGCGATCGCAATATATTTAATTTTTGATTTTCGATAAAAGTGATTGAGCATTGGCATTATCTATTTTTTTTAGTTATAAATTGCAAATAATTGATTGCTATTGAGAAGAAAAAAGTTTTTCGACCGCAGCATTAATTGTTTTAATACCAGGAACATATCTTAAAAAATCATAAAAAACATAAAAATTCATGTTAGTGAATACAGTGAATTGATCCAAATATTATGATTATTTTTAAATAATTTTGTTTTCAATAATTAGGCTATTAAATTAATAAAAAAAATCTGTATCAAAATGATACGATTAGTCCATCCACCGTCAGGATCGGAATAAACTTTATTACCTTTCTATAGAACCCATTTGAGATCTTAAGGAGAGGCTGCAAGCCTTTTAATCATTAGCCTAATGAAGCAGAGATGGATTTTGGAAGTTGCATTTGCCAGATTTCGCTCAAAGTTCTTAGTCAGGATTTTACACCTCATTATTCTTTTTTAGTCCACATTGAAAATGAATCCAGCAGCAAAACTGATTTCAACCAAAGATTATTCCGTTATTTCTGTAGTCTTTTCCTGAAATATAACCGCCCTATCTATCCCATTGTTGTCTTTTCTTACGATTCCCCGCAAAGGCTAGATAAAAGCGACTTTGTGATTGATTTTCCAGATAAACAAGTTTTGCATTTCGATTATTCCATCCTTCAGCTTAATCGTCTCAATTGGCGAGATTTTCTCCAGCAGAACAATCCTGTTGCTGCTGCGCTGATGGCAAAGATGAAAATTGAACCAAAAGATCGCCCTACTGTCAAAGCTCAGTGTCTTCGTCTCTTGGTTACGCTCGAACTAGATCCTGCCAAAATGCAGTTAATCTCTGGTTTTGTCGATACTTATCTTCGTCTGAATTCTAAGGAGGAAGCCATATTTCAATCTGAGTTAGGTACAATGGAAACACGGGAGAAGGAGAAGATTATGCAGATTACTACTAGCTGGAAAGAAGAAGGACGACTTGAAGGGCAAAAAGAGGGGCAAAGCAATACTATCTTGCGTCAACTTAACCGTAAACTGGGCAATCTCCCAGAGGAGATCGCTACAAGGATTAAATCTTTAGAACCAGAGCAATTAGATACTTTAACTGAGGATTTGCTGGATTTTGCCACTTTTGAGGATCTTAATAGATGGTTGAGTCATTTCTAGTTTTTAGAGCTACTTGAGGTTATTCTAACCTGGTATTTGTTGGTTTTCCGATGGTCAACCCAACCTACAAGATCTAAAAAAAGTTTTACTTGTCTCGATTTATAAATTCATCTAACAACTCAAAAAAAAGATTTGAAGCTTCTCTTTCATTTGCAGAACGAAATTCTAGTATTTTAGCCCATGATAGATTTGTCCTAGCATCTAACCTTTTATGTTTTTGCCTAAGTCCTGATATAACATTTGTTGTTAGTTGTTAGTTATTTGTTTTTTTATATTTCTCCCTATACCCCTACACCCCTACACCCTACACTCTACACCCTAACCCCTTCCCCATTTCCTCTCGATCGCGATTTAGCTTGAAGTTAAGGAAAAGGGGGAGGGAAAAATGATTAAGTGGAAATGGCAACAAATAATCTTTTGGCTAGTTGCTGAAATGTTTTTAAATTTTGTAGGATACGATAACTTAGCAGATTACAGCGAATATATTATGTCACAGTCGCCAACAGCCGCGATCGCAGTTCGGAAAGTTTAGAATTGCAACATTATTCCTTTTCTTCTCTATTTCTTCCCGATTACAACTTAACTTTGATTTAAATTAAATCCAGATCGCAATAACAAAAGAACCGTGTGGCTTATGGCTAGGAACTGGAAAAAGATGAAGACGCGATTAGAAATTAGCAATTTGAATGAAAGAGGATCTACTAGATTTAGTCAACAAATTAGAAGCGGCGCTAGACACGATCGCTGAAGCTATTGTCTTGGTTGGTGCAGATAGGCGAGTAGAATGGTGCAATCAAAACTTTGCTAAGTTGGTTGCCAAATCTAAAGAAGATATCATTGGTAATAATCTCGTCAACATCTTATCCCTCACGAAAAATAGTCAGCCTCTTAACTTAGATGCTTATCCCCATATCAAATTATTACAAGAGCAACAAGCCGAAGAATATGAGTTTCAGCAAGGCGATCGCTCTTTAATTTTGGCAATATCTAGCAAACCCATAGCATCCGATCGAGGGGAAAAAGCAGTAATTCTCTCAATTCAAGTCAAAAAAAGCTGGCAAACAGATACAGCGTTACGCCGCAGTGAACTTAAATATAGAAAGATCTTTGAAAACTCTCAGGTGGGAATTGCTCGCACTCGCCTCAAAGATGGCTTGTTTTTAGATGCCAATCAGCGTTGTGCAGAGATTTTAGGGTTTAATTCCGCTCAGGAGTTAATCGAACGGAAATATACTCACGAATTTTATGTCAATCCAGGCGAACGCGCAGCCATTTTACAACAATTGTACGATCGAGGAGGAGTTTGCAATCTAGAAATACAATTGCGTCGGCAAAATGGTTCTTTAACTTGGTGCTTATTATCCCTACATCTCAATGCAGAAGATAATTGCATCGAGTCTGTTATTGCCGATCTCAGCGATCGCAGACAAACAGAAGAAGCCCTAAAAATTAGTGAGGCTAAATATCGCGATTTGGTAGAAGCTGCCAACTGTATCATTCTACATTGGGATATCGATGGTCAGGTCAAATTTATCAATAACTACGGACAACGTTTCTTTGGTTTTGGCTTGAATGAGACTATCGATCGCCAGACAATTGGCAAAATCTTTCCCTCAGCAGAAGATAAGGAAAATTTGCAACAACTGCTCGACAATATTTTCGATCGTCCCCACGATTATTTATTGACGGAAAATGAGAATATTGATAAGCAGGGAAAACGAGTCTGGATGGCTTGGTCGAATCGACCGAGATGGGACGAAAATGGCAATTTAGTAGAAATCCTTTCTGTCGGCACTGATATTAGCGAACGCAAACAAACAGAAATTGCTCTGCGCCGTAGTGAATTAAAGTTTCGCAATTTATTTGAAAATTCTTTAGCAGGCATTTATTGCTGTCGCTTTCAAGATGGTTTGGTTTTGGAAGCCAATCAGCGCTTTGTCGAACTGATGGGATATGATTCGGCTGAAGAAGTAGTAGAGAAAAAACATAACTATGATTTTTGTGCTTCTCCTGAGACTCGTCACCAAATGATCGAAGAGTTGCGTCAGCATGGAGAAGTTAATAACTTTGAAATTAAGTTTAGAAGAAAAGACGGTTTTATCGGCTGGGGATTATATTCAGCACGCTTGAATCGAGAGGATGATACTTTAATCTCGGTGATCACTGATATTAGCGATCGCAAACAAGCAGAAATGGAATTAGCTGATAGCGAACGCAGTCTGAGAAAACAAAGTCAGGCATTAACTTCTCTGGCGCAGCACAAAGCTCTTTCAGAGGGAAATTTACAAATAGCCTTACAAATTATTACTGAAACTGCGGCTATTCCCTTAGAAGTCGAACGAGTGAGTATTTGGCTCTTAGATCGCGATCGCACTAAACTAAAATGCGTTGACTTGTACGAACGCAGTCGCAAGCGTCACTCAGCGAGAATCGAACATACTCAAGCAGATCATCCCCATTATTTCAGCATTTTATATCAACTAGAACATGCTCGCACCATTACCGCCCATGATTCCCAAAGAGATCGACGGATGCAGGAATTTCTGGAAGATTATCTGCTTCCCGAACAAATTATGGCTAACCTCGATGCACCGATTCGGGTGAGTGGGGAGATTGTCGGAATTGTTGCTTTTGAGCATGTTGGAGCGATCCATCATTGGAGTTTGATGGAGCAAAACTTTGCCGCTTCGATCGCTGATTTTATTGCTCTTGCTCTAGAAACCAAACAGCGTCAGCAAACACAAGCAATACTCAGACGTAGTAATGCTCTACTCAAAGCACAACAAGAAGCTGCACCAGACGGAATCTTAGTTGTAGACGAACACCAAAGAATTGTCTCTTTCAATCAGCGTTTTTGTGAATTGTGGCAAGTTCCCAGACAATTGATTTCTCAAAATAGCGATCGACAATTGCTCAACTATGTAGTGAGTCAATTAGCTAATCCAGAAGAATTTCTGGAAAAAGTTACCTATCTCTATCAGCATCCCACCGAAATCAGTCGAGACGAAATTGTTTTTCGAGACAAACGAGTTTTCGATCGCTATTCCAGTCCAATTCAATCCAGTTCGGGAGAATATTATGGCAGAATTTGGTATTTTCGCAACATTACCGAACGCAAACAAAAAGAAGAGGCGCTGCGCTTAATTGTTGAAGGTACAGCCGCGCAAACAGGTGCCGAATTTTTCCGTAGCTGCGTTCGCTATCTCGCTGAAGTCTTGCAAGTTCGTTATGCTTGGATTGCAGAAATTACTAGCGATTGCCAAGATCGACTCCGTACTCTAGCCTTTTGGACGGGCAACAACTTTGGCAAAACTTTTGTCTACAATCTATCGGGTACTCCTTGCGCGGGAGTTATCCAAGGTAGTAAGTGCAGATATCCAGATTCAGTAACTAAGTATTTTCCCGACAACGCTCATTTAGCTAATTTACGTGCTGAAAGTTACTGGGGAGTACCAATTGTTAGTCCTACAGGAACTATTCTGGGTATTTTAGTTGTTGTCGATGTTGAACCTCTCGACGATCGCAACTTGAAAGAGCAAGAATTAATTTTAGAAATTTTTGCCGCTCGTGCAGGAGCAGAATTAGAACGTCAAAGAGCCGAAAATGCTTTAGCCAGACAACTACAGAGAGCCTTACTACTGGAAAAAATCACTCAAGATATCAGGCAAAGTTTAGATCTCAACAAAATTCTGCAAACTACAGTCGATCGCATTGGCATCAGTTTTAAAGTTTGTCGCTGTCAGATTTTTAGCTATCAAACTCAACCGATCGATAAAATTCGTGTAGTTGCAGAATATCTCGTTCCCAATTGCTCGGCGATGTTGGGTATCGAAATCCCTCTCAAAAGTGCAGCTTGTTTGGAGCAAGCCTTTTCTCAAGATCGAGCAGCGCCTTTTTTAAACGTTTACGAAGATCCTAGTTTAGAAAAATCTGTTTGTGTGTACGAACAATTTAAAGTTAAATCTCTAATTGCCGTCCGCACCTCTTATCAGGGAGAGACAAATGGGGCGATTGTCGTTCATCAATGCGATCGCTTCCGTCAATGGACACAAGATGAAATTGACTTGATTGAAGCAGTGGCGGCTCAAGTAGGGATTGCGATCGCTCAAGCCAAACTGCTCGAACAAGAAAAATTACAACGTCAAGAGCTAGAGGTAGCAAAACATAGTGCTGAAGTTGCCAACCGCGCTAAAAGCGAATTTTTAGCCAATATGAGTCACGAATTACGTACTCCCCTTAATGCCATCTTAGGTTTTGCTCAATTGATGGAGAGAGATTCTAATTTAAACGGACAACAGCAAGAATCCCTTGCCATTATCAACCGCAGTGGCGAACACCTGCTCAATTTAATTAACGATGTTTTGGAAATGTCCAAAATTGAAGCAGGAAGAACCATCGTCAACTGTAAACCCTTCGATTTATCGCGTCTGCTGCAACATCTATACGAAATGTTCCAAGCTCGCGCTCAAGCTAAACAGCTACAACTTAACTTTGAGCTAGCAGAAGACTTACCCCAATACATCAATGCTGACGAAGGAAAGTTGCGACAAGTTTTAATTAACCTTCTTGGTAATGCAGTGAAATTTACCGACACTGGAGGGGTGACGCTGAGAGTGAAGGCAGGAGGTTTATCCTCAGTTTCTGGGGACAGGAGGCAGGACGGGCTTCAATACGGCGAAGTAAATTCGCCGTCCAGCCCTCAGTCAGGAGGAGCAGAGATGCCCAGAAGCACGGAAGCAGAGGTGCAAGAAATAGGACAACCCCACAACGGCGCTCAAGGTTCTGACGCAGGTTCAGAACACGCGCCTCCCCTACACCCCACACCCTACACCCCACACCCTACACCCCTACACCCCTACACCCTGCTTTTCGAGGTTGAAGACACGGGTAGAGGAATCATCCCAGAGGATCGAGATAAGTTGTTTGAACCTTTTGTGCAAACTAGCACGATCGTCCAAAATGAAGGGGGTACAGGTTTGGGTTTGGCTATTTCTCATCGCTTTGTGCAGTTGATGGGGGGAGAACTTTCATTTACTAGTTCAGTCGGGGAAGGATCTACTTTTAGCTTTGCTATTGAGGTTGCTGTAGCCGATGCCGATCGAGTCGAGCATTCTGCTCCTAAGCAGCGAGTGTTGACTATTGCCCCAGGACAACCAAATTATCGCATTTTGGTAGTAGACGATCGCCAGGAAAATCGGGACTTATTAGTACAGTTACTAGCCAGTGTTGGTTTTCAAACTCGTACTGCTAATAATGGAGAAGAAGCCATTGAGGTATGGCAACAATGGCAACCCGATTTAATTTGGATGGATCTACGGATGCCAGTTATGGACGGTTACACAGCGACGCAACAGATTAAGGCAACTCCCCAAGGGCAAAAAACAGTGATTATTGCTCTGACAGCTACAGTGTTTGAAGAGCAGCGATCGAGTATTTTTGCTGCTGGTTGTGACGATCTGGTTCGCAAACCATTTCAAGAACAAGTGATTTTTGCAAAGCTCGCCGAACATTTACAAGTAAAATACTTGTACCAAGAGCAAGCAAATGCTGGCAGTCTCAAAGCCACAGTTCATGAGCAAATTCCTCTACAACCAACAGATTTGAGCGTGATGTCAAGCGATTGGAGAAATTCTCTGCAACAAGCAGCGATGGAAGTAGATGGGGAATGGCTCAAGCAACTGATCGAACAAATACCCAACGATCGTGCAACTCTCAAACAAGGATTGCAAGAGTCAATTCGCAATTATGACTTTGATGAGATTATTAGATTAACTCAAGATGGATAAACCAATAGACGGCAAAGTTAAGGCAGATATTTTAGCGATCGATGATACTCCAGAAAATTTGGCTCTCCTGAACCAAATGCTGACAGAAAGAGGGTATAAAGTTCGCAGTGTCACTAAAGGCTCTACAGGAATAAGAGGAGCGCAAGCAGCACCCCCCGATCTGATCTTGCTGGATGTGAAAATGCCCCAGATGAATGGCTATGAAGTCTGTCAACTACTTAAAGCAGACGATCGCACTCGTGATATTCCTGTCATTTTTATTAGTGCGCTAGGGGACGTTTTTGATAAAGTACAAGCCTTCAAGGCTGGTGGTGTAGACTATATCACCAAACCTTTTCAGGTTGAAGAAGTTTTAGCTCGTTTAGACACCCACATCACTATTCGCCGACTCCAGCAACAACTTCAGCAGCAAAATGCTCAAATGAAGCGGCAGATTTGGGAACGCCAACAAGCAGAAGAAAAATTTGCCAAAGCTTTTCGTGCTAGTCCCAATCCGATCGCGATCGCTACTCTTGCTGAAGGACGTTTTTTGGATGTTAATCAAAGTTATCTCAAGCTAAGCGGTTGCACCTCCGAACAAATTATCGGTCATACCATTGGCGAGTTGAATTGTGGATTCAATTGCGAAACCTATGATAAAGCCGTACACAAATTACTAGAACGAGGTGTTCTACACAATCAAGAATTAGAATTTCGTCATAAGTCTGGTGAACTAAGAATTGTTTTAGTTTCGATCGAGCCGATCGATTTGGGTGGGGTACGCTGCACTCTCAACATGATTAACGATATCACTGAGCGCAAACGACTGGAAAATGAATTTATTTCTCTAGTAAGTCACGAACTCCGCACGCCTATGACTTCTCTGTTAGGGGCGCTAGACTTACTTAAATCAGGACAGCTAGGCGATCTATCCCGAAAAGGAAAGCAGATTCTTGATATTGCTGTTAACAATACAGAGCGTTTGGTTCGTCTGATTAACGATATCTTAGATTTAGAACGCATGAAATCCGGTAAGATTACCATGCACAAAATTGAGTGTAATGTAGCCGAAATCATGACTCAAGCCGTTGAAACTATGCAGTCTATGGCAGATAAATCTCGCATTAAGCTGCAACTCGAACCAGTTTCCGCTCAACTTTGGGCAGATCCCGATCGCCTGCTGCAAACTCTAACTAATTTACTCAGCAACGCGATCAAATTTTCCGAACCAGAGCAAATTATCTTATTGAGAGCCTATTTGCAAACAAATCGACTCAAAATTGAAGTAAGCGATCGCGGTCGAGGCATTCCTAATGATAAATTAAATTCTATCTTTGAGCGCTTTCAACAAGTCGATGCTTCTGATTCTCGTCAAAAAGGCGGAACAGGATTGGGACTTGCCATCTGTCGTCAAATTGTCGAACAACACGACGGTAAGATTTGGGTAGAGAGCGTCTTAGGAGAAGGGAGTACTTTTTATATCGATTTGCCTTTGATGGTGAAAGAGTAGGGAGCAGGGAGCAGGGAGCAGAAGGCAGAAGGCAGGAGGCAGGAGGTAATAAGCTTTGGATTTTCGCTCGAATAATTACGAATTACGAATTACGAATTACGAATTACAAAATATAGGAGAACCAAGTTATGAGTAAATGTGTTTTAGTAGTTGATGATGAAGAAGATATCCGTTCGATCGCTCAACTAGGACTGGAAATGGGAGCGGGTTGGACTGTATTAACTGCTTGTTCGGGTAAAGAAGCTTTGCAAGTAGCAGCCGATAGCCAGCCTGATGTCATTCTACTCGATTTAATGATGCCTGATATGGATGGTCGAGAAACCTTACAAAAACTCAAAGCTAACTCGACTACTCAAAATATTCCTGTAATTTTATTAACAGCCAGAATTCAAAAATCCGATCGAGATAGTTTTGCCGATCTTGATGTTGCAGCAGTCTTTGCTAAACCTTTCCGTCCCATGCAACTACCAGATCAAATTAGCGAGGTTTTAAATATCAATTGATTTGATTTGTAGACAAACACATTCCCAAACAACCTGGCTGCGATCGCTCGAACTGTGATGCTAATACCAAATCAAAAAATGTTGGCGACAGATCTGGTAGGGGCTTTCTTGCCATTCGCCCCTACATCCAACTGGCTGTTCGGCGGAGGCGATCGCTCCAACAGAAAATAGCTAGAAACCCTTATGGGTAAACCCACAAGGGTAGTTCACTTCTGTAAACTACGTGGATCGAGTGCATCTCTTAAACCATCACCTAAAAGATTAAATGACAATACCGTCAAAATAATTAATAAGGCTGGCGGCCAGATCAACCAAGGCTGTAGAACTAAAATAGAGGTATTGGTAGCTAAAGAAAGAAGATTGCCCCAACTAGGATCTGGTTGCTGAATTCCCAACCCAATCAGACTGAGAACAGATTCCGCCACAATGAATCCAGGTATAGCCAGAGTTGCAGAAATAACTATATAACTTGCAGTCTGCGGCAAAATATGATTGACAATAATATAGAGAGGCTTTGCACCGATCGCCTTGGCAGATTGAACAAATTCTTGTTCTTTGAGGGATAATACCTGTCCTCGAATCACTCGCGCCAATCCCGACCAACTGATAAAGGAAGTAATCGTTACAATTAAAAGAAATCTTTGGGCGCTGCTCAGACTCGGGGGTAAAACCGCCGCCAAAGCAACTAATAAATAAATATCGGGAATTGTCATTAATACTTCGACTAAACGCATCAAAATAGCATCGAGTTTTCCACCGAAATAGCCAGAAAGTCCACCAATTAGCATTCCCAAAGGAAAAGAAATCAAAATTCCGACCAATCCGATAAAAAGACTAACTCTACCGCCAAATAATAAACGAGAAAACTGATCTCGTCCTTTATCGTCAGTTCCTAAAAGATGTAGCTTTCCCTTTCCTGTCGTACCGAATAAATGGCGATCGAATTCAATCCCTCTAAATAATTCGACTTCTTCAAATTTAGGTGGAAGGGGTAGACTCAGATTCAACAGTTTGTAGGGGGAACCTTTGACAAACAAACCGAGAGAAGAGGGTTCTTGCCAATTAACTTCCAAAATGCGATCGCCTGTTTTGAGATCGGTTTTTCCTTGAGTAGCAGGATAGACATGAGGCAAAGTCCAATTTCCCGAGCGATCGCGCCAATAAATAGTTGTGGGCGGTAGAAGAGAACTATTGCTTTGAGCTTCATAGGGATCGTAGGGAGCAATAAAATCGGCAGCAATTACCCCTATATAAAAGATAATCAGGACGATCGCTCCCAAACGAGCAAGAGGATTCTTTTTTAGTTTTTGCCACCAATTCATAATTAATTTACTGACCAAATTGAACTTTGAGCATTTGAAATAATTCTCCTTTGCTAGTCTTGGTTACTTTTCCCCCAACTTGAGCGATCGCTTTTTTCCACTCGTTTAGAGGAGTTAAGAAAACTTCTGCTCCTAAATAAGTCTCCAAGATTGCCCAGTCTTCAGCAAGATCGCTCTCTAAATCGATAACATCTAGAATCAATACCCCATTGGGTTTGAGTATTCGTTTGATTTCTGTAAAAACTATCTGCCAATAATCAAGAGGATAATAGCAACTCCATCCAGTGGCAATTACTCCATCAAACTGCTCGTTATTGTATCTTTGTCCGTGAGCAGCTCCTAATTCAACTCCCTGGAAAAGTTTAGAATTGAGTTGAGGACCGCGACTTTGAAGAGTATCCCTAGCAAAAGAACTAATTTCTAGTCCATAGAAAAAAGCACCCCAATCTCGCCAAGGATAAATTAAAAAACTTAAACCACAACCAAGATCGAGCCAGTGCTGATTCTTCTTAGGACAATTTAATTCCCAAAATGGTGAAGCAATCCGATTTTGCAAGCTTCCTGTCGCCCAATCTCGAAATATAGGCATCCCTTCTACTTCAGGCGGTACTTCAAATGCCTCACGGCGGTACTCTCGTTCATATCTAGCTGCAACAGCATCAACTATGGAGATCCAGTCTTGAGGGGTGTCTGGAAGACGATATCCTTGTGTGTTCGATGATTGAGAAAATTTTGCCAATGTCTGCTCTGTCAACTATTATTTTCAATGATATTCGATGATACTCGTTTAAAAGGGTTGGTCGCCGTTTTCTATATCCTCATCCTTATGATTGTGCCAATATTGCATAGGCACCTGAAAAGAATCTTCCATGTTTTGTTGTTTTTTAGTTTGCAGAGATTCTTGGAGATCGCGAGCTAGAGTAATAAATTCCGATGGCATCATTATCAGAGTTGTCGTGTTATTTTCCGAACCAATTTCCGTCAGCATTTGCAATCTTCTTAATTCCAGCGCGATCGGATTGTCCATAATCTTCTGAGAAGCTTCTGCTAGCTTAATCGAGGCTTCTTGTTCGGCAGATGCTTTAATGAGACGAGCGCGTTTTTCTCGAACTGCTTCTGCTTCTTTTGCCATCGCTCTTTGCATCGATTGAGGTATCTCTACATCTTTTATTTCCACCCGTTCAATCTCAACTCCCCAAGGTTCGGTAATTTCATCGACAATTTCTTGTACTTTGAAATTAATTTTGTCTCGGTTTTGCAGAACATCATCCAAAATATTCTGTCCGACGACATTCCGCAAAGTAGTCATCGCCGCCTGATAAACAGCCATATTATAGTTTTCTACTTTATTAATGGCTTTAGAGGGATCGATAATGCGATAAAAAAGAACTGCATTGACCTTAATCGTAACGCTATCAGCAGTAACAGTTTCTTGCGGCGCAATATCAACGGTTTTAGTCCGAATATCTACTTGAGTTTTTCGGTCGATCGCAGGCATAATCCAATACAGACCAGGGCCTCTAGTATTTCTATAGCGACCTAACCTAAAAATTACTCCCCGCTTGTATTCTGGATCGACTTTCAATCCACTAACGCCCAAAATAAGAGCAGCTATTAAAAGAGTACCAAATATAGAACTCATAATTTGTTCAGTGAACCCTTATACTATTTCTATTTTAGACAAGCAATTCAGAGGAGGATTGAGGCGATCGTTAAAATTAAAAAAAGGGGGCAAAAGACAGAAGGCAGGAGGCAGAAGGCTTTTATGTTTTTAATTGCGAATTGCGAATTGCGAATTTTCCCTAACCCCTAATCCCTAACCCCTAACCCCTAATCCCTAATCCCTAGCCCAAACCATCAACTAGAGGATGGAAGTAAAAAGCTAGTCCCAAAATAGTATAAGTAGCGAGTAACAAGCTTCCTTCTAACCAGTTAGATTTACCATCAGCACTGATTGAGTTACCAATTAATACCGCTACTGCTACTGCTACTAATTCAAAGGGATTGAAGTTTAAATCCATTGGTTGACCCATGATCCAACCTGCAATCACTAAAACGGGAGCAACAAATAAGGCGATTTGCATACTCGAACCAACTGCTACCGATACGGAAAGATCCATTTTATCTTTCATGGCGACGGTAACGGCGGTGGCGTGTTCGGCTGCGTTACCAATAATCGGTAGTAAAATCACCCCTGTAAATAAGGCGGTTAAGCCTAGTTCGGAAGTTGCTTCTTCTAGGGATTCTACTAAAAATTCCGATTCTATAGCTACTCCGAGCGTTATAACTAGTAACATCGGAACCCAAAACCAAAGATTGGGTTTTTCTTCGACTTTACCATCGATCGGTTTGCCTTCTTCTGCTTCTTCTATTTCTAATTCTGCTACTCCCACATCGTAGAGATAGGAATGCGTTTTCATTGAAAAGAGTAGAGTTAAACCATAAACCAAAATTAAAACTACAGCTACCGCTACAGAAAGATTTTGGAGAGTTTCTTCACCAATACCAGAAGAAGTATACTCCACTGCGGTGGGTAGGAGAATGGCAACAACCGCTAAATTCATAGCAGAGGCATTTAATCTGGCTGCGATCGGTTGAAATTCTTGCTCTTTATAGCGAATTCCACCCAAAAGCATAGAAAGACCCATCACCAGCAGTAAATTACTAATAATTGAGCCAGTAATTGTCGCTTTAACAACGCTAACTAAACCTCCTTTAAGTGCGACAAAAGCCAAAATCAATTCGGTTGCGTTACCAAAAGTAGCGTTAAGGAGTCCGCCCAAATTTGGACCAACTACTACAGCAATTTCTTCGGTAGCAGTTCCCATAAATGCAGCTAATGGAACGATCGCCGTCGCCGCCGATAAAAAGACTAATTTCTCTTCCCATCCCAAAAAATGACCCGCGATCGACACGGGAATAAATAGCAATAAAATTAAAAAAATTGTTTTCTTGTTGAACATTTACAGTTTTCCGTTCTTAGCATCACAATTGCTTAGACTCTAGGATAATTTCAGAAGATGAAAAGTGCTAATAGTTCATGGTTCATGGTTCATTGCAAAAAAGGGAACTGAGGAAACCTCAGATTCCGCGCCTTGACTTCAGACTTTAAGAAGCCTATTGCCTATTACCTATTGCCTACGGCACGCCTGCTCCCTACTCCCTGCTCCCCGATCGAGCGACCTTTGGCTACTGCATCAGCTAAGTCTTCGAGCATAGTTGTGGTAGTATCAAAATCGACGCAAGCATCGGTAATACTTTGTCCGTAAACGAGTTGCTTGAGATCTTTGGGAACTGATTGATTACCAGGTACTAAGTGACTTTCAATCATCACTCCCATTAGATGGGGACTTCCTGCTGCTATTTGTTCGGCGATCGCGCCTAAAACAATGGGTTGACGGCGATAATCTTTGCTACTGTTGCCATGACTGCAATCTACCATCAAGCGAGAGTTCATGTTTTTCTTGCTCAGAATGTTACTGGCGGCTTCAACGCTGCTAGCCTCGTAATTTGGTCTAATATGACCACCGCGCAAAACTACATGTCCGTCAGGATTGCCAGTGGTGGTGACTATACTAGCTAATCCTTGGTAGTTAATACCCAGAAAATGATGCGATCGACTGGCTGCTAACATAGCATTAATAGCTGAATCGAGACTGCCATCTGTACCATTTTTGAAACCAACTGGCATCGAAAGTCCAGAAGCCATTTCGCGGTGAGTTTGACTTTCTGTGGTACGCGCACCGATCGCCGTCCAAGCAATTAAATCGGCTATATATTGGGGAACAATGGGATCTAAGAGTTCGGTAGCTGCTGGTAATCCCATTTCTGCTAAATCTAAGAGCAGTTTTCTAGCTTTACGCAGTCCTGTATTAATATCGAAACTATTATCAATATGAGGATCGTTAATTAAACCTTTCCAGCCAGTTGTAGTACGAGGTTTCTCGAAGTAAACCCGCATGACAATTTCTAGACGATCTTGCAGGCGATCGCGTAATTTTAATAGCTTCTTCCCATATTCGATCGCTGCTTCTACATCGTGAATCGAACAGGGTCCGACAATTACTAAGACTCTTTGGTCTTCGCCGTGGAGAATATGCCTAATCTTTTGGCGTGTCTGGCAAACTAAGGTTGCAGCCTGTTCTGTAATTGGGTATTCATAATGTAACGTCGCTGGATATAGCAAGGGACGAGTTTCAACAACGTGGAGGTCAAAAGTTTTTTCCATATCACTTTCCTATATAATTTTTAAATAATAAAACTTATTTTGCTGTTTAATTTTATTTGACTTAAATCTCTTTACCTATAAAAATTTTTGTTTATGCGTTATGCGCGATCGCCAATATTTTTGACGAAAGAAATATCGGTATAAATCCGAGCAAAACCTACAGATTCATAAAGCTGCTTCGCACTGTTAGCATTTTCAGCATCGACACCCAGCTTAGCAATTTCCATTCCCTCGGCTTTTAATTTCTGCATTCCTGCTAGTAACATTGCCCGTCCCAATCCCCGACGGCGGAAACCTCTTCGCGTACCGAGGGCAGAAACCCAACCATCTTTAGATCCCTTTTTTTCGTTTTCTTCTGGATCGATATAACAAAAACAGAACGCAGCCAATGTACCGTCAGGAGCAATAGCAATCAGATCTAATTCTGGTTTATAATTCGGGTCGTTCGACCAGTGCTGATGTTGTTCGAGCGTCCAAGGATGATAATTCCAATGGTCGATAAAGGTATCGTTGTACATTTCTACCCATGCTCGATCGTCTTCTGCACTATTGGTATGGCGCAGCGTAAAACCTTCTGGTAATTGGGGTTCGGGAATTGGTTCTAATAGCGATCGCTCCATGATTGGGAAGTAGCGATCTGGTTCAAAACCACAGCTTTTCAAGAGATCGATTCGTTCGCTCAGGCGATCGCGTACTCCAGAACGCAATTTTACACTTCCCCCTCGTTCGTTGCCTACTTCGCGCATTCTTTGTTCGCCCCAAGCAACCATTTGTTTCTCGATCTCGCCACCTCTCGCTTCGGGATGGACGCGAAACCTGAGATAGCCATCGTTTTCTTCACCTTGGGGAGGAATCGAAATCTGGCTGAAACCAATTAAATCGCCGTTATCATTTTCCCATAGTAAAAAATCTTTCGTCTTATCTACTGATGGATCTTCAAACTCTAAGCGAAGTTCGGATACTGATATCCAAATATCTAATCGATCGACTAGTTCACAAGCATTTAGGAGGTCGGCGATCGCACCTAAATCTGATTCGCCCCCATAAGGACGCTTCTTCAGAACTCTCATAGCAGTTTGCCGTTTCTCTCTTGGTTTGTAAATACAGTATACTACATAAATATTTCTAAAACCAACTTAATCCATATAGATCGAATTTTTTTGAAAAAAAGCTTCAAATTTGTTTAATATATGGTTGTTGTTTTTGACGGAAGATAAACACTAAATTCAAACAGTAATAATTATTGTGGTGTAGTAGCAATTTCCATTCGACAGTATGACAAAAAAGCGCTTCTTATTATGGATGACTAGTTGTTTAATGGCGATTAAGCTATTATCAGCTACTCCTGCAATGGCTCAGATTCCTTCACTACAAAATTGGCTCTTTCAACCTCAAGATCTAGAAACTTCTTTAGTTGATGGAAAATCGCCCAATTCGCTAGTTTCAGAATGTATTCATCTAGATGGTCGTTGTTTATTTAAAATTGCTTCGGTTAAACCCGAATTATCCGATCGCATCAATAGCATTCAATCGGAATTAAACAAAATTAGTCAATCCCATTTAGAACAAGATAGCGACACGATTAGAGTTATTAAAAAAAGAAAAGGTAATTTGATCGATCTCTATGTGGTTACTAGCGATGAAAGCGATGATGATGGCATTCGACTGTTAACTGTTACTAGCGATGACGCTAAGCTTGAAGGTGTTAGTATCGATACAAGAGCCGAAGAATTAACTAAAGTGATTCGGCAAGGGTTGAAAGTTGCTAAGCAGGAACGACAAGGGAAATTTTTAGAACGCCAAAGCGTTATTGCCATAGCAATTGTTGCCTTAATGCTGTTGAGTAATTGGATTATTAATCGCTGGGAAAAAGCTACTAGACAGATTAAGCAACAACTCGCACTGACTGACGGAAAGAGATATTTACCAATATCCAAAGAATTAAACCAAAGACAGCAATGGAACCTCAACGAAGTCCGATTGCGCTTGTTGCAACTAGTTCAAATAGCTATTTGGGGAGGGGGAATCCTAATTCTTCTCGGTTTATTTCCTTACACTAGGATTTTCCAGTTTTGGGTACTTTCTAGCTTACACATTCCGATTAGAGTAGCAATTATTGCTGCTATTACTTATCTACTCATTCGTCTTAGCTATGCACTAATCGCGCGTTTTAATTCTGCTTTTATTGTCAGCAGTTATTTAATTAATCGTAAAGAACATCGTCGTTTGCAATTGCGCGTCACCACCATCACCAAGATTTCTAAAAGCGTCATTACTATTGCTTGGGTTGCATTTGGTTTTGTGATTGCTTTATCTTTCGTTGGGGTGAACATAGGACCTTTGTTAGCTGGTGCTGGAATTGTTGGTGTGGCTATTTCTTTAGCTTCTCAAAACTTAATTAAAGACGCGATCAACGGTTTTTTTATTATTCTTGAAGATCAATATGCTGTCGGTGATGTAATTCATGTGGGAGAGGTAAGCGGTTTAGTAGAGAATATGAATCTGCGGATTACCCAACTACGAGATGGAGAAGGACGATTAATCACTCTTCCCAACAGCGAAATTAAAATTGTCGCTAACCTTTCTAGTCAATGGTCGAGAGCGGATTTAAACATTCCTGTAGCTTACGATGCGGATGTGGATAAAGCCATGGAGTTACTTGCTCAGGTAGCTGAAGAAATGAGTCAAGAACCAGAATGGCGAGATTTTATTCTAGAAGCACCGCAAGTACTAGGAGTAGAAAATTTTGGCGATCGCGGTATCATCATCAAGGTTTGGATTAAAACCGAACCTCTCAAACAATGGGATATTTCCCGCGAATTTCGCCGTCGCATCAAGAATGCTTGCGATCGCGCTGGCATTCCTATTCCCATTCCTCAACAACAAATCTGGGTCGATCGTCATAATACTAAAGGCTCTCATATAGGTAATTGAAAGCAAGAAGCTCAAAAACGTCATTTAATTAAATAGCGGTAAATAGAAGTAAATTGGAATAACTAGTCTCTAATATTGCGATCGAAGTTCACAACCTGCTAATCAATTTTTGAATTTCAAAATTGAGACATAAACCAACTAGCAACTTGAGTGTTATCTTGCTGACGACTTAGTTTTAAAGCATTTTCGAGCAAAGAAATCTCTAATTTGGGTAAAATTAGAGACTGCTCGATTCTTTGACTAGCTTTATCGTTTAAGATCTCAAAAGCAATAATTTGCAATCTGGAAACATCTAAAACCCAGTATTCTTTAACTCCTATCTCTTCATAAAGAAGGCGTTTTTTACCTAAATCATCAGTGACAGAAGTATTGGCAATTTCAATGATTAAATCTGGAGGAGAATTGGTATCAATGTCTACTATTGAACTTCCTTGAGGCGCTAATTTAATGTTGTTTCCGACATAATAAGAAATATCTGGTTGACATTCTCTTATCCCTGTTTTTCTATAACTACAGTTGAGAAAAAGCTTGGTCGGTATATTTTTCTTGATACAGTACAGGTTAATAAGTATGGCAATAATTCCATTATCATAGGCATGGTCTGGTCCTACAGGAGTCATCTCAATCCTGAATTCTCGATTGTGGTAATAACACTTAGTTTTTTCTATTTCCAGATTTTCGGTTTTCTTGACATATTCTTCCCAGGTAGCCGATACCCAAGTGTCTAGAGGTGGTTTTAGCTGAATTGTACTCATTATTAGAACCTCATCCCTCGATCGCGGGGGTTTTTAGCAGAAAAATATTTCTGCACTTAGTCTACCTAAAACTCAAAACTCTCCTCTGTTTGCCCTTCGTGGACTGTTTTCACCCACTTGAGCTTTTTCGGTCTCACGGAAATACGAGCGGTTGTAGCAGGAATGACGACTAGCCAGTGCAGCATATAAGTCATTCCCCTTAAAGATTGCCAAGCCATCTTGACTAAACTAATCAGGGTTAATTTCTCTTGGGTACGAGTGCGAATCAAACCTTGAAACATTCCCCAATAAGAAACCGAGAGCATTAAACCCGTTAGAGGAGCGAAAATCGGGAAACGATGACGAGCGATCGCCATGAGGAAATCAGGAATAGCAGCAGTAGATAAAAGATATTGAATTAGGACATAGAACAAGATAAGATCGATTTTTTTAGTGAAACTGAGGCGATTGCTGAGTAATAAACGCCAATAATCTAGATATCTTTGATATCCTCCTTCTGCCCAACGACTGCGTTGATGCCAAAGAGCAACGGCATTAGTTACTCCCTCTTCTTCTACTGGTGGAAATGCCAAACAGCCAATGTCCCAACCATCTAAATGCAAGCGAATCGTTAAATCGAGATCGTCAGTAATCGTTTGCTCGTTCCAGCCACCACAGCGCAATAGGGAAGAACGACGCACAAATTGACCATTTCCTCGCAATTCTGCCATTCCACCAGTAGCAACACGCTGTTGCTGAAAGAAACTATCGAGAGCCATTTCTGCTGCTTGTCCTTTAGTCCAAAAGTTTAAGTCACTATTGGCGATCGCCTTGCGTACTTGTACTGCTCCCATTGATTCTGAAGCAAACAAAGGCAATACTTTTTTGAGTAAGTCTTGGGGGACTTTGGCATCAGCATCAAATACCCCAACTATTTGACCGTTGCTTAGGGGTAATACTTGGTTGAGCGCTCCAGATTTTCCTCCTCCCGCGTTAGCAGGACGATGGATTACTTTTAACTGTCGATATTCTTGTTTGAGTTGTTCTAAAATTTGTGGGGTGCGATCGGTACTATAGTCGTCTACAATCCATACTTCGTACTTATCTTGAGGATAATCGAGGTGACAGAGCATTTCCACTAAATTAGCAATCACCGCTTCTTCGTTTTTAGCTGCTACGATTAAAGCTACTGATGGCGCTGTGTCTATATTCTCAATTACAAGTGATTCTGGATTCGGTTGCAGTTTCGCCCAGACAAGAGCTAGCGCTCGCAGAGCAACAATGCTAGTTATAGCCAGAACAATACTAGATCCCCAAGGAACTAAATGTAGGGCGATTACTACACCCCAAACACTCATCAAGACTAGAGCTGCTTTGCGTCTGCGACCTGACAAACCCTGAAAAAAATCTTCTCTAAATTCTTCTTCTTCTTCTTCTGGATCTGACCAATCTGCCAGTAAAGAGCCAATCGGATCTAATTCTTTTTCAGGTTCTTTTCCCGACCAAGATTTGTCTGACATAACTAGATATAGGTTTTTTATATATTTAAGCAGTTAATGCCTTAATTGTATCGGAATTTGAGCAACTTCTTGGGATTGTTGGCAAGATTTTCAATTACTTTTCTTTGCCCATAAGCATTAAAGCGAGACAAGAAGTAGCCTCGCTTCTACACATCAGTTGATTACCCATAGATTAGTACAGATAGGCAACAAAAATCTTTAGCTAAAAATTTTATTCAGGACTCTCAGAGCGATTGTGTTTATTGTTAAAGGAATCAGAACGAGATAACATTTCTTCTAAGTCCATGCGCTGTTCCATTTGACACAAAAAATAACCAGTCATCATGGCAGAAGCAAGAAGATTTGCCAAATTTTCTCGGTCTGTTGTAACCTGAATGCTGAAGTCCTCTGATGGTAGCATTCCTACTAGCCCCTGAATATTTTGGGAAATAATTTGTTTGACTGCTGGGCTAGCTGATTGAGCTACTCTTGCAAGTATTTCTGGTTCTTGTTTGCGTAAGTACTGTATTAGCGTGTTGACTTGTTGCTCTTGTGAATCGGAGTTAAAGAAGTCAGAGTTAAATATCATTACAAAACTGAGAGATACAAGGATGGAATCCTTGCTCTTAGATAATATTTAAATATTATGAACTATAGTTGCTATTTAGTCAAAATAAAAATAACAGCAAAATTTTCAAGATATTGACAGTTTATCCACTTCAAAATACTGATGAAATTTGTCTGTCACCTCTAGCCAATATGAGCGTCCATCGCTCTGACGGCGTTTGCGAATGAAACCTAACTCGACTAGCTCTTTAATTTGTTCGTAGGCGCTACTGCCTCTAAGTTCGATTACATCAGTTTGCAAAATTGGGCTTTTGATGGCGATCGCTGCTAGGGTTCGTAACGCGCCAGTGCCTAATTCGGCGGGAATGAGGTCTTTAATTAAATTTTGAAAGGAAGAGCGCAACTGAAGACTATAGCCGTTGGTAGTCTCTACTACCTCCAAAGCACTATCACGGTGAGCATAATCGGACATTAGCTCAATGATGGCATCTTCTACTAGAGTGCGATCGCAACCTACCTGAGTAGCTATTTCATCAGTGGTCAACGATTGCCCTTTAATATATAAAATTGCTTCGATCTGAGTCGCTAGTTTTGATTCTGTCAACTTTAACGCTGATTATTCAAGAATGGACGAACTGTAAAAAATCCGCAGCTAAACGCTACCAGCACGACCATTATAGTGACTAGAGACAATTTCAGACCATTAAAATCGCGACAATTTTCAGAACGGTCGTTTCTAATTGGTTTAATTTCTGTCACCAGTTGTTTGCGCCCAGGTGTTTTTACTGATGGGTTTCGCTGAGGGGATCGAGATGAGTGGGTAAACTCAGGTAAATTTAAATTATTTTCGGAGCGAACAAATAATTGCTGCAATCTTTGGGTGGAAAGAATTACTTGCTGTGCTTCTTGTTTAAGATGGTGATTTTGTTGGAGCAATTGTTGATTTTGGCTTCTAATTTGGTCTAGTTGAACTTGAGTTTCCTGTAACTGAGAAGCCAACTCGCGGTAGACAGAAATAGGTACTGAAGGACTGTAAACGCTGGAACGATCGCCAGTCCGAGCGACTTGCTTGACTCGATGGTTGGAAGTATTGATGCCTCGATGAGATGCCATCTTGAAAATTAACCTACTGTTATTTTAAAAGTGGGAAAAAATGCCCGACCGGTCCACTACCAGCACCAATTTCTAAAGAAAATTTTAGTGCCTCAGAAAGATAATCTTTGGCTTTTTGGATTGCCGATAATAATGGTTCACCAACAGCCAAATTAGCAGCGATCGCGGCTGAAAGAGTACAGCCAGTACCGTGAGTATTTTTAGTATCTATAGCAGTTACCTCCAAAATATGATGTTGTTCGCCATCAAACCAAACATCAGTACCTTTGCAGGTTCCTTGCATTCCACCTCCTTTGACTAATACTGTTGCTGCGCCCAAGCTATGAATAACTTCAGCAGCAGTTTTCATCTGCTCGATACTATCGATTGCTCTACCGCTTAACAGTTGAGCTTCATAACGATTGGGAGTGACAACCAGCGCCAGGGGAAACAATACTTCCCTCAAACTAGTAATAGCGCGATCGTCAATTAGCTGCGCTCCTGCACGGGATACCATCACAGGATCGACAACTAAAGTTTTTAACTCCCATTTTTTTATTTGTTGAGCCACTACTTCAATAATTTCTCGATTGAGCAGCATTCCTGTTTTGACAGCATTAACTCCCAGATCGGTCACTACTGCTTCAATTTGAGCGCTGACTGTTTCTGGCGCGATCGCCTCTACTCTGCTAACTTCCACGGTATTTTGAGCTGTTATACAAGTAACTGCACTAGTACCGTGAACGCAGTGAAAAGCAAAAGTACGTAAGTCTGCTTGAATGCCAGCCCCTCCTCCACTATCAGAACCAGCAATAGTTAGAGCAATTTTGGTCATTAGCTACTAATCACAATCATCAAGAATTTAGTTAACAATCCCTCAATTTTTGGGAAACCTTCTTCTTTGCAAGAATTCGGGAATATCTAAAATCGAGCGATCGCCATTGTCTTTTTCTTTGGCTGATTCTGCTTTGCTTGGTGTTGGTGGTGGTGGCGTATTTTGCAGGGGACGAGCTGAGGGAATAACGGATTTAATGACCGTTTGTTGCACTTCTGGAGAAAATCCAGTGGCAATTACGGTAATTCTGATTTCTCCTTGCATTCTCTCGTCAATTACCGCACCAAAAATAATATTGGCGTTAGAATCGACGACTTCATAAATGCTTTCCGCCGCAGCGTTAACTTCGTGCAGAGTTAAGTCAGTACCTCCAGTAATATTGAGAACAACGCCTTTAGCTCCTTCGATCGAAGCTTCCAATAGTGGGGAAGAAACAGCCGCAGTAGCCGCTTCTCTGGCGCGAGATTTGCCTGAAGCAATCCCAATACCCATCAACGCTGAGCCTGCATCTGCCATAATGGCGCGAACGTCGGCAAAGTCAACATTAACTAAACCAGGAATAGTAATAATATCGGAGATACCTTGTACACCCTGCCTGAGTACGTCATCAGCAATGCGAAAAGCTTCTTGAACGGGAGTTTCTGGAGAAATTACCGTCAGTAATTGGTTATTGGGAATAATAATGAGAGTATCAACTCTACTTTGTAGGGCAGCAATTCCCTCTTCTGCTTGATTGGTTCGTCTTCTGCCTTCAAAAGTGAAAGGACGAGTGACTACACCTACTGTCAAGCAACCCATTTCTTTAGCTACTTCCGCAGCAATCGGCGCAGCACCAGTGCCGGTACCACCTCCCATTCCCGCAGTAATAAAGACTAAATCCGTATTTTCGAGAGCGTGAGCGATTTCATCGCGGGATTCTTCTGCCGCTTTTTGTCCGATCGCGGGATTACCTCCCGCACCCAAGCCTCTGGTAATCTTTTGTCCGATTTGTAAGCGATGGGGCGCACCTGCATGGGAAAGGGCTTGAGCATCAGTATTTAACGCCCAGAATTCGATTCCTGTAACACCATTGTCAATCATGCGATTGACAGCATTGCAACCGCCACCACCGACTCCCATTACTTTGATTCTGGCAATGTTACTTGGCACGATTTTGTTGTTTGTAGTTTCTTCTTTGGGTGGTTTTTGGGATTTGTTGTTTGGCCCAAATAGAGTTCCAGTTCGCTCGAAAGCATGGTTGGTTTCTATTTTGAGCGGAAATTCAGCGTAATTGCTGCCGCTAAATTCGTTACGGTTAGATTCTACTCTATTGTCTAAGGTCATTGGTATAAGTACTGGCAGTAATCCTTTATTACGAAATTTTTGGTTTTTTTCGCAATTTACTATATAACTTATGCCGATCTATTATCTTTCCTTGTAATCGATCGTTGGTGAAATATTTAAGTTTTTATAATTATCGTTTTTTAAATTGACAAAGTTCTCATTATATTTGCGGATTTTTTCTTAGCATCACGATCGCACCTACGAAAAAATACTTAAAAAATGATTAAAGCTAACCCTAAAAGCTCACTTAAATTAACAGTAATTAACTAAAGTAAACTAGTTTGAGTTACGGAGCGATCGCCGCCGATTTTTTATTTCTTTGAATCAAAGGAGAATCGGGATTGGTGAGATCGATGTAGACAATTTCACTAAACTTAAAATGTTTGGGTATTTCTCGCAATCGATCTAACACGGCAAATTTCTTGGGCAGATCGGATAGACAAGAACCTAAATAAACTGTACCTAATTCAGTTTTCAGAATCAGGTTAGTTGGGTCTTGCCAATTAATCTCAAAAACCCGAATTGACTGATGAGCAATCAAATTATATAGTTCTGACCATTGAGGACGATATTGTTCGTTAAAACCAATAACTTTAAGCAACGGCGATCGCGAATTTAATTGCAGATTTTGATAAAAATCTTTCTCTACCCAAATGCCTGTTTCATCCAAAAAACCAACTCTTCCCTCGCGAACATTAAGAGCGACAGGAACTCTCTCTTGTAGAGTAATTATCAACCTTGGTGGTACTAATTGACGTGCTATTTTCGCAGCTACGATCGGTGGAGCCGATTCTAAGCTTTCAATTAATTTTTGAGTAGATATTTGCCAAATAGAGTGAGGATAAGTTAAAGGGAGTAAATCGTAAATTGTTGACTCAGAAAGTAACTGATTACCAGCAATCTGAATCTGAGATTTGTCGGTTATTAGCCATCTAGGTAAAGTAATTAACCAAAACAAACTGAGCGCCAGACAACTGCTAACAACAGCTCGCCAAATTGCTTGACGAAACTGAGTTTTTTTGTTCATCTCTAAGAGTTTTTGCTCTTTAATAGATGGCGAATAAACTCTCTTCATTGTAGTTACTTTAACGATCGGGCTTTTAATCTATCAATTTTCTCGATTTCCACAAGAAAAAATAAACAAATATCAATAACTTTATAAATATTCGATCGCAATTCTGTAAAAAAATTGGCTATGCTAAATTTAGCTTTATCATTGATTTAGTCTGTATTTTTTTTTAGCGCCAGCATAAATATAAGTTTATGGTCATTTCAAAACGCGGTTTGCTTCTAGGCACTACTGCCGTTGTACTAGTAGGTACAGTAGCCGTAGCAGTTACAGGAGCTGGAGTTCACCTTTCTCCCGATCGAGCTTTGGTTGATGACAGCCCTAAAGAGCTGATCGATGAAGTTTGGCAAATCATCGCACATCAATACGTAGATCCTACTTTCAATAAACAAGATTGGCAAAAAATACGTCAGGAATATCTGGCACGTTCTTATAAGAACAAAGAAGAGTCGTACAAAGCGATTCGCGAAATGCTCAAAAAACTCGACGATCCCTATACTCGATTCTTAGATCCTAAAGAGTTCCAGAATATGCAAATCGATACTTCTGGAGAATTGATTGGGGTTGGCATTCAGCTATCAAAGGATGAAAAAACTAAAGAGCTAGTGGTAATTGCACCAATTGAAGACACGCCAGCTTATAAAGCGGGAATTATTGCTAAAGACATAATTGTTAAGATTGATGGCAAAAGCACCAAGGGGATGGATGTCAACGATGCTGTCAATCTGATTAGAGGTACACCTAATACTAAGGTAACGATCACGATTAGAAGAGATAAACAAGAAACTGACTACAATTTGACGAGAGCAAAAATCCAGATTCATCCAGTTAAAGCTCGGATCGAAAATAGTTCGGTCGGTCAAATTGGCTATATTCGTTTGAATCAGTTTAGCGCTCAAGCTTCTCAGGAAATGCGAGACACGATCGAGGATTATGAAAAGAAAAATGTTGATGGCTACATCCTAGATTTGCGTTCCAATCCTGGTGGTTTGCTATATTCTAGTATTGATATTGCTCGCATGTGGCTTAAAGAAGGCACGATTGTTTCTACAGTAGACCGTGAAGGCGAAAACGATCGCAAGTGGGCATCTAGTGGTTCTATGACAGATAAACCCCTAGTTGTATTGGTAGATGGCGGTTCGGCTAGTGCTAGCGAAATTCTCTCTGGAGCGCTGCAAGACAACCATCGGGCTAAAATTATCGGGGAAAAAACCTTTGGTAAGGGATTGGTGCAATCAGTTCGTCCTTTAGGAGATGGTTCGGGTTTAGCTGTCACCATTGCCAAATATCTTACACCTAGCGGCAGGGATATCAACAAACACGGCATCGATCCAGATATAGTTGTCAAGATTGAAGAAAAAGAACGAGAAAAATTAATCGAAAATCGTGACTTGATTGGCACTCTTAAAGATCCTCAATATGCTAAAGGTTTGGATATACTCGTCCAGACAGTTAAGGCTAAAAAAGACGCAACTAATCAAGCCTCAAAATAAGCGGAGAGGCGGAGGGAGCGTCCTTCGGAGGACAAGGGGGACAAGGAGGACAAGGTAGACAAGGAGACAATTCGCAATTAAAAACCTTGCTTACTTTAGTACGGGCGAATGGCCATTCGCCCCTACGACTTTAGACTTTTATTACCTCCTGCATAAAAGCCTTCTGCCTCCTGCCTTCTGCCTTTTTGCAACATGGATTGGGTCGAGATCGAGATAGAATCAAAAAGTTACTCCTAGATCGATCGCCTAAGTTTCAATGTCCCTAAACAAATATCAAGCTAAAATTTATGTGACTCTCCGCTCTTCCGTCCTCGATCCTGCTGGTACTGCTGTAGAATCTGGCTTAAAGCAGCTAGGATATCAAGGAGTAGAGGGAGTCAGAATTGGTAAATATATCGAGCTTTCCCTTAGCGCTACAGACGAAGCAGACGCACACAAGCAACTAGATGAAATGTGCGATCGCCTGCTAGCCAATCCAGTCATCGAAAATTATCGTTTTGAAATAACAGAATTATCGCTAATTGGTTGATAGTTCATGGTTGATAGTTCATAGTTCATAGCTATCAGCCGTCAGCTATCAGCTATCAGAAGAGTAGAGGGGGTAAACTTATTACTTATTACTTTTCCCCCTAACCCCTAGCCCCTAACCTCTAACCCCTTTTGTCTTCCATGAAATTCGGCGTTATTGTCTTCCCTGGTTCTAATTGCGATCGCGATATCTTGACTGTTACTCAAGGACTTTTAGATCTGCCAACACGTATGGTTTGGCATCAAGAAACGGATCTGGAAGATTTGGATGTAATTGTTATTCCTGGTGGTTTTAGCTACGGAGATTATCTTAGATGCGGCGCGATCGCTCGCTTTTCTCCCGTAATTAAAAGTGCGATCGAACACGCTAATCGAGGTAAATATGTAATTGGTATCTGTAATGGATTTCAAATTCTGACTGAAATCGGATTATTACCAGGTGCCTTAATTCGCAATCGAGATTTACATTTTATTTGCGATCGCGTTCCTGTGAGAATAGAGAGAAACGATTTACATTGGACGCAAGCTTACTCAGAAAAACAGGTAATTACCTTACCGATCGCCCATGGAGAAGGTCGTTATTATGCGGATGCTGAAACTTTACAAGCTTTAGAAGATAAAGGTCAAGTTCTCTTGCGTTATTGCAGTTCGACAGGCGCGATCGATGATAGTGGCAACCCTAACGGTTCTTTAAATAACATTGCTGGTATCATTAACGAACGAGGAAATGTTCTTGGTATGATGCCCCATCCAGAGCGTGCTACCGATCCTGGTTTGGGTTCTACAGATGGTATAGGTATGTTTAAAGGCTTATTAACGAGATTGGTTAGAGGCTAGAGATTAGATAGGGTTAGCGAACTTTATGTCTAATTTATTGACCTCATAAATTAGTATTTTGACTTTTATATGTTTTTAATGCATCAGTCTCAGGTTTTAGAAATACTTAGTACAACCAGAGTTAATTAGGGCTGCTTTAAGGATTCTTATCTCTTAAGAATCTGCCCCGTTTCTAACGGGCAGAGTGTCAACATCGTCTTACTATTGGACAAAAAGCAAAAATTGGTTGAAGTAACTAGGGAGCAGAAAGTATCTGGCTACTAGAGAATCTTTTGCACAGCTTCTGCATAGACTTTTTTGGGTTTTAACCCCACAATCTTCTCTAAAACCTCTTCTCCTTTAAATAAAACAACAGTAGGAACACTCCGCACACCCAATTCAATCGCCAATTCTGGGTCTTCTGTCAGATCGATCGCCACCAGATGAATCTTGCCCAGATGGTCAGTTACCAACTGTTCCAATACTGGCGCGAGGGTTTCGCAAGATGGGCAGTGAGGAGCCACAAATTTAACTACAATCGGCGTTGCCGATTCTTGCTGCAACTGTTCTAGAGCTTCTCGTCCTTGGTATCCAGCGCAAAAAGTCTTGTTAGTCGAATCTGACATGGTTCTGTCTCCTAGTTAGTTGATAAATCCAGGTTTAGGCGGCACTAACGATCGCCAGCGATTGTTGTTCTGCTAACCACCGTTCGGCTTCTAGTGCTGCCATGCAGCCAGTTCCCGCTGCCGTCACCGCTTGGCGGTAATGGCGATCTTGCACGTCCCCCGCCGTCCACACCCCAGGAATATTGGTAGCGGTACTTTTATCTTGAGTTTGAATGTAACCAGCCCGATCTAAAGTCAGTTGCCCTTGAAACATTTGGGTATTGGGGGTATGCCCGATCGCGTAAAACAATCCACTCACGGGCAACTCAGAAATGTTTTCTGTAAGCACATTTTGAACTCGAAGCCAACGCAACACCTCATCTCCGTGGGTACTTAGAGGTATACAACTCCAGTGAATGTGAATTTGATGGTGGTTGAAGAGCCGATCCTGCATTGTTTTAGATGCCCGCAAGCGATCGCGTCTTACTAGCAGGTGAACTTTTCGAGCATATTTAGTCAGATACAGGGCTTCTTCGGCTGCCGAATCACCTCCACCAACAACTCCTACTTCGGCATCATGAAATAAGGGATTTGCCCCATCGCAGATAGCACAGGCAGAAATACCGTTATTCCAAAACCTATCCTCACCAGGAAGATGTAGCCGTTTGGCAGTTGCCCCCGTACAGATAATGACAGCATGGGTTTGAATCACCTGTTCCTCAGAGGCGATCGTAAAGGGACGCTGTTGAAAATCGACCCTCACCACATCATCCGTAATCAATTTAGCACCCCAACGCAACGCTTGTTGACGCATCTGCTGCATTAACTTGGGTCCAGTAATTCCTTCGGGAAAACCAGGAAAGTTTTCTACCTCAGTGGTAGTCATTAACTGACCACCAGGAACACCACCTGCTGCAAACCCTTCAAATACCACTGGCTCAAGTTGTCCGCGTCCTGCATAAATAGCAGCCGTATAGCCCGCCGGACCAGAGCCAATAATTACTAAATTCTCGACCACTCGATCTAACCTCCCATAAACCATTGAGTGCCAGTAAATAGGTAATAGGCTCCCGTCGCGATCAGTGCTACACTACCCAAACGGATAATAGTCTCAGAGTGTTTGAGCAATTGGTTGCTCCCTTTGGCGAGTGCTGTAAACAAACTCGATAAGAAAATCAGCATGGTATAGCCCAGAGCGTAGCTAACCATAGTCAGAGTGCCTAGAACTTGAGAACCAGTTGCTGCTGCTGCTGCCAGCACTGCAAATAAAACTGGGCTAGCACAGGGAGAACTAACTAAAGCGAAGGTTAACCCCACCCCATAGGGTCCAGCTTGGGGGAGATTCAAGTTCATTGCTGGTAGGGGTAACTTAACTACCCCCATCAACCACAGTCCCATAAGTGCCATAATCAGCCCTACAACAACATTGATATAGCCTCGATACTCCACCATGACGGCTCCTGCGAAGGAGGAAACTAAACCAAACAGACTCAAAATCGTAACTGCACCCAGAACAAACAAGCCAGCTTTGATAAAAGCATCCCGACGGGATTTAATTTTGAGAGTGCCGATATAGCTGAGGTTGACTGGTAAAAGTGCCAGAATACAGGGAGATACACTGGCAAGTACTCCACCAATAAACGCTAAAGGCAACAGCACCAGGGGATTAGCTGTATCTTGTCGATCGAACCACTGTTGGTAGCGGTTTTCTACGATCGAAATCGCTCGCTCGATCGGATGACTGATTATAGGTCCGAGGGTGAGAATTAGAATTAGAGATAATAATCCCAATCCACCGTAAAATAGCCATTTTTTTGAGATCTTAAAACGTCGAGAAGGTTTTGTTTCAGTGGAAGACTGAGGTATTTGTTTCATGGAATTCTCCTTCGCCTATAAAGAGATCGAGACTATTTTTGGGCTATAGCAGTGTCGAGTATTTTGGTGTAGTCAGCTTTGTTGGGATTATTTTTGAACATGGTTAAAATATTGCCAGTTGCAGGGTCAACGATCGCCACTGTGCTTGTTTTACTCTTATTAGCTTCTAGGAATTTACTCAAACCTAATTTTTCTGCCTTAGCTTCTGTCTCTTTCAACTTCGCTTTATCGGTGACATCCAGCACCACAAAGTTAACCTTGCCAGAATATTCCTGTTTCAATTGCGATAGAGTAGGAGCAATATTCTTACAACCAGGACACCAAGTAGCAAATATATCTACTAAAACTGGTTTACCTTGAAGTTCTTTCGCTAGTGGACCTCCAACATTTTCAGCTTTAGAAGCACAGGGATTTTTAGATGCACAAGGGTTTTTAGAAGCACAAGGATTTTTAGAAGCGCAGGGATTTGCTTGCGCGATCGCCCCATTGGTTGTGGCAATGGTTTTAACTGAGGTTCCAGCTACGAGTGATACCGTAACTACTAAACTACTCAAGCACAAGCTGAGCCATAATAAAGTTGACTGTTTACGCATATTTAACCTTAAAAAAAATTAGCACTGTAAGTTTTAAATAAGCGGTAATTTCTTACCGCTTAAATTTCGAGCAAGATAAGAAATTGGCAGAGCAGACTGTTATAAGATAGTTTGCTTACCGTTATTTAAATTAAATTCTAGAAAAATGAGTGTTAGATGAAGCGCAGATTGATAATAGATAAAATTTTAGAAGTAGCTAAGTATTTAGACCCTATTGATTTTGCGGAGTTCGACACGACCACCTTCAGAAACCTGCATCTTGTGTAAAGACTTTGCCATCAGCGCGACGAAGGGATAGTGGAATAATCGGCTCAAACTCAACGTTAACGAACCCAGTAATCATGTAGTTTTTCGGGTGCGTCCGCCAAATCGACGAACGTGGCGAGAACCAACGCGAACAATCCAAATTTGAGCATCGGGATGACGGGCTTCGAGACGATCGCAAGCCTTAATTTCGCTTTTATCTACTTCAACAACTTTAATGAGCCTCGATTGAGTATGGGTTGATGGAGATAAACTAATGTGCATTTAAATTGCAGATCTTTGTGTTACGAATTATGCTTTCCCCCCCCTGCTCCCTCCGCTTCCCCTGCTCCCGAAGCTTCAACAAAACCAGTAAATTAAATGCGTGACAGCTTAGGGAAGAGCGATCGAGATTAGAGATATCGATCTTGTTGTATAATTATGACAATACTGAATAGACTGTTTGGGCTAAGTTGACCTATGAGTATTGCGATCAACCAACCAATACAACAGCAGCCACTTAGCTTTGAGAAGTTCCTCGCCCGTTACGGTGGTGATAATCGCTACGAACTCATCGATGGAGAGGTATTCGACTTAGAACCAACGGGTCAGCATGAGGAAGTTGCAGCCTTTATTACTACAAAGCTTTGCGTTCAGATTGACGGTGCAGATTTACCCTGGTTTGTTCTTCAGCGAGGGCTATTACGCCCTTCTAACACTGGTATAACAGCATTTCGACCTGATGTTACAGTGGTCGATCGAGATGAACTGATTCAAGAACCGCTTTGGTTTGAGCAATCGATCCTGACACTGGGCAGTTCGATTAAGTTTGTAGCAGAAGTTGTCAGTAGCAACTGGCAAAATGACTATGCTCGTAAGGTTGAAGATTACGCAGTTTTAGGCATTCTCGAATACTGGATTGTTGAGGGGCTGTCGGGTGAATCGAATTCACCCGCTTGTAAGCCCCGTGACTATGCAGGCTTAGGCGGAACTCGACACATTGGGAAGCCCAAACAACCTACTCTCTCTATTTGTACGCTAGTGGATGGAGAATATGAAATTCAGCAAATTAGGGGCGATCGGGCTATTGTTTCGCCAACCTTCCCAAATTTAAAACTGACGGCTGAACAGGTGTTGAGGGCAGGTCGGTAAAATTGTGATGCTTTATCTAGTGCGATCGCCATCTGTCAAAGAACTCACGTTTGTGGTAAGGCTAAGCACTAGCGTTTAGCCCAGTATATAGCTTAAGGAGTGCGATCGAGTAAACATAAAAAAGATTTTTAATGGTGAAGTTGTGCGGCGGCAGACAATCTTCAACTCTCACCGACAACCTCTGTTCCGTCCGCACCAACGCAGTGTTAGATGCCCGACAACCGCAACTAATTTTATAAATATCAACCCTTGACCTTATACTTAAGTATAAGGTGTAGGATTAGGGTATGAGATCGTAACGGAGCCAGAACTATGTTCCAAGTTGGTGAAGTCTCGCGTCGGTTAGGACTCAATCCCCAAACCCTTTATTTCTACGAGCGGATTGGATTGATGCCTAGCCCAAAGCGAACCGCAGCAGGCTACCGCCTTTATGAGCAGCCAGATCTGGAACGGCTATCTTTCATTACACAAGCCAAAGCTCTGGGGCTAAGCCTGGATGACATCAAAGACCTGCTGGTGTTGCAAGATGGGCAGAAGCTTTCTTGTCAGGAAGTCTATGACCGCCTGCTCAAGAAAGTGCAGCACATTGACGACACGATCGATAAACTGCAAACCCTGAAAGCCCAACTCACGCCACTTCTCGATCGATGCCATCGCAGTTTGGAGCAACCTTCGGTCGAGCAACAATGTGTGGTGTTTAAACAAAACTCAATTACGGCTTTGGTGTAACTGCTTCACGAACTCATCACTTCATTATTATGAGGGCTATAACAATGACGACACTCAAGGTTGAGATTTTAGGTACGGGTTGCAAAAAATGTCA
>CAZJTL010000022.1:0-35581 GCA_964548905.1 uncultured bacterium | reverse complement strand
AGAGATTTTATTTGTTTACGTTCCGCTTGAATAGGTAACTAGCAACTTGGGTTAACTAGATAAAACTATCGTAGTTTCAGCCATTTTTTCCTATAGGAATATTCAAACGAAATTGTTCCCTATATTCGTAATTTGTTATGATTTGTAGTCTGTTTAATTATTACGTATTAGTTATTACTTAACTTCCCCTGCTACCTAGTCACTCAAAAAAATGGCAGTAAATAGAATTAGAATCGCCAAAGATAAAGCTGAATTAGTCAAAAGTTTAGTTAATTCCAAAGAAACAACTGGCGCTTTTCAAACCTATGCCGATGTAATGATATTTGCTGCTAGTTTAGGAGCTAAAGCTAAAAAAAGACTGCCATTGCCAGAAATAGCTAAAGAACCAGCACCAATTAGCTTAGAAATTTTCATTTCTCGTGGTTACGATTGGGTAATTAAACTATTAGCGATCGCTGCAACTGATGACCCTAAAATTATTGCAATTGATGATAGAGATGCTGAAGAAAAACGTTCTCTAATTTTTGAAGAATATGCCAACGCTGGTTTAGAACAATTGCGCGATGAATTGAGAGGAGCCGTAGATTACACCGAAAGATTATTATTAATCCTCAATTCAGCAAGATTTCCTCAACAACCTTCTGAAGATGAATTCGATTTGAGTAGATTCTTATGAGCTATCACTTCCGTGTCATTTTAATTTCATTTTTTCGTCACACAAAAGTCATATAGGCAGTTTATATTGAAAAATGTCAGCTCTAGATACATTTGAATCTAAATGCTCCGTTAGACTCCTTCAGTGCTAGGCTGACTTTCGTTAAAATAGATTTGTATTGTAGAAAAACGGAAAATATTATGTAAATCGACTTCGATCTGATAATCATTCTCCTCGTTGATTATTTATGTTTACTTAATTGTTGTTAATTTCTAATTTTCCCAATCGCCTTGTATTAATAAGCGCGATCGATAATTTCTTTAATTTGATTAAACAAAACGACACAAATGAAACAAGCAATTAGTTATCTTGCGGTTACTTTTTTAGGAGGAGCAATAGCTCTCGGTGCTAGTAATTTAGTAACTACCAATCAGAGCGTTGCTAAAACTAGCGATAATCCAAACCTATCTCAAGTTCAAGAGCAATCTAGGACTCAACCCCAACAAATCGCCGCAGCAATAACCCCACCTACTAACTTTGTCACTCAGGTAGTTAGACAAGTAGGACCTGCGGTAGTAAGGATTGATGCTTTGCGAACAGTAGCCACACAAGTACCACAAATTTATCGAGATCCATTTTTCCGTCAATTTTTTGGCGATCGAATCCCCGATATCCCAGAAACACAAGTTCAAAGGGGGACTGGTTCTGGTTTTATCTTTGATACCAAGGGTCGAATTATTACTAACGCTCACGTAGTTGACGGTGCCGATCGCGTGCGTGTAACTCTTAAAGATGGTCGCAGCTTTGACGGAGAAGTTTTAGGTGCAGATCCCCTTACAGATTTAGCCGTGATTCAAATTAATGCCAAAAACTTGCCTGTTGTGGCTTTAGGCAATTCCGATCGCCTAGAAGCTGGAGAATGGGCGATCGCGATCGGTAATCCTCTTGGCTTAGATAATACTGTAACTACAGGTATCATTAGTGGAACTGGTCGCAGTAGCGCTCAGGTTGGTGTTGCCGATCGCCGCGTAGACTTTATTCAAACCGACGCAGCAATCAATCCAGGTAACTCTGGTGGTCCTCTTCTCAACGATCGAGGTCAAGTAATTGGGATTAATACCGCTATCATTCAAAATGCTCAAGGACTTGGCTTTGCCATCCCCATTAACCAGGCGCAAAAAATTGCTTCAGAGTTAATTGCTAAAGGTAGAGTAGACCATGGCTATGTTGGCATCCAAATGGCACCTTTAAGCGCAGAAGTTAAAGAAAGACTCAAAGCCTCTTCAGAATTAAACTTAACTGGTAAAGAAAAGGGAGTATTAATTGTTCGAGTCATGGGTAATTCTCCTGCTGCTAGAGCTGGTTTGCAACCTGGAGATATTATCGAAGCAGTAAACGGTAAAGCAATTACTACTCCAGATGCAGTACAGCAAGCAGTTGAAAACTCTGGAGTAGGTTCAAACTTACCGCTAACAATTAGACGCAATGGCAAAACAACCAATCTAAACGTCCAGATTGCTTCTCTACCTGTACAGATGAGTAGGGAATAGGGATTAGGGAGCAGAAGGCAGAAGGCAGAAGGCTTCTTTAAGTATTTAAGTCATAAGTCATAAGTCATAAGTTTTTTTAATTGCGAATTGCGTAGACGTAGTCGTGCCGTAGGCTATTGCGAATTGCGAATTGTTTCCCCGTCTCCCCCTCTCCCCTGCTCCCTAATCCCTAACCCCTAACCCCTAGCCCCTAGTATGGATCTGGATTTAAATTGAAGAACACCATCGCACGGCGAATACCGTTGGCGCTTCCTTGACTGCTGAGAGTTAGCGATCGCAAATGATTAAATAAAGGTTGTGCAGCTAATTCTAAAACTCTGACAACAGGCGCTTTGTTTTCAAAAATCGATTTCCCTTGACTCCAATCAAGATAAAGATAGCCATCATTTTGTTTGGGTAGAGAAGCGATCGCCTTCTTAAATCCACCACTAGCTAACAAGGGATTATCTTGAGCATTTAAAGCACGAGAAATAGCTTCCACAGAACTGCCAAAAATCTCATATTTATCTACGGTAATATGTGCGCCTTCTACTTGAGCTTCTAACTTGACCGTACTATCTTTGGCAGCAGTATTCAACTTAGTCCAAGCAGTCACATTTAAATTTTTAAGCGGAAAACTACCAACACTCAATCCTCTCTCTTTCGCTAAGCTATCTAAATGTTCGATCGCCAGATCGATATTAGCTTCTGGAGTCTTTTGGGCAATAAATAACCAATCTAGTTGTTGAGTTTCGGGATTGGATAATAAAGCAAGAGCATATTCTCCTCTTACCCAACTAAAAATATCTTCAGGTAGATCGATCTCTAGCGGAGTCTCAATTGCGTTAATAGTTTGTGTGACTATTTGTGCTAAAGGACTATTGGGTTCTAAATTATTAGTAGCTTGCTGCCAGAATTGCTGCAAATCTAGTCCAGAAGCTGTAAAAATACTCTCTTTGGGTAAATATTTCAGTGCAGCTACCGATTCGCTTAATAAAGGATCGCGATCGCCTTCTCCAGCTACACCAATTAAAGCAGTTTGAGCAGCCAACCCTCCTCGTTTGGCAGAAAGTATCATCGCTAGCATTTGTTCGACTTCAGGGGCTTCTGGGGAGTCTGTTTTAGCAAACCAAGCCGACAAAGCAGGTAAATTGGCATAAGCTAGAGCTATTCTAGGTTCGTCAATCGTGGCAAGCGCGTTTTGATAAGCAGGATTAGTTTGTAAGTTAAGATCGACAGCTTGAACGTTGTTAATCGCTTCTCGCAAAACTTTAGGATAATTGGCAAATAAGACAAAATTACCGATGATCGCCGTAGCTAAAGTTGGTTCTGTTTCTCTACTGAGGGGACGTTTGTAGATTAAATTAGCACCCTGATATTGTTCCAGTACTAAATCCGAACTTCCTTCGATCGCATCGCGAGAAAGAGATAATTGTAAAAATTGACGAGCAAGTTTTGGTTTTTTCGTTTCCGCCGCTAATAAATATCCAGGTTGGATGCCATTATTCGGCTGGCGATCGAAATCTAGAGAAGTAATCGCAAGAGTAACTTCATCCCCCAACCAAGCTTTGATATCTTTTTGATAGTCTAATCCTGTTGCTGCAATTAAATTTTGTCTAATTTCATTCAATTCGTCTCGCGATCGCTTGCGTTTACCAAGAGGAGTAACTAACAGTCGCCATGCTTCCAAGCGATCGGGATTAATTCCCAACGAGATCATCGCTGGTGCTTGTCTCGGCAAAAATATGGCTGCTTTGGGATAGGTGCTTACTCCTCCCTGCAAAATACTCCAGGGACTTTGAGAAAGTATCCAATAAAGTCCACCACCAGCGATCGACAGTAACAACAAAGAACCAGCCACTAGGAGACTCAAAAAAGTCCGAAACTTCATAACAGAGGGATTAGGGGTTAGGGTTTAGGGGTTAGGGATTAGTAAGGGTGTGGGGTGTGGGGTGTAGGGTGTAGGGGAGACAATTCGCAATTCGCAATTCGCAATTAAAAACTTCTGCCTTCTACCTCCTGCCTTCTGCCTTCTTTCTATGAACCATGAACTATTAGCTACTAGTCAACTATAAACAAAATTAGATCTATTCTAGAATCAAAATTTAATCTTCCATGCCAAAAGCTATGTATACTGTCAGCTTAATTCGCGCCAAATCCTACGAACTAGAAAACTTACGTGCTAATCTCGAACAGGTTCTCGAACCTTTAGGCGGGATGAAAGCTTTTGTCAAAGCAGGCGATCGCGTCTTGCTCAAACCCAATCTTCTAACTGGTTCCCGTCCTACTAAAGAATGTATTACTCGCAAAGAAATAGTTTACTGTGTTGCTCAATTAGTTAAAGAAGCAGGGGGAAAACCTTTTTTAGGCGATAGTCCTGCTTTTGGTAGTGCTAGGGGAGTAGCTAAAAATAATGGTTACTTACCACTTATGGAAGAACTCAACATTCCTATTGTTGAATTTCATGGCAAAAGCTACCAAACGATTAGCGACAATTTCGATTCTCTGCGTTTGTGCAAAGAGGCTATGGAAGCTGATGTTGTCATTAACCTCCCTAAAATTAAATCTCACATGCAACTTACTTTAACCATGGGAGTCAAAAATCTTTTTGGTTGTGTACCTGGCAAAATGAAAGCTTGGTGGCATATGGAAGCAGGCAAAGATGAACATCGTTTTGGCGAGATGTTGGTAGAAACTGCGCGAGCGATCGATCCAGATTTGACGATTATTGATGGTATTATTGGTCACGAAGGTAATGGACCGAGTGGTGGCGAACCTCGCTTACTAGGAGTTTTAGGAGCTTCTGCTAATGTTTTTGCTTTAGACAGAGCCATTGTAGACATTCTCAACATCGATCCTCAACTTGTACCTACTCTTGCCGCTCAATTTCGTTTGGGTTTTTGTTCCCAACTCGCAGAAATTGACTTTCCGCTTCAACATCCACGAGATTTACAAGTTTCTGACTGGAAGTTACCAACGGCTCTAATGCCTATTGATTTTGGCTTACCTCGCGTTCTGCGTTCGACTTTTAAGCATTTTTACATCAAATTTATTAAAGAGCAGATCGATGTTTATGCGCGAAATACTGGAAAATAGCTCTTATTAAGTTAATTTTGATACAAAAAATCTCCCTCGTTCTATTTTAAGCTAGTGAGACCCTCCGATTGCTTATTTCAGACCGCCCTCATCCTAGTGGCGGTTTTTATTTTTAAATTCATCTTCTTACCTATTGCCTATTGCCTCTAATACTAAATCCGCATCTCAAAACCTACTTATTAATTCTTCCTTTTGCATGAGTGCCTTTTGCATGAGTGCCTATCCTGATAAGTAGTCTCTGGTAATCGGATTTGGTATAAAACCCATATCTGATTAGTATTATTAACTTATGTAACAATATTGACGGCATAACAGCATAACAGCTTGACAGATTAATAGCAATTCGATAAATTATCAAAGTATACCCGGGTAACACATAAAATTAGTGATATGCAAAACAAGCAGAAAGTAACTCTATATCTTCCTCCTGAACTGCATAGGCAATTAAAAATTAGAGCTGCTATAGATACAGAATCAATGTCAACGATGGTGCAAAAAGCACTTGCTTTTTACTTACAACATCCAGACAAAGTAGAAGAAGTCGAAAACTCTCGTCAAAACACGCATCAAATACATCTATGCCCTGAATGCAATAGTGTTTTGGCATTAAAAGAGGGTCAGATGGTATCTATAAAAGATCAGCCTACTGTAATCGCGGAAGAGTTACCCATAGAAGTAAAAGTTAACTCCCAGGAAGAAGAAAAACTGGTTCCTTGCTAAACATTCTGAAACTCAGTTGCTGTAGCAAACGTCAGTGATCAAGCCGTGTAAACTAATCTAGGTCGATTCGATGAAAGAAGAGCTAAGCATCCTCATACAAGCTCAATATCCGCTCATTTATCTTGTCACTCCTGAAGAAGAGCGAGCTGAGCAATCAGTAAACAAAATAGCACAAATGAGTGCCGATCACAGACGAGTTTACATTTGGACGGTGACTCACGGCATTGTTGAGCATGGGCAACCCAGACAGACTACACAACATAACACTGTTTCTCCAGAAGCAGCGATCGAATGGGTAGTTCGTCAGCGAGAAGCAGGCATATACATATTTAAAGATTTGCATCCATTTATAGATAATCCAGCCGTAACTCGGTGGTTGCGAGATGCGATCGCTTCGTTTAAGGGAACAGAAAAAATCATTATTTTAATGTCCCCCATACAGCAAGTACCGATCGAGCTAGAAAAAGAAGTGGTTGTGATCGATCACGATCCACCAGATTTGACAGAATTAAATCAAGTCTTATCAGCACAGCTACAGAAAAGTAAAAATCGCCGTATCTCAACAGAAGCAAGAGAAAAGCTACTCAAAGCTGCTCTTGGTTTGACCAGAGATGAAGCGGAGAAAGTTTATCGCAAAGCGGAGGTTAAGGCTGGTCGTCTCACTGACGAAGAGGTTGACATCATCCTATCTGAGAAAAAGCAACTGATTCGCCGCAACGGAATTCTCGAATATATAGAAGAAGATGAGACCTTAAAATCTGTCGGCGGTTTAGAAGAGTTAAAACGTTGGCTCACACAGCGCTCTAACGCTTTCACTGAAAGAGCAAGAGAGTATGGTTTGCCCCAACCAAAAGGGATGTTGATTCTGGGTGTTCCAGGTTGCGGTAAATCTTTAATTGCTAAAACTACCGCTCGTCTTTGGAGTTTACCCTTGCTGAGATTGGATATGGGGAGAGTTTATGACGGCTCGATGGTCGGTCGCTCAGAAGCCAATCTTCGTAATGCTCTCAAAACAGCAGAATCGATTTCCCCTGCGATCCTCTTTATCGACGAGTTAGATAAAGCATTTGCAGGCGGTGCAGGTTCTGGCGATTCAGACGGTGGTACTTCCAGTCGTATCTTTGGGTCGTTCTTGACCTGGATGCAAGAGAAAACTTCGCCAGTATTCGTAATGGCAACTGCCAACCGTGTCGAAAGATTACCTGGTGAGTTCCTTCGTAAAGGGCGTTTTGATGAAATCTTTTTTGTCGATTTGCCAACCCCTGAAGAGCGTCAAGATATCTTCAAAATTCACCTCAACAAGAGACGAACAGATATCAACCGCTTCGATTTAGATCAGTTGGCAACTGTTTCTGATGGATTTTCTGGAGCAGAGATAGAGCAAGCGATTATTGCGGCAATGTACGATGCTTTTGCCCAAGATCGTGAGTTTACACAGCTAGATATTATCGCAGCTATCAAAGCTACTTTACCTCTATCTCGCACCATGACTGAGCAGGTGACAGCTTTGAGAGATTGGGCGCGACAAAGAGCGCGACCTGCTTCAGCCTCCGTTGCTGAATATCAGCGACTGGAGTTCTAAAAGGTTTTCTCCTGCCTAAGCAGGAGGAAAGGCTAGCACATGCTAGCATTTAGTCCAAAACTGCCATTATTCTCATCTGGCAGAGTACATTTCCCAAAAGTTGTTGTTTACTTCTCTTCTACTGGAGGAATCTAACATGTCTCACTTTAGCACTCTACGTACCAAAATCGCTGACGCTGAAATTCTCAAAAACTCTTTACGCGACCTAGGTATCACTGTTAAGACTGATGCTGACGTTCGTGGTTACAACGGACAAAGAGTTCGTTCTGACATCGTAGCGGTTTTAGACGGCGAGTATGACCTAGGTTGGTCTGCTAATAGCGATGGTACTTTCGATTTGATCGCTGACCTTTGGGGTGTTGCTAAAAAGCACAACCAAACCGAATTGATCAATTCCATCAATCAAAAATACGCTGTTAACAAAACTCTTGCTGAAGTTAAGCAACGCGGTTTACAAAATGCCAATGTTAAATTGGTTCTTCAATAAATTTATTTGAAGCGCGTTCCCAACCAAGGGGTTAACCATTAATACAGCGGTTGACCCTTTTTTTTGTGCTTAACCCTCTTCTAATCAGTTGTTTTTACCTGTTATTTTAAATTACTCTTGCCAATCAAATTTATGATTATAGCGTTTCTCATAGTCATAAGGTACATTTTTTTATTGCCTATTGCAAGCGTGCCTATTGCCTTCCTCTACCGAGATGTATCTCACTCAACTGAGAACTGCTATATACGTAACAGCGATTGCAGAGGAACTTCATAAACTTAAAATAAAAAAACTCCAGCGATCGCTGCCAAAAGATAATTAAAAGTTTATAAAGGAATTAATTCAACCCAATCTTACTTTTCAAACAATTGCAGGTCTCGTTAATAACAAGCTAACAGTTGAAATGCAAAAATCAACATTGAAGTAAGGCTTCAGACATGACTGAGGATCGATATCGTTTAAGTGAATATTCTGAGGCAAATTCCTCAAGAGTAATAGAGACAGTTTCAGATAGCGATCGCCAAGAAATTAATAGCATTTCTCTGGAAGCTCTAGCGCAATTTTTCCAGCTTGCGCTAGATATGCTTTGTCTTGCTGGCTTTGATGGCTATTTTAAATGTCTCAATCCAGCTTGGTCAAAAATTCTTGGCTATACTCAAGCAGAACTCTTAGCAAAACCTTACTTAGAATTCGTTCATCCTGAAGATCGAGCTGCTACCATTGCAGAAGCACGGAAACTAGAGACAGGCGGTCAAACGATAGAGTTTCAAAATCGTTATCGCTGCAAAGATGGCTCTTATCGCTGGTTAAGTTGGAATGTAACAGTAGTTCCAGAACAGCAGCTATTTTACTGCATTGCCCGCGATATTACCGCAAGCAAACAAAAAGAGGAATATTTACGTCACAGCCAAAAGCAACTTGCCGATTTTATTGAGAATGCTGCCATTGGCTTGCACTGGGTAGGAGCAAACGGAAGGATTTTGTGGGCAAATCAAAGCGAACTAAATTTATTGGGATATAGTCGTGCAGAATATGTCGGTCATCATATTGCTGAGTTTCATGATGACCAAGATGCGATCGCCGATATTCTCCAGAAGTTAAATAATAAAGAGACGCTAAATAATTATGAAGCCAAACTGCGCTGTAAAGATGGGTCGATTAAACAAGTTCTGATTAATTCAAATGTAAGTTGGCATGGAGATAAATTTATTCATACGCGCTGCTTTACCATCAACATTACAGAGCGCAAACAATTAGAACAGCAACTACATCAATCTCTTGAATATTTAACTAATCTGAAATTTGCTTTGGATCAATCAGCGATTGTGGCTATTACAGATCCACAAGGCATCATTGTGGAAGTAAACGACCAATTCTGTCAGATCTCTAAATATTCCCCCGAAGAGTTAGTTGGCAAAGATCATCGCATCATTAATTCTGGTCACCATCCACCAAGCTTCTTTAAAGATATGTGGTCTACCATTTTTCGTGGCAAGGTGTGGAAAGGAGAAATTAAAAACCGCGCTAAGGACGGTAGTTACTACTGGGTAGATACTACCATTGTGTCTTTTTTAGACGATCGCGGTCAACCTTGGCAATATTTAGCCATTCGCTTTGATATTACCGCACGTAAACAAGCTGAAGAAGAACTAAGACAAGAAGAAGAACGTTGGCAATTGGCACTAAAAGGTAATAAAGATGGGATTTGGGATTGGAAAATTAAAACTAACGAGGTTTTTTTCTCAGCTCGTTGGAAATCAATGCTGGGATACGAAGAGCATGAAATTAGTAATCATCTCGATGAGTGGTCGAAACGGGTACATCCCGACGATTTAGAGGCTGCCTTACAAGCAGTGCAAGACCACTTTGCTCAGAAAACCGAATACTATATCAACGAACACCGTGTACAGTGCAAAGATGGAAGCTACAAGTGGATTCTAGACCGAGGAAAAGCCATCTGGGATGAAAAAGGCAATACCGTGCGAATGGTTGGTTCTCACACTGATATCAGCGATCGCAAAAGGGCGGAGGCAGCAGAACATCAACTGAAGACAGCCCTAGAAAATGCTGTAGAGGGAATTTCCTTGCTCGATCCTCAAGGTTACTATCTCCAAGTTAATCAAGCCTACGCCACAATTACAGGCTATCAGCCAGAGGAAATGATCGGTATGAACTGGCAAGTTACAATTCATCCAGAAGATTTAGACAGAATGCAAGCTGCTTATCAGCAAATGTTGAGAGATGGCAAAGTTGAAGTTGAAGCTAAAGGCGTGCGTAAAGATGGTTCGATTTTCTACAAACAAGTGATGATGATTATCTCCGTTAAGGAGGAAGGACAATTTGAGGGTCATTATTGCTTCATGAAAGATATCAGCGAGCGCAAGCGAGCAGAAGAGGAATTGGACGCTCAAATGTTGCGATCGCAATTATTTGCCGATATCTCTCTTAAAATTCGCCAGTCTTTGCAATTAGACGAAATTTTGCAAACTACTGTTAATGAAGTACAAAAGCTACTCGATGCCGATCGGGTTCTGATTCTGCATCTGAAAACACCAAAAACTATATGCGTTATTCAAGAAACTGTAAAACCAGGATGGAATTCTCTCATCGATCGGGGGATTGTTGATGATTGCCTCGACGAAGAATATCTTCTTAAATACCCACAGGGTAGACTCTATAGTTTACCCGATGTCGATCTTATTCAGGAAAATCAATGTCTGATTAATTTTCTGCGCCAGTTTCAAGTCAAATCCACATTAGTTGTTCCCGTGCTTTTGCAAGAAAAGCTTTGGGGAATGCTAGTAATTCATCAATGTTCCCATCCCCGAAATTGGTCTACTGAAGAAATTGACATCTTAAAAGAAATCGCCAATCAGATCGCGATCGCTCTAGGACAGAGCCATTTGCTTAAAGCACTCGCTCACTTTAGTACTAACCTCAAACATTTACATCGAATTAATACGACCAATTATTCCAACATTAATGATTTATTTGACGACTATCTCGTCACAGGATGTTGGATGTTGAAAATGTCAACTGGGATGATCGCTAAGATTGAAGGAGAATCTTATAAAATCCAAGCTGTGCAATCGCAATTTAAATTTTTAGAAGCTGGATTAGAATTTAACTTAAAAGATACTGACTGTGCTGCTGTCATCAAGGAAAAACGAACCATTACTTACACTCGTGTCAGCGAGATCGAATTGATGAAAATTCATCCAGTCTATCAAGATCTCAAGTTAGAGTCTTATGTTGGCACTCCTATATTTGTTAACGGTCAAGTTTATGGCACACTTAGTTTTTACGCACTTGAAGCAAGAGGCGAGCGTTTTCAAGTTCACGAATTAGAAATAATTGAATTAATGGCTGAAAGCATCGGTAAATTTATTGCTGCTGATGAGATTGAGAGGCAGCGTCAACAAGCAGCATTAGCCTTGCGAGAAAGTGAAGCAAGATTCCGAACTATGGCTGATAGTGCGCCAGTGTTGTTATGGATATCCGATACAGATAAGCAATATACCTTTTTTAATCAATTTTGGCTGAAATTTACTGGACGTTCTTTAAAACAAGAACTGGGTAACGGTTGGACTGAAGGAATCTATCCCCATGACCTTGAACACCATCTAGAAACTTACAAAACAGCATTCAATCGCCGCGAAACATTTCAAATGGAATATCGGTTACGTCGGGCTGACGGTCAATATCGTTGGGTATTAGATACAGGCATTCCCAGAATAACTTCCGATGGAGACTTTTTAGGCTACATTGGCTCTTGCATCGATATTAGCGATCGCAAAGAAAGTGAAGAAACTCTCCGCAAACAAGCTTCTCAGCAAGCTGTAATTGCTGAATTAGGACACTATGCCATCAGTTCTTCTGACCTAGACTCATTCATGAATCAAATCATGATGGTATTAGCCTGCACTCTAGAGTTGGAGTGCTGTAAGATTCTCGAACTTTTGCCCGACAAAAATGAACTATTGTTAAGGGCAGGTGTAGGTTGGCAACCAGGGCTAGTTGGTCGAGCAACGATCGGTGCGAACCTAAATTCTCAGGCTGGTTACACTCTCCTCAGTTCCGAACCTATCATTGTCCATGACCTTCGCACCGAAACTCGGTTTAATGATTCGCCTTTATTAAACCAACACAAGATTTTAAGCGGCGTGAGCGTAATCATTCATGCTAAAGATCGACCTTTTGGGGTTTTGGGCGTTCATAGTACTCAACCACGAACTTTTAGCCGAGACGATATTAATTTTTTACAGGCAGTTGCTAATATGCTCTCAGCGGCGATCGAACAAAAGCAATCAGAAATAGCTTTACAAAAGAGCCAGCAACGATGGGCTACCTTAGCTCAATTAGCACCAGTAGGTATCTTTATTACCGATAGGACAGGAAACTACCTGTATGTCAACCAGTGCTGGTGTAATTTTGCGGGAATAACATTTCCAGAAGTTTCTGGACGGGGGTGGATCGATGCCTTACACCCTGAAGACCGCGATCGCGTTTTAGCCGAATGGAATCGAGCTACCCAAAACAATCTTTCCTTTAGTTCCGAGTATCGGCTTGTCCGTCCTGATGGCAAGATTACCTGGGTCTATGGTCAGGCGATCGCTGAAACCGCAGTCAATGGAAGCGTGACAGGATATATTGGAACTCTCACCAATCTTACCGAAAGGCTGAAAATGGAGGAAATGAAACGAGCTTTAGAGCGAGAACAAGAATTGAGCGAACTTAAACTGCGCTTTTTTTCCATGGCTTCCCACGAATTTCGTACTCCTCTTAGCATCATTATGCTTGCTGCTCAAGTTTTAGAGAATTCCGAACCCGAATGGCTTGACAGCAAAAAGCTTCGTAATCTTAAGCGGATTAAAGATAATACCCAGAAAATCACACAGATGCTGACAGATGTTTTAATGCTTGCTAGAGCCGAAGCCAGGAAATTAGAGTTCAAACCAAAAACACTAAATTTACAGCAATTTTGTCAACAGATTTTAGAAGAGATCGAGACCGATAAGCAAGAAAATTGTGCGATTTCCTTTGTAAACAAAGGAAATCGCAGCGATGAGATTTTTTTAGATGAAAAACTCTTGCATTCGATCTTAATTAATCTTCTCTCTAATGCAGTTAAATATTCTCCTCAAGGAGAGGAAATTAATTTTGAGGTGAAACTTGAAGCTCAGTCAGTAATATTTACAATTAAAGACCGAGGAATTGGCATTCCTTTACAAGACCAAACTCATTTGTTTGAGGCATTTCATCGAGGCGAGAACGTTGGCAACATTGACGGAACAGGATTGGGGTTAGCGATCGTCAAGAGGTGTGTCGATCTGCAAGGAGGGCAAATTACTTGCGACAGTTATCCAGGAAAAGGAACGACCTTTATCGTCTCGATTCCCATTATTTCAAAGTGATATAGATCGGAGAGGTAGTAGTACTTAGTCAAGTATGCCTGAATAGTACACCTATTATGACCAACCTTCTCTGTAGTAATTAGAATTTCGCTATTATTAACGTTTTGCCGACTAAAGCATCTTTAATTTTCCGAGAAAGGTAAGTACAAAAAACTGATGAGACTCCTGTTAGTTGAGGACGATATTGGTTTAGCTGAAATTTTAGCAGAAGCTCTAAGTGATTATGGCTACGCTGTAGATGTTGTCCATGATGGAGAAATGGCTTGGGAACAAGCGATCGGAGATGATTATTGCCTAATTTTATTAGATATCAATCTACCCAAACTAGATGGTATTAGCTTGTGTCAACGTCTGCGTTCTCGTGGCTATACAGTTCCAATTTTAATGGTTACGGCTCGCGATGCGAATACTGATAAAGTGATTGGTTTGGATGCTGGTGCTGATGATTATGTGGTTAAACCATTAGATCTACTAGAGTTAATGGCAAGAATTCGAGCCTTGATGAGACGCGGGACTGTATCTGCTGAGACTAACTTAGCTTGGGACAATTTGATTTTAAACCCTAGCAGTCATGAAGCTACTTATGCGGGTCAATCTTTAGAACTGACTCCCAAAGAGTTTTCTTTACTAGAACTTTTTCTGCGTAGTGGTAAACGAGTATTAAGCCGTCAAGCGATTATCAGTCATCTATGGGGTACTGAAGAGCCACCTAGCGAAGAAGCTGTTAAAGCTCATATCAAGTATTTACGTCAGAAACTTAGAATAGCAGGTGCGTCTGACGATTTGATCGAGACGATTAGAGGTATAGGCTATCGTCTCAAATCCCAAGATTAAAAACTTCCCGATTTCTTCCCGATTCTATCCCTATTTTTTTCACCTAGCCTGTCTATTCTAGAAATGTAAAGCGATAGTACCAGTAAAACAATAGTTGCATATCGCTGGATCGTATCTATAACAAAACAAGAATAAATAAAAGTTTCAAAATCAAAAGTTAGGTGTAAACGTGATGATTCAAACACTTTCTTCTTCATCCCAAAACGTAGTTAAAGAAATGAGCCACGATCGACATCATAATGTATCGGGACAAAAAAAACTTGAATCTCGATCTCATCAAATAGTTAATGAAATTCAACAAAGATACAGATCGGGACAAAGAAACTTTGAAAAAGTCAATTTTTCAGGGCTTAACCTCCAAGGAATTCAGCTTGAAGGGGTAAATCTCGCTCAGGCTAAACTCGAAGGTACAAATTTAGAAGGCGCAAATCTTACTGGTGCTAACCTTAAACTGGCGAATTTAACTGATTGCAATCTTCAAGGCGCTTGTTTGGACAAAGTCGATTTTAGAGGAGCTAATTTAACTGAAGCCGATCTCGATCGAGCTTCTGCCAATGAGGCTAATTTTGCTCGGGCTACTTTAACTAACGTCAGTTTCAATGAAACTAAACTAGTCAAAGCATTGCTAATCAAAGGAGTAGATTTAAGTGGCGTATATTTGATTGATGCGGATTTAAGTGGCGCGGATTTAAGTGGCGCGGATTTAAGTGGCGCTCATTTGATGGGAGCTAACTTTAATGGAGCCAATTTAAAAGAAACAAAGTTTGAAAAAGCTTATCTCGAAGGAGCTTACTACAGCAGTAAGACCAAATTCGATCTCGATTTTAACCCTGTTAGTGCGGGGATGTTTAAAATCCTCAATCCTTTAAATGAAAACTTAGAAGTAGGTGAAAATAAGACAACTGTTTTGGAATTTGTCGATCTTTTTAACTCTATTAGGAAATGCAGTTGTCGGTATTTAGGCGATGTGATAACGGCTAAATATCTAAAGGATTCTCGTCCCAAAATTGAGTGGCTAGAAACTAATTTTCAAATAAATGCTTCTAAAGAGTTAGCTTTTGGTGGCGAACCGACGGAGTTACTCGATTGTCAGAAATTGGAAGATTTGCAACAATGGATAAATGATTTTATCGGTCATTGCACTCAAATCATCCAAAATTTCTCCGATTTCATCCCCGAAACTGTCAAAGAAAGATGTACTTTACTGTATCTAACATTCGTAACAAGTCAAGATGATAACTGATAGCTAGAATAAAGCTTTAACAATCAAGTGGCGATCGCTATCCCATTCAATTAAGCCTCGATCCTGAAAAGTTCCCAAAATTCTCGTTACTGTGACTCTAGTAGTACAAATAGCATTAGCAAGATTTTGATGGGTAAAGCGAACCTGAATACGAGTTCCAGCTTTGGTTTCTTTTCCTAGTTCTTTTTTAAGAAATAAAAGCAATTGCCATAAACGATCTTCGACTCGGCGCATACCTACTATCGACAATAGTTCTTCTGCTTTTATCAATCTACGACTTAATTGTTCGATCAAAGTATGAGCAAGAACAGGTGAAGCTTCAATTTCTGACTGAGAAAACCAGCGCAGATAAACATCAGATATTGCTTCTGCTTGATAGGTAGGAATATCTGTCATCCACATCCCAAAACAAGTTTCAGCAATTGCCCAACCCAAGATTATTTCATCTTCACCAGCAGCATCAAGTTTACTCAATTGCACTGCACCTTGGTAGACTTGCCATAAACCTGATGCAGCTAGAGGAATTAGTTCACCTTTTTCATAAAAGTAAAGTCTTTTTCCTTCAAAGCTGTCAATCTTTTTAGATATATCTTGAGTTGGTCGATAATTTAAAAGCATTTCTCACAGGTCCAACGCGCAGCATGTTCTTGTAGCCAGTTTCAATCTAGTTAATTTAAGTAAATATTGGATAATTATCAGGTTAAGCTTTAGTTATTTTTAATAAAAACTTCCACCGTCTTTTTAAAGAAAGCAAAAATTGCAACCAAATTCTAGCTGGTCGATCGAAAAATGTAAAGATATCTCCATAGGCTAGATTGGCATCTTGATGGTGTAACCAATGTCTTTCTGGAGTAGTAATAAAACATAAATTACAAATGGTTTCAATAAGCTTAGGAGTTTTCCAGTCAATGATAGAAACATGTCTCCAGATAACATGCAACTCTCCTAAAATAATTCCCAAACTAGTTCCTATTGGAGATATTTGCCACAACCAAGGAATAAAAATAAAATAAGGAATTGCACCTAAAGCCCCATCAATTAATACTAAAGGATTTCTAGTTAAAACAGCATAGTGAATAAAACTACGATTTTTTCCGTGGTGAACTATGCTATGAAATTTACCAAAAGCATGTTCTGGTACATGATATAAAAAGGTTGAGAGTAAGTCACCAATAAGTAATAAAAATAACGCTACCAAAAATATTTTTAGCACAAACATATCTAACTCCTCACATAGCGTTGATAGCAATTTAGTTATCAGCTATCGATAAAAATAATTCAGTGAAACTGGAGCTAGCTTAATCAGCTTAAGTTAAGAGCTAATCAAATTAAATTTAAAACTAAAATAATTTTTGATTAACTAATTAACTAAAGCTATAAATAGTTTGAGTTTCTATTTTATGGCAAAGTTCTGATTGTTTTTGTTGACAATAATAGGTTTGACGATCGAGCTTTACTTGCAATCCCATCATTGGATCTTCACCACAAGCAACTAAAAATTCTAAGCGTTTAACTGGGAATCCTTCGACAATTCGATCCAAAATTTGACCGATCGCTTGCACATAAGGATGATGACAATCTTGATACCAATTAGAGTTAATTAAATTGGGTTGGTCGAATCCCAAGTGAAAAATCAAATCAGGTTTGCCAAACAAAGCGATCGCCACGGGTCGAGATTCTTCGCGCAAGAGAATATTGTGAGATTGGGCGAGATAGCGCAACTTATCAAGCTTTTCGTAACGCTCAGTAGCTAAGTTAAGTTCTTCTTGCCATTTGATCGCGATCGTGACTAAATAGGTTTGTAGGAGAAGATGACCTAGTTTCTTGGCTTTAGTGGCTAAATATTCTGTATTGTAATCATTGGCTTCAATTAATAAAGGCAAACGGTCTACAACTTCTAAACCATATCCTTTCAAACCAGCAATCTTACGGGGATTATTAGTAATCAAACGAATCTGTTTCACGCCTAAATCGTTGAGCATTTGCGCCCCCATCCCGTAATCGCGCAAATCGGCAGGAAAACCAAGGCGTTCGTTAGCCTCTACCGTGTCTAATCCCAAATCTTGTAAGGCATAAGCTTTGAGCTTGTTAATTAAACCAATTCCTCGCCCTTCTTGCCGTAGATATACTACTACACCCAAACCAGCAACCTCAATCATTTTTAAGGCTGCTTGCAGTTGCATCCGACAATCGCAACGCAGAGAACCCAAAGCGTCACCAGTCAGACATTCTGAGTGCATTCTCACCATCACTGGGCGATCGGCAAATTCAGCAGGATTACCTTTGACTATGGCAATATGTTCGGTATTGTCTAGAACGTTGCGATAAGCATAAACTTGAAAATCACCGAATTGACTGGGAAGCTTGGCAATAGTTTCTCGATAAACAAAGCGATCGTGTTTGAGACGATAACTAATTAAATCGGCAATGCTAATTAATTTGAGATTATATTTTTTGGCATATTCAACCAACTGGGGCAAACGTGCCATCGAACCGTCAGGATTTTGAATTTCACAGATTACCCCTGCTGGATAAAGTCCTGACAATCTGGCTAAATCGACTGCTGCTTCTGTATGACCTGCCCTTTTGAGAACTCCGCCTGTTTTGGCACGGAGAGGAAAAATATGACCTGGACGAGAGAGATCTTCAGGTTGTGAAGCAGGATTAATCGCTACTTGAATGGTACGGGCGCGATCTTCTGCGGAGATACCAGTAGTGACCCCTAAATGTTTGGCAGCATCGATGCTGACAGTAAAGGCAGTTTGGTTGCTGTCGGTGTTTTTAGTAACCATCAAAGGCAGATCTAGCTCGTCGAGTCGTTCGCCTGTCATTGCCAGACAAATTAATCCTCTTGCTTCTACTGCCATAAAGTTGATGGTGTGGGGTGTAGCAAATTGAGCGGCACAGATTAGGTCGCCTTCATTTTCTCTGTTTTCATCATCAACCACTATGATGATACGACCTGCTTTAATATCTGCTAAAGCAGCATCGATCGAATCAAATTCAAAATAAGAAGTGTTTTGAGGAGCTTCCACGCTAATATTCTGCTAGATGATAACTTTTCTCTTTCTCATCTAAATCTTAACTTTTTTAGCACTACTTATTAATTAGGATTAGTTTTGAGTTGTTGATTGTTCAGCATCAGTAGAAGAAGAAGAATCAGAACTGCTACTGGAGACAAACGCCCAACCAGCAAAAGTTAAGGCGATTGCCGAGATAAACATCAAAGCAAACATAAAACTACGCAAAAAGCGAACTTGTTTGCTTAAGTCACGAATTGAAGTTCTCATTGGATTAATTACTGCCATTAATTCATTTCTGAACTTCAACTCAATTTCTTCGGTAGAAGGATACATTTCTTCTCGTTGAACTGCCCACTCTTGTAGGGCTGTTCTTTCTTGCGACCATCGCTCGACGGTTACAGCTAATTGCTCTTCCAATTCTTTTTTCAAATTAACCAAATGCTGATTGATTTGAGTGGTGGTATAGCTTCGATTCATATCACCAAGCGTGTTTTGCGTATTGAGCAATTCGCTACGCAACTGGTTTAAATCATCTTCGGTAGTTTTTTGGAGCGTAGCTAAGTTTTGCTGCAAATACTCTTTGACTTCACCTACATCTCCATTGTTTTCCCTCGCCTTAGCTAAATTAGCTTCTAGTTGGTGTTGATAGATGAGAATCTCTTGCATAATTTCTTCTTTAAGAGCCTGAAGATCGGTAGTGGGATGATAGATTCCCTCGTCGATCATTTGCTCGCTACTGCTGTAAATAGCTCTAATTTTGTTAGCTAATTCTTCAGCAGTAGTATTCTTGAGAACATAACCTTTGGCACCAGCCCTGACAGATTTACCAATATAAGCATCATCATCATGAGCGCTAAGCACAATTACTTTTACTTCAGGGAAACGCTGTCCGATGATGGTTGTGGCGTTTAAGCCGTTCATTCCTGGCATCTCTATGTCGATTAAGACGATATCAGGTCTAAGCAACTCTACTTTTTCGATCGCCTCTTCACCATTATTGGCAATCCCTACCACTTCAAAATCTTTTTCAACCTCTAGCCAGGTTTTCAAAACCTCGCATAGCAGTGCCTGATCGTCTACTAGTAATATACGTATCATTTACAATACCTGAAATATTTCCAAAATTATAGTTATAGTTTTTAGAAAATAATCCTCAGTGAAATATTTTAAAGTTAAGCTAGACGCAATTCAATTACTAAAAATAAACTACTAATTTCATTGCTGTACAAGACTATCGCTCATAAATCTAGTTAAATGATTGACCAAGTAGAGAGTGTTAATAACACTAAAGATTAATTTTTTCTGATTCTATCACTACTTGATGCTGAAACCAATCTTAATCTATATCTAAATTTTTTGACGGTGAGGTGCTGAGGTGCTGAGGTGCTGAGATTCGCTCGAAAAAACAACCAAACTTACTTTGAAAAGTAACCTGATGAGCTTAATTTTTGTAAGTTGGTAATTATGAATTAATTATTAATGCCAAAAAAGCAAGCAGAGAGTAAGAAATCAAGACGAGATTGTTTCCTTCTGCCTTGTGCCGACCTACTTCTGCCTTCTTACACTAAGACGATCTCTAAATTGATTTACAGCCAACCCAAATAGTTACCAATTACCAACCCAATGATAATTCCTGTAGTTGCACTTAAAGTTGTGGAAAGAAAATACCAATCAGAAGATTGTTTATTTTTGTAGTTAGTTTTGATGCTGGTTGTCATATTTAAATCCTAATCGAATTAATAAATCGATCGTCTATGATTTAAAGTAAAAAGACTGCGATCGAAGAGATGCTCAACGGTGATCTGTCTTGCTCCCTCCGCACAACGAAGCACACCGAAGACTTCCCTGCGCCCTTTTTATTCAACCTCTAAAGCTAATTGATAGATTTCCTGGCGCGATCGCGAAATTAATTTAGCTAACTGACGACTGGCTTGCGATCGCGTCATTCCTTCACTTAAAAGTTGTTTGATTTCTGCTTTGATTTCTGCTTCGGATATAGTTGCGCTAGTGGATGCTTCAATACCTCGAACAACGAGAGTAAATTCTCCTTTGGGTTGACGGCTTTCGGTGTAAAGAGCGATCGCCTCTTGAATGGTTCCTCGCCAAAATTCTTCATGTAATTTAGTCAATTCTCTAGCTAAGACAATCTCTCTGTCTTCAGAGAAAACTGTGAGCAAATCTTCTAAAGTGATTAATAATCGATGGGGTGCTTCATAAAAAACGATCGTCCGTGTTTCCTTTGCAAGTAACTGCAAACGCTCTTTTCTTTCTTTATTTTTAGTAGGAAGAAAACCTTCAAACACAAAGCGATCGCTAGGTAAACCAGAACTAACCAAAGCCGCGATCGCCGCAGTTGCACCAGGTATAGGTACAACCGTAATTTTATTTTCAATACAAGCCTTAATTAAATCGTAACCAGGGTCAGAAATTGCTGGCATTCCTGCATCTGTCACCAGCGCGATCGTCTTACCTTGCTGAAGATGAGCTAACAATTCTGGTAAACGAGCTATTTTATTATGTTCGTGATAGCTGATTGCAGAATTATTAATCTGATAGTATTGCAATAACTTACTAGTATGACGAGTATCTTCCGCCACAATTAAATCGACTGTTTTAAGGATTCTCACCGCACGAAAAGAAATATCCTCAAGATTGCCGATCGGCGTGCCTACTATATATAAAATTGGTTCGTGGTTCATAGTTCATGGTTTATAGTTCATAGAACCCATTTGAGATCCGATCGCTATTCTAGGAATAAAAGCACAATAATTAGTTGGTAGTAAACCCTTAAGGGTTTATTACGAACCTATCAAATCAATTTAGCCTTCAATTCCTGTTTGATTCGATTCATAATTGAAGTCTCATCCAAGGAATCTAAAATCTTTTTTACCACAGTTTTAGGACTGTCTCCTCCCCAAGATGCACCATTAGCTAAATAAGTCTTAGTTACAGAAGCGATCGCATAGGAAGAAACACCAGCTACCGCCGCTTGCATGATTGCTATCGATAAATATGGCGCTAAAGATAGACCTCCTGTGACTGGTATAGTAACTCCTAAAATACCTTTGAGGGAACTTAAACCCAATGATGCTAGAAATTCACTAGCACTAATTCCCCCCATCGCTAGAGCGATTTTTTGCAGGAGATCGATCGCGCCTTTTTGAGTCATGGGAATACCGTAGAGACGAGATAGAGAGAGAATCATCGCTACATCGATAACTGCACCTGAAAACAGATCGATCGCTGTTACAGGATTGAGAGCGATCGCCACAGCTTTAGCCATTACTCCCTTTTGAATCAGGCGATCGGCTGCTTGTTCGCGAATTTCCATCTTGCGCTGGACTATTTGCTCGTTGACTTCATTGGCGTAAAGCATAGTATTGAGAGCAACTAAGGATTTTCCTTCTTGATGGAGGAGATCGAGAATTTTCAGCTTTAATTGTTCGACTTGGGGTTCTCCCCGCCGACGCTGCATCTTCACCTTGCCATCTCCTCCCTTGACAGCTTCCTTAACTAGAGGTGATGCAGCCACCATGACGATTTCATCAGGCGAGAGCAATTGACGCACGCGATCGTCCCTAATTTTTTGATAGATAGCCAAGCGATCGGCTTCTGGATATTGGTCAATTTTGTTAAATACTAAGAGCATAGGTTTACCAAATTCTCGTAATCGCGCTAATGCTTCGTATTCCACCTTGGTTAAGTCACCAGCAATCACAAATAAAATTAAATCTACCTGTTTGGCGATCTTTTTTGCCAATGCTTCGCGAGTTTCCCCATCTACTTCGTCAATCCCAGGAGTATCAATCAATTGAATGCACGATCGATCGCTACCTTTGAGATTAAATAATTGAATGTTAGTATTAGCGCGATCGCCTTCTTTTTCTAAATCTTGCCAATTCCAGTTAGCACTATCCGCAGTTCGTGTTACCCCATGAAGAGGTCCTGCTTTAAATACGTCCTTACCCAACAAAGCATTGAGAACAGAAGATTTACCTCTCCCTACCATGCCAAAAGCAGCAATTTGGACGACAGATTGTTCCAATTTTGCCAGCATTTTGCCTAGATGTTCGATCTCGGTTTCCAAACCATCTTGTTCTTGAGAGGTAAGATCGAGATTAGCTACTAGATTTCTCAGGGAATTTTGCGCTTGCTTGTAGTTAATTTCTGCGGTAATCTCCTGAAAGCTTAAAATAGTTTGTTCTAATTCTTGCGAGTTCCAATTAGAATCAGATTCAAGTAATGCCAAGAAAACCCCCTCTAGATTTTGTTACTTTTTATAGCCAATTTAACGACAACTTGATATTGTTGTGAGATTGAACGATCGAGATATGCTCAATATCCTAATCAACTTAATTATCAATATAGATTAGATAAATTAGAGGTATTTTTAGTGATTCGTATTTTAGTAGCTGACGATCAAAATTTAATTAGGCAAGCCTTACAAGTTTATTTGGAAACTGAGTCAGATTTGACTGTCGTTGGTAACGCAGATGATGGTTTAACCGCCTTAGAACAAATCGAGAAATTATCCCCAGATATTGCTCTAATCGATTTAGATATGCCAGGGATGGATGGTTTTACGACGACAAAAATTATTGCTCAACGTTTTCCAAAAACTAAGGTTTTGGTGTTTAGTTCTCACGATCGCGAAGAATTTATTAACAATGCTATTCAAGCAGGAGCCAGAGGTTATTTACTCAAGAGTACACCAGCAGAAGAATTAGCTAGTGCAATTCGCTACGTTAATAAAGGATATTTTCATTTAGGACCAGGATTATTTGAAAAACTGATTATTAAATTTGCGCTGACTCAACCTGCTACTAATAGCTTAGTTGCCTGGGAAGAAAATTTTCAGCAATTTTCAGACGAGTTAGATACAAAATTGGCTAAGAGTTTTAGTCTTTTGCGTAAAGATTTAGTTTCGGAAATTAATAAGCAACAACTAGATACCTCTCTAGATTTGAAAAAAAAATTAGAATCTTTTCAATATGAACTCATCGATCGCCTGGAAATAAAATTGAAATCCCTCAAAGCTAACAACAGCTACGAACTTGCAGGAGAGAGAGGAGAAAGCCAAACTATGTTGACTAACCACCTTCTCAAAAATTGGGAATCCCAGAAAAAACTAGAAAAACAGGTGAATTTGCTCAATCTGTATTTTGTCATCTTGATTGGGTTTATGTTTATTGTAACAATCGCGCTCACAGTTCCTTATCTTTTTTCAAGCAAGTAATTGAGTAGGGGGTAGAGAACCGCGCTGCCTTCTGCCTGCTCCCTGCTCCCTATCTACTACAAGGTGCATCTCACTCAACCGAGAATTCCTATATATTAAAAAATGATTACCCAATTAATTTAGAATAATTTAGAATCTATAGCCGTTGTGAGTTCTAGAAATTTGCCAGAAACCACTGCCTATGTTCGTATTACTCAACAGTCTTGGCATCTAGGCAAGATTGAAGGAGAGGTTAGAGCAGCTACCTACAATTGGAATTTTCAATGGCATTTTCGGCAAGGACGCTTAATCGTTCAGCCTTCTTTGGGACGTGCTTTGATTCAAGAACCTTTGGGACGTTTTTTAGATCGTTGCGATTATCTGCTAGAACCAGGTAGCGATTATGAGTTTACAGTAAGAGCTGACCTTTAATTGAATTTAGATGGCGATCGCCTTTTGAAATTAGCAAGTATTTTAATGGGTGCGGAGAGATTATTGATGCTGCGTAAATACTTAGATAATATAAATCTACTTATATTCGTCTGCGGAAAAAATGAATATTGCTGCTAACCATATCTATCCAGTTATTTGGCACAACGAAAAAGTACTCCTAATCGATCAAACACGCCTACCAGAAGAATATACCGTAGTAGAAATCAGCCGCAGCGAAGATATGGCACAAGCAATCAGAACTATGATTGTTAGAGGCGCTCCCGCGATCGGCGTAGCTGCTGCTTACGGAATGTATCTAGGTGCAACAGAAATCAAGGTGCAACAAAGAGAAGTCTTTCTCGAACAGATGGAAAAAGTTGCTCAAATGTTGCGTCAAACTCGTCCCACCGCAGTCAATCTTTTTTGGGCAATTTCTAGAATGCTCAAAACTGCTTATGAAACCATTGGCACAGTTGCCGAAATTCAAGAGGTTTTGCTCCAAACCGCTCAAGATATTCAATCTGAAGATTTACAAACCTGTCAGGCGATCGGCGATTGTGGTTTAAAAGCTTTACCAGAACAACCTGACAAATTGACAATTCTTACCCACTGTAATACTGGTTCCCTAGCTACTGCTGGTTATGGCACTGCATTGGGCGTAGTTCGCTCGGCATGGCGAGAAAATCGCTTAGCAAGGGTTTTTGCTGATGAAACTCGCCCTCGCCTGCAAGGGGCAAAATTAACCGCCTGGGAATGCAAACAAGAAGGTATTCCAGTCACAGTCATTACTGATAGTATGGCAGCTCATTGTATGAAGCAGGGAATCATTGATGCGGTGATTGTTGGTGCCGATCGCATTGCTGCTAATGGGGATACTGCTAACAAAATTGGTACTTATTCTCTGGCAGTTGTCTCTAAAGCTCACAACGTTCCTTTCTTCGTTGCTGCACCACTTTCTACGGTGGATTTTAAGATTGCTGATGGCAGTAAAATCCCGATCGAAGAACGCCATCCCTCAGAAATCTATCAAGTCGGACAAACTATTATTTGTCCCAAAGGAATAGAATATTATAACCCCGCATTTGACGTTACTCCCGCCGATTTAATTACAGCGATTATTACTGAAAAAGGCGTATTTAAACCCAGTGAGTTAAATGCGATCGAGAATTTCAGCAAGTTGTAGTACAGATGAATTAAAGCATTTATAATCGTGCCTAAGAATTCGTCTAAATCTTGGCTATTAAAGCGATTTGCTTCATTGATTATCATAACTATTTTGTTTGTATTGAGATAAATCTGCTAGTATAGTAGACACATTCGTAACTACTATACTCATGAAACTAAAAATTCGTAAGATCGGCAATTCTCTGGGTGCAAGCATACCTAAAGAACTCCTGGAAAAATTAATGGTGGGAGAAGGAGATTCTTTGTATGTCACAGAAACGGCTGAAGGAATTTTGTTATCTCCTTACGATCCAGAATTTGCTGAAGTTATGGAAGTAGCAAAAAATGTTAGTTCTCGCTATAAAAATGCACTGAAAAAACTAGCAGAATGAGTGGAATTAGATTTGTTACGGTTAAACAAGTCAAAGCTATTCATCAGCAGCAGATACTAGCATTTGGTGGTTCGTCAGGAATTTTGGATGAAGGTAAATTAGAAAGTGCTGTGTTTAGAGCGCAAAATCTCTCGAACTACAATCCTGAAGCTACTATTTATGACTCAGCAGCAGCAATCGGTTGGGGTATTGCTAATAATCATCCTTTTGTGGATGGCAATAAAAGAACAGCTTTTGTAGTTATGGCAGTTTTTCTGGAAATTAATGGAATGATGGTAACTGCTTCTGAGGTAGATGTTGTGAATATTATGCTTGCAGTAGCTTCAAGTCAAATATCGCAAGAGCAATTAAGTGATTGGCTGAGCAAATCGTCTAGCAGGACTTAGACAATCCATCGTAGTCAATTAGATAGATCTGAACCTGAACCAAGTTGGAAAAATTGTTTAAGTAACAGCCCGCGATCGACATTGCTATCAGAGGATAGAGTTTGCCTTGTTAATCAATACTCTGTTTAAAATCGATCGATGGATAAATTTCGAGTTGAAGTAATTGCTTGCACACCGAATCCTCAACAGGTGATTTGGGCGGCGATGCACCAGGATTATTGCGAAGATTTTGTAATCGATCGCCGCGATCGCTTTCCCGACGAAGCTAAAGCTGGAGAATTAGTTGTCAAACACTTACTAGCAGGCAATAGAGGTCACTACGGCTGCTATGATGAAGAAACTGAAGTGCTTACCTCTAGCGGTTGGGTTAAGTGGGCAGATGTGCAATTCTGGCACAATCTAGCCGCCTTCGATTTGAATACTCAAGAAATTAAATTTGAAGCACCAAAAGCCTTACAAAAATACCAACATACTGGTCAAGTTTATCGACTCGTCGGACAAAAACTCGATACAGTCGTTACTCTCGATCACAGAATGGTTGTCAAGCGACGCTATAAAGATGGTTCTTGGACAGGTGCTTATTTTGAAAATGCTGCTGATGTTATTGGTAAACCAAGAAGATACTTAAAATCGGGTTTGTTGTCAGAATTAGAACGTAAATCTTGGCAAAATCCCTGGAATATTCCCGCCAAAAAATTTGCTATGTTGGTTGGTTTTTTTGTAGGGGATGGAATGAAACCACGACCTGCTAATCAAATCCGTTTTAGATTAAGAATCAAGCGTAAGATAGATTTTTTATATTCTCTAGGCATTACCATCGAACAAAAAGCAGGCGATCGATATACGATCGATCTTCCTCATATCGGTCAATGGTTTTTAGACAAATGTTATGATGCTACTGGAGAAAAATGTTTACCTGACGGTTATTTGACTCTTAAGAGTGAAGAAGTTGAGGGTTTGTTAGAAGGCTTAAGACATAGCGATGGCAATACTCTAGAAACAAATTGGCGCTATGCTGGCACTTCGATTAAATTGCTAGACCAAATACAAGCACTTTTACACGTTAATAATTTATCAGGAACTTGGTCTTTAGCTCATCAGCCCAATGAAATTCATAAAGCTGGTTACTATCTTCATGTCTCCAATCGCAATAGTCCGCGAGTGGAAATTAGTGCTAATAGATCTGCTTCCTATTTAGAATCGATCGAAAATTATGATGGTTTTGTTTATTGTGCGACTGTTTCTACAGGTGCTTTAATCGTTCGTCGCAACAGAAAAGTAATCGTGTCAGGGAATTGTATAGAACACCCTCAAATTACTTTTAATGTCGGCTATTTTCCCCATTCGATGATGCAACAAATCAGAACGCATCGTGTCGGATTTTCCTTCGATGTACAATCTTTCCGCTATACGGGACAGAGAGTAATTGATGTAGTTGAAGGCAAAAGAGACTTAGAAGATGTTTTTTATCTGCGTCCAGTTGGTAACTATACCAATCGTCAAGGTAAAAAATATTTTTATTCTCAAGAACAAAGAGATCGAGACTTAGAATGGTGCTCAGAAGCTTGTCAGTTGTATCAACAAAGAATTGCGGAAGGATTATCAGAAGAACACGCTAGAAGTATTATTCCTTTTGATGCCAGACAGCATTTTGTGATGAGTTGTAACGCGCGATCGCTAATGCATTTATTAGATCTTCGTTGGAAGCGTGACGCACAATTAGAAGCACAAAAATTATGTGAACTTCTCTATGTTCACTTTGAAGAATGGATGCCAGATGTTGCCATGTGGTACAAAGAAAATAGAGCTATGAAGGCAAAACTATCGCCTTAAAAATCAACTAAGCTGGTCAACATCTAAGAAAACAGGTGAAGAAAAGGCTTTTATGACGGCGGGCAAACTTTTCGGAGTCAACCTCCTTTCATCCCGCCTCCAGAAGGCAGAAGGCAGAAGGATAATGAAGAACGATCGAAAGTTAGTTGGCACGGATAAACCAAATGGACAAAACTAATCTTGAGACGATACTATTACACCAAATGAATCCTTTGGGTCGATTTAGCGATCGCGCTCTAGATTATGCCCAATATCGACCAACCTATCCAACCGAGGCGATCGACCAAATCTTAACAGGATTGGGCGAAGCATCACAATTAATAGTAGGGGATATTGGTGCGGGAACGGGTATTTCTTCACGTTTGCTAGCTGATAGAGGGATACGAGTAATCGCGATCGAACCCAATCTGGAAATGAGACAAGCAGCAGAAACTCATCCTCTGGTAGATTTCCGTGAAGGAACAGCAGAAAATACTAATTTAGCTGATGATTCAGTCGATCTAGTTAGCTGTTTTCAATCTTTTCACTGGTTCGATCCAGAACCAACAATGTTGGAATTTCGCCGCATTCTCAAACCACAAGGTAGAGTTGCATTGGTTTGGAATTTAGACAATCGCGATCACGAATTTACACAAAGATATGAAGAATTAATTGAAAAAATCTGTGAAGATTATCCATCAAGAAAGTCTTTTGCTTCAGAAAAAGTTTTAGAAGAAAATTCCTTGTTTCCTAATTTTACTGAGAACAGCTTTACTCATCGACAAGAATTTAATTTAAAGGGACTAATTGGTTTGATGATGAGTCATTCTTTCGTACCGCGATCGGGTATGGTACATCAACAGCTTATTTCTGGTTTAGGAGAATTATTCGATCGCTTTGTAGACGAAAACGGCAAAGTTTACCTAGCCTATCGTACCAATTTATATTTAGCCTCTTGTCCCGATCTTTAGCAAATTCAACATCTGTTTCCCTTACTTGTCGATCGCTTCATTAATTCAACTTGAGAGCATTAACAGGTACTTCGTCCCAAGAATCAACTGTCCGCAAACGCGCGATCCAACCTTGCTGCTTTTGTGCTTCTGTTAAGTTTTGTTGCCAAGTTTGATGGCAATCACGAGCAGCCTCTTCATTAAGACTAGCAATACAAGAATAAATAATACCGCAAGGGTCAATTTGTTCGTTTACCCAGATTTTCATCTAAATCCCTACAAAAAAACATCCACAACAGAGAAAGTTTCAATCCAAACTCTAGCACCAAATCAAGTAGCAAGTAATAATTAGACTTTAGACTTATTTTTCCTTCTGCCTTCCCTAATCCCTAATCCCTAACCCCTAATCCCTAACCCCTATTCCCTATTCCCTAGGGCGTAGCGCTATAAATATCACAAACTTAGAATAGGAGATACTAAAATAGCAGGTAAAGATTCGCTGATAAAATTATTGTTTGTATCAACAAGATTGTTGTACAACGAATTAGTCAAACAATTTTGTGAGACGAAATATTGTCAGTATATAGTGTAAAAAAATCTAAATTCTCCAAACAATATCGATTGAGATACGGGAGTCAGAGTAACGCATGGGAAGAGTAGTCGGCATTGACCTAGGAACAACTAATTCAGTCGTAGCGATAATGGAAGGTGGCAAACCAGTGGTAATTGCCAATTCCGAAGGTATGCGGACAACTCCTTCTGTAGTTGGTTTTAACAAGGATGGAGAATTACTAGTCGGGCAAATGGCGCGGCGACAAGCAGTACTGAACCCTGAAAATACCTTTTATGGTATCAAACGCTTTATGGGTCGTCGCTATTCGGAAATTGAAACCGAAGCTAATCGTTTTCCCTATCAAATTCGACCTGATGAGATGGGAAACATTAAAATTCGTTGTCCCAAGCAGAAAAAATATTATGCTCCCGAAGAAATTTCAGCCATGATTTTGCGGAAATTGGCAGATGAAGCCAGCCGCTATTTAGGAGAAGAAGTAACTGGTGCAGTCATTACCGTTCCTGCTTACTTTAACGATTCCCAGAGACAAGCAACCAGGGATGCAGGCAAAATTGCAGGATTAGAAGTATTGCGGATCGTTAACGAACCTACCGCAGCATCTTTGGCATATGGTTTAGACCAAAAATATAGCAGAACTATTTTAGTCTTTGACCTTGGTGGTGGTACTTTTGACGTATCGGTTTTAGATGTTGGCGATGGTTTATTTGAAGTTAGGGCGACTAGTGGCGATACTCAGCTAGGAGGAAATGATTTCGATCAGCGCATTGTCAATTGGTTAGCAGAAGAATTTAAAGAAAAAGAAGGTGTCGATTTAAGAAGCGATCGCCAAGCCTTACAGAGATTGATTGAAGCGGCTGAAAAGGCAAAAATCGAGCTTTCTGGGGTCAGTGTTACTGAAATTAACCTACCCTTTATTTATGCTACTGAAGACGGTCCCAAACACATAGAAACGCAGCTATCGAGAGCCAAATTTGAAGAATTATCTGGCGATCTAGTCAGTCGTCTGCGTCGTCCCATTAAAAGGGCGCTTTCTGATGCTGGAGTCAGTCCCGTCCAAATCGATGAAGTAGTCTTAGTAGGAGGTTCGACGCGCATTCCCCTCGTACAAGATTTAGTCCGTAGTTTTATCGATCGCGAACCCAATCAAAACGTTAATCCTGATGAAGTAGTTGCTGTTGGTGCAGCGATTCAAGCGGGAATTCTCACCAACGAAGTCAAAGATATTCTTCTACTTGATGTTACTCCTCTATCGATCGGGCTGGAAACCATTGGCGGTGTAACTAAAAAACTTATTCCTCGCAATACAACCATTCCTGTCAGACGTTCAGATATTTTCTCTACAGGGGAAAATAATCAAACTATGGTAGAAATTCACGTCCTACAAGGCGAACGAGAAATGGCGACGGGTAATAAATCCCTCGGTCGCTTTAAGCTCAATGGCATTCCTCCCGCACCAAGAGGAATACCCAAAATTCAGGTTTCTTTTGATGTTGATGCTAATGGTATCCTACAAGTAACGGCTCGCGATCAAACCTCGGGAAGAGAACAAAGTATTACTGTTGCTGGAGCTTCTAATCTAAGTGAAACAGAAGTAAATCGAATGATCCAAGAAGCAGAAAAATTTGCCTCGGAAGATCGGGAAAGAAAAGAAAGAGTAGAAAAACGCAATCGAGCTAAAGCTTTAACCGACCAAGCACAACGAAAACTAAAAGAAACTAGCTTAGATTTTGGTTCTCAGTTTGTCAGTCCCTATCGCCGTCGGATTGATACTCTTTGCGAACAAATTCTTGACGCATTGCAAAGAGATGACGAAAGAACCCTCGATCGCGCTCAATCTGATTTACAAGATACTATTTACGAATTAAATCGAGAAATTAGATTGCAATACGAAGACGAAGAAGACGATAATTTCTTTGGCGCAATCAAACGTACTTTCTTAGGTGATGATGAAGACGATGATTACTACTACGACACTAGAAAACCAAGATATGCCGATGATGAGTATCGCGATCGCTATCCACAGCCAAACAGCCGTGGTTCGGGTTACGATTCTTTAGGTTATCGTCAAGCAGCTAGTCGCAACTCGGATTACGATGATACACCAAGTTATCGTCAACCCAACAGTCGCAACTCGGATTACGATACACCAAGTTATCGTCAACCCAACAGTCGCAACGATTATCGCAATTACGATTATCCAGACGACAAATCTAGTCGTTCCAGTCGTTACGATCGAGATGATGACTATTACGAACAACAAGGTGGAGACGATTTTGACTCGCCTCGTTCCTACAACCGAAGAAACTCGTCAAACCCTTCTAAATCCAGATACGATGATGAATATCCCTCTTCTAACAGACGCGATCGAAGTCGCGATCGCTCACGTAATATTCCCCCTCAAAACGATTGGGATGAGGAGGATGATGAATGGTTCTAGGGGCTAGGGGCTAGAGAAGCTGAGAAGCTGAGAAGCTGAGAAGCTGAGAAGCTGAGGAGAAAAGCCTAATTCCTAATCCCTAATCCCTAACCCCTAATCCCTAATCCCTAGTCCCTAATCCCTAACCCCTAGTCCCTAATCCCTAACCCCTAGTCCCTTAATAACTGATAGCCAACGACTGTATATATGCCAAACTTGCGGAACTACTATGAAATTTTAGGTGTTCCTAAAAATGCTTCTAACGAGGAAATTAAAAAAGCATATCGGACATTAGCCCGACAATATCACCCCGATCGCAATCCTGGGAATAAAGCCGCCGAAGATAAATTTAAGGACATTAATGAAGCTTATGAATTTTTATCGGAGGATGACAAGCGATCGCAGCTAGACCAATTTCTGAACAATCAAAAACGAAAAGTATCGAATAGAAACGGTAGAGGTAGTCAGTTCGGCGATTTTGGTAATTTTGTCGGTGCTTTCCGCAACAACGGACAAACATCAAGCACTGGCGCAGGAGGTGCTGGAGTTCGGGTTAGTGCCAATAATTACCGTCCAGGTACAACTAAAACAGAAAAGGTTGTTGCTCCTCGCAATCTACGAAGAGACATTGAAGCAAAATTAACCCTACGTCTCGATCAAGCTTATCAAGGAGGTAGAGAAAGAATTAGGCTTGAAGACGGACGGGCTTTAGAAGTAGATATGCCACCAGGGATGGTAGATGGTCAGAGAATTCGCCTCAAAGGTCAGGGACTTGATGGTGGAGATCTCTATCTGAAAATTATTGTCGCACGTCATCCTATTTTTGACCTGCAAGGTTTAGATATTTACTGTCAACTACCGATTACTCCTGTTGAATCTGTTTTAGGTGGTTCGGTACAAGTACCAACAATTGACGGGTTGGTAAACATGAACTTACCAAGCGGTGTTAAATCTGGTCAAAGATTTAAATTAGCACACAAGGGTTATCCAGATGCTAATGGCGATCGCGGCGATCAATTAGTAGAAATTCAAATTATTGCCCCTAAAGACTTAAGTGAAGCAGAAAAAGAGCTATACCAGAAATTGAAAGCATTAGAAACTTTCAACCCACGTAAACATTTAGTTGATGCGATTAAGATTGAGTAGTTATTAGAAGGGAGCAGGGAGAAGGCAGCAGGGAGCAGAAGGCTTTTATGTTTTTTCCCTAGCCCCTAACCCCTAACCCCTAACCCCTAATCCCTAACCCCTGTTCCCTAGTTTCATGAAATCTTTTCTCAAGTCTACTTTATTTGGCTGGACTTACTTATTACTGCTATTTCTGGGATATATTGCCGCTGGTTGGTTGCTGGCTACTTATCGGGTTTCTTGGCTAGTTTGGTTGGGAACTTTGGGGATTACGCTACATTTAGCGATCGCAGAAACTGGAGCGATTGTTTTAGCAAATACTTGGGTAGTTGTAATTATTTTGTCAGGTATTTTTTTTAATACCAAAATTTCACTAAATTTTTTACCATTCGAGCGAGCGCAAATTTGGGCGCTTAGTTTATTAATAATTTGGGTTTTCGCGATCGCTTTAATTTTCATGTTAGCTTTCGCTAAAACAATTATGAATAAATTATGTGTTGGTTGGATATTTAAGCTTCAGCCATATACTTCTTATATTTTGCTAAGTGTGATTTGGATCGCTATTAAATGCGGTTATTTAATTTATAAATTAGCTAATTAAATATTTTTTTTCGTAAACAAACACAAATAATACTAAGTTGCAATTGTAGATAATTCTAAGGATTGTTCATTGTTCATTGTTCATTGAATATAACTATCAGCTAATGAATACCAATCAGAATCTATCTACTATCCTTGAGTTCAACTTGGGATAAACAAGCGAACTACTTGCGATTTTTGTGACGATCGCTAATTGGTTATTTTCGTTTGTTTGAGGAGAGGGTTAATTGTTTTGAAAAATAGCACACACAACCAAGATAATTCACTTAAATTAAATCATCGCCAAGATAATATCAAATTTTATTTAGATAGAATCAACTCAGAAATTCGAGACAGTTTTACTCAAAAGCAATTAGAAGCGATCGAGACTATGCTCGAAGAGGTTGCAGCTAAACCTGTTTCTAGTTCACCTAAACTAGTTGATTTAAGGTTTATTGTCGATCTGATTTTCTCGAAATTTTATGTTGTCCTTCTGGTTGGAAAAGACAAACGACAACAAAAACGTTCTTATCTACCTAGCAAATGGACAAGAATAGGCAACATCATTTTAGCTGTGTTGATGCTAATTGGTCTGAATTTATTAATTAGTTTAGCTATTTTGATTTTTGCTTACTTAATCAAATCTGCTTTAGGAATAGACTTTTTTCCAGGTCATATCAACGAAGTTGTTCAAAGAGTTTCTAAGTAGGATACAGCAATACTATATAATTTCCGTCAATAATTTCTTGACAGTCTTTCCTGCTACATCCCAATTAAGACGAGATTGGTATTCTGCGAAGCTGGAGAGCGCAAGTTGCTCGTATTGAGAATAAAAAGCCAATAAATTTTCAATATAGTGACAATATTCTGAAATCTGAGCATTTTTATCGAATAACTTCCCATTAATGCCATCTTTAATAATAGTAGGAATGCCTCCTAACTTTCTCGAAAGGCAAGGAACCCCAAAGGAATTTGCTTCGCAAAAAACAATGGGACTACATTCAGCGATCGAGGGCAAAATTAAAAAATGAGACTCAGCTATGAGTTGCTTTAACTTTTCTCTTCCTTCTGGAGTATTTTTACTAATAAAGCCTAAGTAATTAACAAAATCTGGTAGCGGTTCGTTAATTTTTGGTTGGCATCCAGCAATAGTTAATTCTGTACTCAAACCATTTTTATTTAAGGCGCGAGCAACTTGAAAAGCTACGTCTCCACCTTTCCTAAACCAGTCTATTCCCAGAAATAACAACTTACATCGATCGGTTGGTCGAGATTGAATTAGGTTTTTAATATCCTCTAAATTTCTCTTCCCTTCTAAATTAGCACCAAAGGAAACTACTTTAACTTTATTCGAGTCGATTTGATAATTATCGATCGCGGTTTGCGCTGCCCATTCTGAAGAATAGATTGCCAATTTAGTTCGCTCTAAAATGGATTTTTCCATCCTATTTCCAGCTTCAAAACTTTCTTGGCATAAATTACTAAACAAAGGATAAAAATCTACTAGTCCTGCAAAACTAGCATCTGTCCAAAAAGCAATTGGTTGTTTGCATTCTAAATATCCAATCGGTACCGTACCAGGACAAAATACTAGTTCTGGTTGGAGTTCTGCAATTTTTTGAGCTGCTTGTTGAGCATAATATTTAAGCAGAAAAGGCTCGCGATCGAGCAGATATCTTTTATTTAAAACATATCGATAAAAATATAATTTACTTTTAAAAAAAGAAAAATATTTTTCCTCTAAAGGACCTATATATTGAATAGTTAAATCTTGATTACTTAGAGCTTGAGCGATATTAAAACCAGTTCCAGACCATTCTAAAATACTGCGAGCATCATATTCAGTAACATATCCTATTTTCATATTTTTTCTTTGTACTCGATCTAGGCTCCTTCATTCTAAGAGGATGTCTGAAAAGTAGGCGATAATTCGCAGATCGATCGCTACTTGAA
>CAZJTL010000021.1:0-35698 GCA_964548905.1 uncultured bacterium | reverse complement strand
GTCTTGAATTATTTTCTCTTATTTTGTTCTGACTTTTGCAAGAGGTCTAATGATTACTGGAGATCATCAATTGACGGCAAAAGCGATCGCCCAAGATTTGGGAATTGCTCAAGCTAACGACGCAACGATGACTGGAAAGGAAATAGAGCGTTGCAGCGATGAAGAATTGAAGCAGGTCGTCGAAAATATTAGTGTCTACGCTCGCGTTTCCCCAGAACACAAACTTAGAATCGTGCAGGCATTAAGACATCGCAACCACATCGTTTGGGACACGCTCTTGCCATTCGTTCCAATAGTAAGTTGTTCGTGCAGATCGATCCACGCTCTAACCCTTATTTGATAGCATCGGTCGTCGTAACTTCTTTATTGCAATTACTACTGATTTACGTCGAACCATTGCAAAAGTTCTTTGGCACTCACTATCTCACGTTTACAGAGTTAGCGATCTGTATCGGTTTTAGCGCCCTTATCTTTATTTGGATTGAGGCAGAAAAGCTGTTCATTCGTTGGTACACATCTCGTCAATAAGCGTATTACCTGCGGCATTATTTGGCTCGGCTCTCGGTATAATGCCTTCTCTACTTACTTAAGCTAAAAACTTATAATTATACGTGCATCGCGTTGTTTTTTGTCCGTTTGCTCTTGCAAGACCAAATAATTCTTAAAAGCCCGAGCATCTGTATAAAAATTAATGCGAATTTAGAATCGATAATTGTCATTTATTACATCGCAGGCATTGGAATCCAGACAAAATTCCCCTAGGATAACCGATATCAGGGTCAGGTGAAAATAAATGACAAACAAGAAAAACCTAATCGTTATTGGTAACGGGATGGTTGGTCACAAATTCCTAGAGTTGATAGTAGAAAAAGGAGCCATTCAGCACTGGAATTTAATTACATTCTGCGAAGAACCTCGCGTTGCTTACGATCGCGTTAATCTTAGTGGTTATTTTGCTGGCAAGACTGCGGCAGATTTATCGTTAGTTGAACCGGGATTTTATGACAATAACGGTATTCAAATTCATATTGGCGATCGCGCGGTTAGTATCGATCGCGCTCAAAAAATTGTCACTTCAGCTAATGGTTTAGAAATTAATTACGATAAATTAGTTTTAGCAACTGGTTCCTATCCTTTTGTACCCCCCATCAAAGGCAAAGATACAGAAGGAACTTTTGTTTATCGCACTATTGAAGATTTAGAACAAATGTCTGCCTACGCTAAAAACTGTCAGACAGGCGTAGTTGTCGGCGGTGGTTTATTGGGTTTAGAATGCGCTAACGCTCTTAAATCGATGGGGTTGACTACTCATGTAGTAGAGTTTGCCCCTCGCTTAATGCCTGTCCAAATTGATGAAGCTGGTGGTGCAATTCTTCGCCAGAAGATTGAAGATTTAGGCGTAAAGGTTCACACTAATAAAAATACAACCGAAATTGTCAGTGAAAATGGCAGAGTTACAAAGATGCTGTTTGCTGATGGTACAGAATTAGCAACAGATACGATCGTCTTCTCGGCGGGGATTCGTCCACGGGATGAGTTGGCAAGAAATTGCGGTCTAGAAATAGGCGAACGGGGTGGTATTGTCATCGACGAAGCTTGTCAGACTTCCGATCGAGATATTTATGCGATCGGCGAATGCGCTCTTTATGATAATCGCATCTTTGGTTTAGTCGCACCTGGCTATCAAATGGCAGAAGTGCTAGTCGATCGACTTAGCGATCGCGACAATAGTTTTACTGGTGCAGATATGTCTACCAAACTCAAACTTTTGGGTGTAGATGTAGCCAGTTTTGGTGATAATTTTGCTCGCACTCCTGGCGCTAAAGAAATCGCGATCGCAGACAACAATAAGGGAATTTATAAAAAACTAGTAGTTTCTGAGGATGGCAAACACCTACTAGGTGGTATTCTCATCGGTGATGCTGCTGACTACGGTACTTTCTTACAATTTGTCCAGAATAAAATTGCCCTTCCTCCCTATCCAGAAGATTTATTATTACCTCCCAGAGAAGGTCAAACTTCTGTGAAGATGGGAGTAGATAGTCTTCCCGATGCAGCCCAAATTTGCTCTTGCAACAACGTTACCAAAGCACAGCTTTGCCATGCCATTCATGAAGATGGAATTACTGACGTTCCCAGTCTGAAAAAATGCACCAAAGCGGGAACTGGTTGCGGCGGTTGCGTTCCTCTTGTCACTGATTTACTCAAAACCGAACTCAAGAAAGCGGGAGTAGAAGTCAAAAATCATCTTTGCGAACACTTCCCCTATTCTCGTCAAGAACTATATCACCTGTTACGCATCGAGCAAATTAAAACCTTTGAGGAATTAATTGCCAAACATGGCAAAGGTATGGGATGCGAAATTTGTAAACCTGCGGTAGCTTCCATGTTAGCTGCAACTTGGAACGAGCATATTTTAGAAACTCCCCACGTTGGTTTACAAGATACCAATGATTACTTCTTAGCTAACATTCAAAAAGATGGTACTTACTCAGTAATTCCTAGAGTACCAGGAGGCGAAATCACTCCCGATCAATTAATTGTCTTGGGAGAAGTTGCCAAAGAATTCGATCTGTATACTAAGATCACAGGCGGACAGCGAGTCGATTTATTTGGTGCTAGAGTAGACCAATTGCCTTATATTTGGGAAAAGCTAATTGACGCTGGTTTTGAATCTGGTCATGCTTACGGTAAGGCTTTACGCACTGTTAAATCTTGCGTTGGTAGTACCTGGTGTCGTTTTGGCGTACAAGATTCAACTGGGTTAGCGATCGAAGTAGAATTGAGATATCGCGGTTTAAGAGCGCCCCACAAACTCAAATCGGCTGTATCTGGTTGCACGCGGGAGTGTGCAGAAGCACAAGGCAAAGATTTCGGCATTATTGCTACAGAAAATGGCTGGAATCTCTATGTCTGCGGTAATGGTGGCATGAAACCCCAACACGCCGTCTTACTAGCTTCGGATATCGACAAAGAAACCCTGATTAAATATATCGATCGCTTTTTGATTTTCTATATTCGCACAGCCGATCGCTTGGAACGTACTGCAACTTGGTTTAACAAACTAGAAGGCGGTTTAGATTACCTCAAGCAAGTAATTATCGAAGATTCTTTAGGTATCTGCGCCGATTTAGAAGCACAAATGCAGCATTTAGTTGATACCTATCAATGCGAATGGAAGAGCGCGATTAATGACCAAGAAAAACTAAAACGCTTCCGCCATTTTATCAACTCCGATCGACCAGATCCCAATCTTGCCTACGTTGACGAAAGAGGACAAAAACGTCCCGCGACAAAAGTAGGGGCTAGGGGTTAGAGAGCGGAGGGAGCAGGGGGAGCAGAGGGAGCAAGGGAAGCGGGGGAAGAACAAGCAATTAAGCAATAAACTTCTGCCTTCTGCCTCCTGCCTTCTGCCTTCGCAATGAACCATCAACAATGAACAATGAGCTATCTTTATGATCCAAACTTTACCAGTCAACGAAGAAACAAAACAATGGGTTGATATATGTTCTCTTTCAGACATTCAACCCAATACGGGAGTCTGTGCGGCGATCGCGGGAGAACAAGTTGCTATTTACCGCGTAGAAACTCGATCGGGAACACAATTGTATGCCCTCAGTAATTACGATCCTTTTAGTAAGGCATATGTTTTATCTAGAGGTATTATCGGCGATCGCGGGGGCATTCTGAAAGTAGCTTCTCCTATTTACAAACAAAATTTTAATTTAGCTACTGGACAATGTTTGGATGATGAAACAGTTTCTATTCCTAGTTATCCTGTTCGCTTAGAAGGCGATCGCGTGCAAATAGCGATTCAGTAATAATAAAGGTCAGGAGTGGCGAATATATGACCGTAGCGGACAAATAGATGTACACTATGATGTCACATGCCAATTAACTAGCAACTATGCCAGTCCTGACTGTAGAAACACTTTGCCTAGAAGCCGAAAGATTTTCTATTTTTGAATCTCAACACTCAGAACCATCACTTTATGGTGTTACGGATGGCAAAGCAGTTGGAACTTATTTGGAACATAAATTTAGAAATTATTTAATAGCAAACTATGAGTTTGTGCTGGGTAGTTCCGCAAGCGGGATAGATTTTCCAGGATTACTTGTAGACATGAAAGTTACAACTGTAGTTTAGACTAATCTAAAGACAAGAGAAGAAAACAAAGAAAGAATGAAGAGCAAATAGGGAGAGAATGAGAAGACCACTCTAATTCAAACTCCCCCTAAGATGAAATATGACCGATATCAACAATTCCGTCAAGAAACCTATCTGATGTTAGGAAAGGCGAAAGATGCCACATTTGAATTAATGGATAGTGTGATGACAACGAGAAATGCTAGTTGTTTAGCAGAATTCTCGCTCTCACCTTTATTTAAAAGAAAATGGTCAAGCACCTATGAAGCCTTACAAGATAGTCGTCCAAACAGTAATAAATTGATGAAAAGGTACATTAAAGAAATACCTTGATCAGAATATTTATTGCTTGGAATAGACCATACAGCATGGAGCAGAAGAGGAGCAAAAACACTCTGTGATAGAACTTACGAACATTCCCCATCTTCAAATAATTCAGTAACAGTAGGACAAGGATACAGTATTTGAGTACAACACAACAATCTGAAAGATGGAGTACTCTTATGCCTTTGATGACTTGGCAATTATGGTTAGCTAAAGATCTAGTTCAAGAAGATCATCTTCCTTGGCAATCAAAACTGGAAAATTTAACCCCTGGAAGAACAGCACAATCAGTCTTTAAACTTTTAGTTGAGATTGGTTCCCCTACAACTTTACCTAAAACCCGTGGAAAGTCTCCTGGTTGGAAAAAAGGTCAAAAAAGAAACCAAAGAAAAACTTATCCCCTGGCTAAAAAGCGCTATTCTCCTCCTAAACAAGCGAAAAAGAAAGCCAATTTAGCTTAATTTTTACCTCCTTATTTGTTGATTTTAGCTATTTTTAACTGCTGAATTGTTTTTTGGCGATTATTTTTAGTCTAAACTACAGTTCTAAGCTTTGAAGATGAGCAAGTTGCTCGACAGACTTTTCATCTTTTGACTTCTACAACTGCGATCGCATTTTATTCATCTCTAATTTTTTGGGACGAGAAACGACCAATCAAAGCTAGTATTTTGAATAGTTTGAATTTGACAGCACTAAAGGAAGCTGTAAGTTGTTTCGACAATAGCGACGATCTATATACTAAATTATTCAGATAATCAATCGCAAAACTGAAAACCTTACTTACCAATCCAGAAAAAAGCCAAGAAGTCAATTAATTTTTACAAACTGTTAGAATTGCTTATTTATCTCTAGTTGATTAAGGTAACGATAAACTAATAAAATCAACGAGACTAATTAATCGAACAGAATCGATCTCAGGAATTATTCAAATTAATAATGCCTTACTGTTTCAATTCGCATTGCCTGCAAAATTACGCTCATTCTTCTACAATGATATGTCAAGCTTGTGGCTCTGGGTTATTGCTGAAACAACGATATCAAGCTTTACAAGTTATCGATCGCGATCGCTATAGTAGTACTTTTAAAGTATTGGATCTTGGAGAAGATTCAATTTGTTAATATTACTTGAAACAGTATAATTTTAATTTAAATAATTCTGAAAAACAACAAATAATTAGAGTTTATTTTAATAATTTATTTGCAATATTATCTGATTTAAATTTTTATAATACATTCTCTAAAACTAGAGATTATTTTGAACAAGATAGTTGTTTTTACTTAGTTCAAGATTGGCTTGATGGAGTTAATTTGCACACAATCATAAATCGATCGAATACTTTTACTCTAGATCGGATTTGGAAATTATTAGAAGATATTTTACCTGTCCTAAAAATCATCCACGATCGCTGTCTCGTTCATCGCAATCTTAAACCTAGCAATATTATCTACAATTTCCATCACCAAAAATATACTTTAGTTGGCTGGAATTCCATAGGAAAAATGTTAGATAGAAATAGCATCTATCCTTATATGGGAAGTTCCGAATATGCAGCACCAGAACAATTGAGAGGACAGGCGATCACTGCTAGTGACTTGTATAGTTTAGGAATGACTTGTCTCTATCTATTGACAGGTGTATCACCCTTTTATTTGATCGATTCTGCGAGTAATAGCAGCCAATGGCGAGACTATTGGCATAATCACAGCGATAATTCTCTCGATCGCGATCGCACAAACAAATTAGAGTATATTCTTGATAAACTAACTGCACCCAACCTCAGCGAGTCACCTTCAGATAAGATCGGCGATCGTTTTATTTGTGCCGATACAGTTTTGAGGATGATGGATGAATCAAGGGATTAGGGATTAGGGACTAGGGAAAAAAGTAATAAGTAATAGGTAATAAGTAAGTTGACTCCCTTGTCTTCCCCTGTTCCCTGTTCCCTGCTGATAGCTGATAACTAACCAGTAACTTTATTTCCAAACACATATTCTTTGAGAGAATTTAAGATTCTTCCCAATTCATTACGGCTTTCGGCGCTAATGACATAGCGAACGGTAAACCAACCGCCGCAGACTATACCAACCAATTCAAACAAAGGTGATAGCAAAGGAATATCGTTAATCGCACCTAGCACAGCAAAAACAATTTTCAAAGCAACTATACTGGCGATCGCCCAACCTAGAACGACTATAGGATTTTTGTAAACTTGCCAAAAGTCACTCAGGTAATTAGGCAATACTTCGATCGTGGCAGAGAGTTGCTTGCCAAAACCGATTATTTTGTCTGAAACATCTTTAGCTGCTAAGGAATTACTAGAAGAGTTAATAGTTAACGAAGATTCGGTGAGCGCTCTTTCTTCTGTATTCATCTTAAGATCTGATTTTAAATATGTATGACGGAATCATTTTTTCTAGCTTAACGCGCTTCTTCCTAATCGTGACAAGCCTAATGTCAAAAATAATCGATTTTTTACCTTTGGGATTAGGCATCTATAGTAGACGATCCTAACGGGGGTATCAATCTTCTAAGCTGTAAATTTGAATGCAAATAGTTGTAGAATATGACGGTTGTACTAGGCGGCACAGACTGTGATTGAACGTTATACTCTACCCGAAATGGGAGATCTTTGGACTGACGACTATAAATTCAAAACTTGGCTACAGGTAGAGATCGCAGTTTGTGAAGCACAAGCAGAACTAGGCTACATTCCTGGTGAAGCTGTTGAAGAAATCAAAGCCAAGGCTAACTTTAATCGCGATCGCATTTTAGAAATTGAAGCAGAAGTACGTCATGATGTCATTGCTTTTTTGACTAACGTAAATGAATACGTAGGTGATGCTGGCAGGTACATTCACTTAGGTTTGACTAGTTCCGACGTGTTAGATACTGGTTTGGCATTGCAAATGTTAGCCAGTTTGAATTTAATCCTTGAGTGTGTTGAAGAACTAGTTCAAGCAATTCGCTATCAAGCGCAGCAACATCGCTATACAGTAATGGTAGGTCGTTCTCACGGCATTCATGCCGAACCGATTACTTTTGGCTTTAAATTAGCAGGTTGGTTGGCGGAAGTACTGAGAAATCGCGATCGTTTGGTACGCTTACGCAATGACATTGCTGTCGGTAAGATCTCTGGTGCGGTCGGAACTTATGCTAATGTCGATCCAAAAATAGAAGCGATCGCCTGCCAAAAATTAGGACTGCAACCCGATACAGCCTCAACTCAAGTTATTTCTCGCGATCGCCATGCTGAATACGTGCAACAAATCGCCCTACTCGCAGCATCGATCGAACGTTTTGCAGTAGAAATTCGCAACCTACAACGCACTGATGTTCTAGAAGTAGAAGAATTTTTCTCCAAAGGACAAAAAGGTTCTTCAGCTATGCCTCATAAGCGCAACCCAATTCGTTCCGAACGGTTGACAGGTATGGCAAGAATAATCAGAGGGAACGCTGTCGCAGCACTAGAAAATGTTGCTCTCTGGCATGAACGAGATATTTCTCACAGTTCTGTTGAGCGCGTGATTCTACCCGACACATGTATCTTAATTCATTTTATGTTAAAGGATACTACCAATCTAATTAAACATTTATTGGTTTATCCAGAAAATATGGAACGCAACATGAACGTTTACGGCGGAGTCATTTTCAGCCAAAAAGTATTGTTGGCATTGGTTGACAAGGGAATGAGTCGAGAAGAAGCTTACAGCGTTGTCCAATCTTGCGCCCATACTGCTTGGAATCAAGCAAACGGCAATTTCCGCGATCTAGTAAGCCAAGATAATACAGTAACTAAATATCTTTCTGCTGGGGAAATCGCCACTTGTTTCGATCCACAGCAACATTTGAAGAATCTCGATGATATTTATCAGAGATTATGTATTTGATACTCCCATCAAGGTGTTTAATTTCCTCTACCATTCTCTGAGTAGTTTATCCTTGCCTTTACTCGTTCTCTATCCCAATCTCTAGCAGAAGATGCTGATGGAGAAAACAAGAGCGAGCAATTGTTGACTATTTATGTACTTAAACGGTTACAATTAAGACAAGTATTACCATCATAGCTATGGAAGCAATTACCTACACCCAAGCCCGTAAAAACTTCACTGCGGTGATGAATCAAGTTTGTAACGACCACGCACCGATTATTATTACGCGCCAGTCAGAACAGCCAGTAGTGATGATCTCTCTAGAAGACTATAACGCGATCGAAGAAACTATGTACTTACTGAGAAGCCCCAAAAATGCCCAACGTCTCTACAAAGCATTAGAACAATTAAAAGAAGGTAAATATCAACAACGAGAATTAATTGAAGAAGATACCAATGCTGAGTAAAAATACATGGATATCATGTTTTTAGATGATGCTTGGCAAGATTATCTTTATTGGCAAAAGACGGATAAAAAAATACTCAAACGCATTAACGAATTGATTAAAGATATTCAACGTTCTCCCTTTGAAGGTATTGGCAAACCAGAACCTCTAAAATTTGATATGTCTGGGTTGTGGTCGCGCCGAATCGACCAAGAACACCGTTTAATTTATCAAGTTAACGACGATTATCTGATTATTATTCAGTGCCGCTACCATTATTAACAAAGCTTCAAGTAGTTGAATAATTGTTATTTTATTTAGTAGTTGAAAATCTTTTGTGTTAAACAGGATCTGCCCAGTTACTAACATTGGTGATGAAAAAATTTCTGGGAGCGATCGCCCTAGCTGTTATCATAGCTGTAAGTGTAATGATGGGTAACTCCGTAACTGCACAACCAAATCCTTCTTTTTCTCTGGTATATCCACCCTCAGAACATCAAACAACAGCCTCAAGTATTTTTTTAATTGGAACTGCTCCCAGTCAAGGGGAAGTATTAGTTAACGGTAAGGCGATCGTGCGATCGCCAGCAGGTCATTTTGCTCCCAGTGTGCCACTAGAGGTAGGAGAAAATCTGATTACAGTTACTTACCAAGAACAAGAACTTAAACTTAAAGTTACTCGAACTAGCACGAAACCAGAAATACCTACAGAATTAGCTTTTGCCCAAGATTCTCTGACACCAGCTCAAGATTTTGCCAGATTACCCAATGAGTTAATTTGCTTTAGCGCGATCGCACCCCCACAAGCTGAAGTTTCTGTAACTCTGGGAAAGCAAAATATTCCCCTTGCTCTTCAGTCGCCAACAGTTGAATTACCGCCTAATTCTGCTATTCTCAACTCTGCCAATCAACCTACTTCCTCAGAAATTATTGGGAAATATGAAGGATGTACGGCGATCGCAGAGGTAGGAAATTATGGTCGTCCTTTATTTCAACTCCGCCAAAACGGTAAAATAGTCACTCAAGAAGGGACTGGTCAAATTGAAATCCTATCTCCTGCTCAATTACCTGTAGTAGAAGTAACTGCTGATGCAGGTGTGACGAGGACTGGTGCCAGTAGCGAGCATTCTCGTTTAACTCCCCTACCGAAAGGGGTAAAAGTAGCTGTTACAGGGAAAGATGGTGACTGGTTGCATCTAGATTACGGTGCATGGATTAAAGCAGCAGAAACTCAGCCGATTACGGGAAATATTCCACCTAAATCGATTATTCGTAGCGTTAATGCTCAACAAAAAGAAGGTGCGACAGAAATTGTTTTTCCTTTGCAACTACCAGTACCAATTAGCGTACAACAAGGAGAAAAAACTTTTACTCTCACTCTCTATAACACTACTGCTGAAACCGATACCATTCGCTTTGATGATAATCCTTTAATTAAACGCTTAGATTGGCGACAGGTAAAGCCAACACAACTTGACTATACATTTAACCTCAAATCCGAACAGCAATGGGGTTACGACTTAAAATACGCAGGGACAAGTTTGATTTTATCCCTACGTCATCCTCCCAAACGAGATGGTTCACTTAAAGGAATTAGAATACTATTAGATCCTGGTCATGGTGGTGCAGAAACAGGGAGTAAAGGCCCAACTGGATATGCTGAGAAAGATGCTAACTTATTAATTGCTCAGTTGTTGCAAAAAGAGTTACAGGATAAAGATGCCACAGTTTATCTGACAAGAGATACTGACAAAGATGTTTCTCTAGAAGAAAGAGTCAAAATTATTAACCAAATCAAACCAGATTTGGCTATTTCTCTCCATTACAATGCTTTACCCGATGGTGGAGATGCGATGAATACTAAAGGCATTAGCGTGTTTTGGTATCATCCCCAGGCGCATAGTTTGGCAGTATTTTTACACAATTATTTGGTAGATAAGTTAAAGCGCGATTCCTATGGCGTATTTTGGAATAATTTAGCCTTGACTCGTCCTTATATTGCACCAACCATCTTGTTAGAGATGGGATTTATGATTAATCCTAAAGAGTTTGAATGGATTAGCGATCGCACCTCACAAGCAAAACTAGCTAAAGAAATAGCAGATGGTATTAAAGAATGGTTTGAGCAAAGCTAATTTTAGTTTTCAGCTATTAGTTTTCTTTTAAACCCTCCGTTCAACTACTGCATAACTAATCAGATCTCCTAACTTTTGTCTGAGATTTTCTAAACCCAAACGCTGACTGGCGGAGATAAATACAGCTAAAGGATATTCTTCTCTTGCTTGAGTTAATGCTTCATTATCAGAGAGATCGATCTTGTTAAAAGCGAGTAAGATCGGTCCTGGGGTGACTGGCATAGTCGATAAAATACGCATTACTGATTGAATATGGCTACACCAAGCAGGATGAGACAAGTCTACTACGTGCAGAAGTGCATCTGCTTCGGTAACTTCTTCTAGAGTTGCACGAAAAGCATCTACCAGAGGGGGAGGTAGTTCTTGAATAAAACCAACCGTATCGGTTAGCAAAATTGTCCGCGCTTCACCACCATCGGGATTGGGAATTGGTAATCGCCGAGTAGTAGGATCGAGAGTAGCAAATAATTGATCGGCAGTATATACTTCTGCGTTAGTTAAGGCATTGATCAGCGTTGATTTTCCTGCATTGGTATAACCAACGATCGCCACAGTCGGGACTTCCTGTTGCTGACGCTGTTGGCGCAAGCGGGATCGATGTGCTTGCAGTTGATTGACATCTTGCTGCAATTTAGAAATACGTCTTTGAATAGCACGACGTTCTGTTTCTAGTTTAGTTTCACCAGGCCCTCTAGTACCAATTCCACCACCGAGACGAGACATGGCTTGACCCCGACCCGTCAGACGCGGCAACATATATTCTAGTTGTGCTAATTCTACCTGCAATTTACCAGCACGAGATTGAGCGCGTTGAGCAAAAATATCGAGAATGACTTCCGTGCGATCGACTACGCGAATGCCAATTTGAATTTCTAAATTGCGTACCTGTGCAGGGGAAAGGTCGCGATCGAATACTATTAGATTAGCGCCCAAGCTTTGAGCTTTAAGAGCAATTTCTTGAACCTTTCCTGCACCAACTACCGTCTGAGGATGAGGACGTGCATGTTTTTGCCAGATGGTATGCAACACTTGTCCACCAGCAGTATCTACTAACCGTGCAATTTCTGCCAACCCATCTTCAAATTGCGATCTGCTAATTTTATCAGTCATTAAACCAACAATAATGACTCGATCGCGATCGAGATCTACTTGCTGCGCTACATATTCTCTAGCAAATTCAGCTTCTAATCCCTCAACTAGCTCAAAAAAATCCTGTTTGGAAACAGCATCAAGACTCATCGCTGGCGATACCGTCCAAAAGTCTTTATCTTCTACATCTAAGTCTTCTGGATGGGGTAGAAGATGAGCAAGATAAGCTTCTTTAATATATCCAGTTGCACCGCCACCCCGTCGCATTTTACCAGCACCAGTCAGAGTAAGAACTACTAAAGCATCTAACCTTTGAATTACCATTGCTGTTAGGGTTGATTCTTTAGGCGGTTCATCGTTCAATTTAGTAGCGATACAGCGAATACCACAAAGTCTTTCTGCACCATAGCGAGGCAATTCTAGAGGTGGAATTTGGGTTTGGCGAGGTGTACCCACACCCACACGAATAATTTGTCCGCGACGGTTGATGTAAATGGAGACAGGTTGGTCAATCTCAGTACTAATCGCTGCCAATCTTTGAGCGAATTCTGGCGTAGTCAAACAGTCGCCTGGTACGTGTTGATGGTATAGCTTTTGTAGCTGTTTAATCTGACTGGGTTTTAGACCTTTGAGGTCGCCGTAAATCGTATCGATAAGCTCTTTGGGTTTAACTCTTCAATTGTCATTGTGACATAAGCGTCAAGCGCTGGGATCGCGATCGTAAGAAAAAGTTGAAAAAATCAGAAAGCAAAAGGCAGACGTAGGGGCGAATGGCAATTCGCCCGGCGGACAAGGTGGCGAGGAAACCTCGCCACAACCGCCTCCCCTACAGAAAGCAGGAGACAGAAGATTCAAAATTGGAAGTATAAAAATTCAGAAACACGATTGAGAGACAATAAACAAATACCAGTTAAAATTCCTACTGATATTGCCCACCACCATGTCGGCTTAAATTTATCGATTAATTGCTGTGTATTGGGCAGGAATGTGACACTAGCAGTGAGTACAATTAACACCACAATACTTAAGCTTTTACTATCATTAAATTGTGGCAAATAATCCAGTTGCGACCACTGTTTCATTTCTATTCCTAATTGAGACAAAAAAGCTAATTTTCCTCCTGGTTGTCCTGGCAAAACAATTCCATTTAATCCTGACATTGTCTGTAAAATGCTCAAGCCATTATTTAAATCTTTAGCTCTAAATAAAACCCAACTAACCATTACAGATAAGAAAGTTAGAAGCCATGCTAATAATACTGGTAGAGGTTTTTTAAATTTGCGCCACCAATGATTTACTGATAAATAAACTCCATGTAATCCACCCCATAAAACAAAATTCCAACCCGCTCCATGCCACAATCCACCAAGTAACATAGTAATAATAAGATTGGCATACTGACGAACAATTCCTTTACGATTTCCTCCTAAAGGAATATATAAATAATCTCGCAAAAGATTAGATAGAGTAATGTGCCAGCGTCGCCAAAAATCAGAAATTGAAGTAGCTTTATAAGGGGAATTAAAATTAATTGGCAGTTTGATATTAAACATCAAACCTAGACCGATCGCCATATCTGAATAGCCAGAAAAATCAAAATATAGTTGCAGAGTATAAGTAATAGCGCCGACCCATGCTTCAATGAAGCTAACAGCTTCGGGATTATTAAATACTGGTGTCACCCAAGGTGAAATACTATCAGCAATTAATACTTTTTTAGATAGCCCTAAGCTAAACATGGTTAAGCCTAAAGCAAAGTTTTTCTGTGAAAAAACTAATTTTCTGATGTTACGAAATTGAGGAATTAACTCATCATGTCGGAGAATAGGACCAGCAATTAGTTGAGGGAAAAAACTAATAAATAAAATGTAGGTAATAATATCGTAATTTGCTCCTTTTGTTTCACCTCGATAAGCATCAACTAGATAACCTATTTGGGTGAAAGTATAGAAAGAAATTCCTAAAGGTAAAATTAAATTGGGAACGAAAAAATTGGAGTCAATTAAACTATTTACGGATGCAAGAAAGAAATTTGTATATTTGTAGTAACCAATTAAAGCAATATTAATAACTATGCCTGTCCAAAGTAAAAACTGGGCTTGTTTACTTTGTAGTGGTGCTTCTTCGATTAATCTACCAATCCGATGATTGAAGACGATCGACAAAAGCATCAGAATTAAATATGGAGGATTCCAATAGGCATAGAAAAATAGTGATGTTATTGTTAGCCATAGCAGTGCTAATTTAGTTAGGCGAAACCTTGAGATAAGAAAAAAGATAACTAAAGTTATTGGCAGAAAAAGAAAGATAAAAATATAGGAGTTGAATAACATAATTTATTTAGTTCATGGTTCATTGTTGATTGTTCATTGCTAATTGTACTTTTACCTCCTCATCTCCCCCGCCCCTCTGCTTCTCTGCTTCTCTGCTTCGTACTTACTACTTCACATGACTGTTTCCAGACTATTTTCTTCTCTACATTTTGCGTTTCACCAGGAGGAACAGTTCTTTCATCCATAAAATAAATATCAATTTTTTCTATCTGTTTTGCTTCTGGATGTTTTTGATTCCAATTGCGACATAAATATTCACTGTAATATGGATAAAGTTTTTGACCGATCGCACGATTTAAATTAATAAAATAACTGCGCCATTGCATATTGCGATAAAGTCGATTTCTCTGTTGAATGGTTGGTTTTTCCCAACTGATAGGTTCACCATTATTTAACAGATCTATTTCACTTCCATCTTTTAGTGTTCCCACAATTACATGCCAACCATCATCGCGAGGCGGATTGGGTGCAAAAATACTCCAAGATTGATCTAATCTGGTTAGACGACTCAACCAATCTAGTTTTTGTAATGTTTGAGAGTTACTAACTCTTCTCAGGGTTTTATCGACTGGAGTAGAACGACTCTGGAAAGCAGCATGATTGGCAAAACTTCTAAAATTCCAGAGAGTGACTAAACAAAGGAGAATTAAAGAGACAGCATTGAGCAATAAAGAAGAACGAACTTCAAAGGAAGTGTATTTAAAAGGCGCAGTAAATTGACCTGCCGCTTTACGATTTGTCGCGATCGTCTCATAAATTTTCGTGCCGATCGCCATTAAAGGTGGAAATCTTAAAACTGGTGCGAGAAAGAACAAGATTGGCGATAAACTGACCACATAGGCAATTCCTTCCCATTTAAAACGTCTGTTTTCCTGCCAATCGACAACGACCCAAGAATTATAAGCTTGCATGTCCGCATAAATAGATTCATCGTCTTGCGCGATCGTCAGAGGCGTTCCTGGTAAAATTAAAAAAGTACGGATAAGATGGACTACCTTTTTGCAAAATCCACATTCGGCATCGTAGTAAATTTTTAAACCCTTTCTTTCCGCAGAATAAGTTCGCTTCCCTAACCATTCCCAAATCGAAGTAGGAATAAAAGCCAACCAAACGGCGATACAAAGCGCTGGAAAAATACCGATCCGAAAAGATAATCCAAAGGAAAAATGTAAAAGGATAAAACTAACGATCGCGACGCAACGAAAAAAACTAGTACGCCAAGGAATAAATAATAATAAAGCACCCAACCATTCAAACCAAAGCGCACCAAATGTCATTGGTTTGTGTAGCATCGGCAATCCTAATAAAAATTGACCAAATTCAGTTGCATACTGGTCAAAATTTAAAGCATAATAAACAGCATTTCCTTCTTGCGACCAAATTGGACTTTGATGCTTAAACCATGCCGATAACATATAAATAAAACTAAGTTGCATCATTAAAGCAACTGTCGCAAAAGAAAGAAATCTTTTCGGTAGAGGTTTAGAAGAAGTATTCAGCGCACTATCCATAGAATAACAAGCACCCAAAGGCAAAAACATCGACCAAAACAGAATTGCTCTCAGCGTGTCATCGCCTGCAAAAACCAAAGCAGGATTGCGATTGTGAATAGAAATAATCATCGCCCAGGTAGCAATAATTGCCAGCCTGGTACGATATCCAATTAACATTAATAAAGCAATAAAAATAGCAAAAATAAACAATAATTGCTGAACAAAAGGTTGACCACTAATTAAATTAATCGACCAATACCAAGGATGAATAATTTGCTCGATTAAAGCAATTCTAGGTAAAACACCTTCATCCGAATAAAGCGCCCTAGCATCAGCAAAACGAATAAATAAATCCGCAATCACAACCAGCGCTAAACCAATCCGAAAAACAGCCAGCGATCGCAAATCCAAACCAAAAATTTCTTCAATTTTTTCTGCAAATTTACTCTTATCTTTTTCCCCACCAATAACCATAAAGATACAACCTTAAATAACTAATAAAAATATCTATTAACTCAAAATCACAACCATTCAATCATCTGTATTTATCCGCGTTCATCTCCGTTCATCTGCGGATTAAATTTCTCAAAACCTGCAACCTATGGCGCATCGTTGGCAAACGCTGCACATAAACCAACCGTCTCACAATTCCCGCCAAAACTCCTGTCAAATTCAACCCATAACTAGAAACAACCGCCACATTCTTACCCAAAGTCAACATATCCCCCAAATGCAAATAACGAAAACGCTGCAAGGATTTTTCTCTCAGCACAGCTTTAATATTCTTCGCCGCACAACTAGCCTGTTGATAAGCAGCTTGCGCCGTTGCTGGAATTGATTTGGGAGGGAATAATGATTTGGGGGTGAATAACCATTTGGGGGCGAATAACCATTCGCCCCTACAGTGAATTTCTGCCAGATCGCCCAAAGCAAAAACCTCTGGATAATCAATCAATTGAAGAGTAGGACGAATTAATAACTTACCTCGACTAGTTTGCTGACAATTAAGATTACTTACCCACTCGATCGCCTCAGTACCAGCCGTCCACAACACCAAATCCACAGGAACATTAACAATTTTTTCATCACGATTTAAAGTAATCTTGTCTACTGCAATTTCTCTAACATCAGTCTCCAAAAAAACCTCGATCGCCCGCTTTTTCATCGCCCTATTTGCAGCAACTTTTACACCACGAGAAAAACCCTTAAGAATCTCTTCTCCCCTTTCAATCAGACAAACACTACCCCTTCCTTTCAGGCGATCGTGTAATTTGCAAGCTAACTCAACCCCATTCGCCCCACCACCAATAACAGCAATCCTTAACCTGTGACGTTCCGAAGCCTCCATTAACTGCAATTTCTCTTCCAAGCGATCGGCATCAGCCAAACTCCGAAAACTCAATCCATATTCCTGCAAACCAGGAATATCTGGAAACCAAGACTTATTACCCACCGCCAAGACTAAATAGTCATAATGCAAATAATTCTCACTTACCAATTCAACCCGACGAGTTTTTAGATCCACCCCACCAACAGCATCCCGACAAAAATCAATCTTCTTTCCCGCCAGCAACTTTTGATAAGAAGGCGCAATTTCCCAACGCTGCAACTCCCCAGTCAACACCTCATACAACAAAGGACTAAATAAAAAATTATCCTTCGGTTCAACCAAAGTAATTTCGCACCTTCCCGACTTTACCCAAGCAAAATTACTCAGGTACAAAGCCGTATAAAGCCCCCCAAAACCCCCACCGAGGATACAGATTTTCATTGGTTCATAGTTCATGGTTGATTGTTCATGGTTCATTGTTCTCCCAGCCTCTCCGCTTCTCAGCCTCTCCGCCTCTCCGCCTCTCCGCTTCCCCCGCTTCCTCCACCTCTCTGCGAGACTCCAACCAGAGGCTTAAGCTGATCTACTAACTCCTGCGCCCTAATTCTTCGCGCCTCTGGTAGCAAATGATAGTGAGTATCAGCAAATAAACTATTGTCACCCTTAATATTCAAACTATCCTTTTCATAAATCAAAGGTGCAATTTTCCCCAACTCCTCAGCCGTTTTACGCACATTGGCGATCGACTGTGGATCGTCACTTCCATATACCCAAGGTAAGGAAAGAATCAAAGTACCTCCTTTCGCCTCCACTTCCTGACGAAACTTATTAATCCTCGCGATCGCATGATTGGAAATAGGTTGTTCGATCGGTAATCGCCACCATTTACCCATCCGTTCTTTCACCACTATCGGATCGCCGCGATCGCTAACGGGATCGGAATAATAACCAGTCAATTTCCCCTTCTCTACCAAATCCAAACTCGACTTAGTAACACCTCTTAAAGTGGGAACCCCTAACATCAAAACATCTTGCGCTAACTGTTTGACAGGTACTCCACCCAAACCAAATTGTCCGATCGCCATGCCAAACTGTCCCGATCGATCGCCCAAACCATCCTCGTCTAAAATAATTAAGTACTCAGGAATCAGTAAAACCAAGTCCCCAGAACGAACCTGATTCAGCATACTAGGTAAAATTACATCTAGACCGACTGGGCCATCTAATCCTAAATTAATGACAGGAATACCCAAACCCTTCTCAATTTCCTGAGAATCGATCGTATAGTGCGCCCCCGAACCGCCAGTAATCAGCAACCTTTTGGGTGCTTGTAAATTAGCTGCGATCGCCTGTTTTTGGTAATACATCATTCGCAACCAACTTAACTCACCGCCATAATAAACGTTATAAACAAAACCAATTGTCCAGGCGATACCAACAGTAGCGAACCAAGGAAAGAATTTAAGAGGCTTCCACATTAGAACTCAAAGTAAATAAATTTAGAAGGTGTATTAGCAGCCAAAAGAAGAGTTAAACCCAGTAATATTCTCGATACCCAAGGCGAAAGCAGCAACTCGTATTCAAACTTTTTCTGCCAAACTGCCAAATGTTCTAATAGCAACACCGCGATCGCCAGTCCTAAAATTAAAAGTAGAGCAGTTCCTTCGTTGGCACTGTAAGAACTGAACAAAGATGCCAAATTTGACAGAGAATAATTCCAAGGGATCGCGATCGTCTTTAACTTCAGTAGCAACCTATGGCTATTGGTATCCATGAAAAATAAACAACCAAGTGTCACCGAAGCAAAAGTTAAACCCCAAGAAACAAACTGCGGTTTGGAGACATATTGACTCATCCAGCGATGAAAAGGTCTACCTACGTAGCGCAGTACCAACAGTAAAGCACCATGGTAAGCACCCCAAATAATAAAATTCCAAGCTGCACCGTGCCAAAATCCTGATAAAGTAAAAGTAATGAATAAGTAGAATGGAGCCCATTGCTTGTTACGACCCATTAAGGGAATAAAAACATAGTCCCGAAACCAGGTACTAAGGGTAATATGCCATCTCTGCCAAAACTCGTTAATACTTACCGAAGTATAAGGCGCGAGAAAATTAATGGTTAATTTAACTCCTAAAAACCAAGCCAAACCAACAGCAATAAAACTGTAACCAGCAAAATCAAAATATATTCTTAGAGTAAATAAAAATGCTTGAAACCAAATCGCCCAAGCATTAGTTGCTTCGGTTAAATCGATATAGGGTGCTAGGTTTTCTGCCAAGACAAACTTCATGAAAAAGCCTAAAGAAAGCCAGCGCAAACCCAATTCAAAATTCTCTGTGGTAAATTTAAAACGAAAAGCCTCAATTTGGGGAAACAAGTCAAGGCGACGTTCGATCGGTCCCGCTACAATTTGAGGAAAAAAGGAAACAAAATTAATATAGTCAATAAATTTAATTGATTTTTTCTTTCTTGCTGTTAAGGAATCAACAACAAAAGAAACCATCTGAAAAGTATAAAAAGAAACTCCTGGTGGAATTTTATCTTGAATAGAAAAAGGTAAACTTTGCTGCCAATTAGGAGGAATATTAATTAATAAACCAATGACATCTTCAACTAAAAAAATAAAATATTTAAAATAGGCAAGAATAGCAATATCTACACCAATAACCAGCCCAGCAATTAACTTAGCTTGCCAACCCTGACGGCGTAACATTAGAACCACCATCAGGTAATTAAAAATAATCTCGAAAGCAAAGATAATAAAACTAGAACGACTGGCATTAGAAAATAGCAGCAAAGACATAGCTGCTAAGCCGATCGCATCAAAAATACCCCGCCAAAGATTTAAAGATTGACCGAGGTAGCGAACAGTAAAAAAAGGAATGCTAAAAAGGAGTAATACCCACCAAAAAGAAAAGTCCGAGTAGTTCAATTAACTACCTCCTTCATGGTGAGAAGGCAAAAGAGGCGAGGATTTTGTAGGGACTTCGGAGAAGCTGCAAGAACTGTTCCATGGGTACGGATTCTCGTCCCTGTATCATATGGAACTTTCCTACACTCAGGATACAAAGCACCTTGGCAGAAAGTAAGATTTATTAAGTGCATTGGTAAGATGTTTGAATAGTTGTTACACATAATTTATTTGGTAACAAGTATACGAAGTTCAATCCTCTATTACCTAATTACCTAATACCTTTTTAACTCTTAAGATACCCTATTGGCGATCGAATAAATCGCCCTATCCTTTACTAGTAAACGATTTTGTTAGTTCCGATCTTGAATTTTTAACGGTGTTTCACCAGTTTTAACGATCGAGATCGCTCTTGGTAAAATGCGTTTTAATCCTTATCATCAACCTTAACCAAAAACGATATGAAGGATTATTCAGCCGACTACGAATTAAGTACTCTTGTTTTCTATCGAGAAAATCATGGTCAACAACTTTACTATAGTTGGGAAGGGGATATCTGGTGGACGGAAGTACCAGATAAACCCAAGGAAAAGTTGTTCTCAATCATCGGCATGAATGCCACTAAAATATTACTTAAATCCGATCCTGAGTATGGCGAAGTTGGCTATCGACTCAATAGAGAGATTGGATTATTTTGCGATCCAGAAACAAAGGAAATTTTGCACTATTGGCAGCCAAAAAATAGTAGTTTAGAGGTGCCAGTCGTTCATATTGCTAACCGAATGGTACAAGGTTCGGTGAAAGAAAGAAAGATAGTTATTCCTCAAGGACAAGGATATACAACTAAAGTAAATGAAATTCCGTTGACATATCCTCACCCTTTAGCCAACGACAATACCTACAGAGATTATTGTCCAGGCGAAACTTTTAAAGGAGTTGAGTATTTCACCTCTAGTTTTTCGCGCCCAGGAGTTGAAGAGATCCCACCTGCAAAGTGGGCTAGAGATTGTCCCTGGATGCCTTGGATGAAATTGGGTTACGGTCATCCTGCTAGATTGAGATTTGAGACTACTATATCGAGAGTGAAAACTTTTGAGCAACTCAATCCCAAGTTAGTTAAATTAATCAGGGAAAAATTGCCCATCTATGAATTCACTCCAGATGTATGTGATGAGCCGAACACGACAAATATCTTATACTTTAAGCGGCATTTTGAGTCTTACTTGAAGGGTGAAATTTTCCCAATCGAAGAAACTGCTTAAGGTATCAAAGGAAAAAGTCGATCATTTAATCTAAGATCTTGCACCAGTTGCAATAACCGACGGAGAATGAATTCTCCGTCTAATACATTAAGTCCATTAAAATGGACTGAAATACTTGTCTAGTCGTCTTTAGACAACTTTTTATATTAGGCAGCGATTTTAATCGCTGACGGGTTAATGACAATGGTGCAAGCTCTCAGTTTAATCGAACTTAATTCGCCAAAGAGTCTGCTCTACAAGCATAAAGTCTTTTTTAGGTTGCGATTTCAATGCCTGCCAAAATTTAGCGGAAGGTTTAAATAAGAAAGTATCTGAGTTATTAGTGCGACTTATTTGTTTAACTAATTCAATGTTAGGGGGAGAACTTAGAGGTAGTATTTGCACCTGGGGATTGAGGAAATAACTCAAAGAAATTAAATTACCTTTACCCAAAGAGCCATCGCCGCGATCGCTCACTACTAAAGCAGAATGGCTACGATTAATTACCTTTGCTGCTGCCGCATTATTATAACTAACTCCTTTACTCCACCAGGTATCGGCAAAAGCACTAACGCTGCAAGATACAATACTGCTAGTAAATAAGATAGCTAAACCAAAACGCCATAATTTTTGATTTTTATAGAGAGATAAACCGATAGTGCTTAAATAATAAGCAACAGCTAATTGAACTCCTGGGAAGCAAGAAATTAGATAGCGAGTAACACTCGATCGCCTACTAGCAACTAATAAATCGGGAACGGCTAAAAGTAGAAAAGGAACAAAAATCGAGGTAATAATTAAAGTTTTTGCTAAATTATTTGCTTTGGTGAAAACTGCATAAATTGCTACTAAAATTAAGGCAAAAAATGGCAATCTTGGCAAACAATTAATTAAATCATTGCTACTAATTTCTAGATCGAAAAATAGTGAAGAAAAGCTAACAATCCATTGTTTAATCAGATAAAGAAAGTCAGTTTTTTTTGTTGCCCAACTAGTTGCTCGAAAAGCGCGATCGGAATTGCCAAGCATCACTATCAACCAAGGATAGTATAAAATCAAAGAAAATAAGCTGGCAATAATATATTTAAATAATTTTGATTTTTGCTTTTTTATTGATAAGTAATAAACAATAATAAATACTGAATTTCCAATTATGTTTAAGCCAAAAAAAGGATGAGTATATAAGCCGATCGCGCAAGCTAAACTATATAAACTCCAATTTAACCAGGTAGATTTTTTGACTGCTTTGAGCAACATATAACTACTACCAATTATGGCTGCGACTAACAAGCTATATTGTCGTGCTGTCTGTGCAAATAAAAGATCGACTGGAGATAAAGCTAATAGAGTTGTCGCGATCGTTGCTGTTAAGCGATCGGCAAATAATTCCTTTGCCAAACCATACATTAAAGGTAAAGACAATAAACTTAAGAGTGCTGGAAGACTACGAGAAGCGGCAAGAGAACCGCCAAACATTTGCATCCAACCACGCGCCATGACAAAGTACAAAGGTGGATGTTGAGGATCTTCGATAGCTAGAGAATGAATGGTGTCTGCAACGGTACTATCTGGTTTAATTTGTTGAAATTTTTGCAAGCCTGCTGGTGTAATTAGCTTGTTTTGCAAAATTTCGCGATCTATCTCACTAGAAGTGTATCCAGCCGCGCGAAATGAAGTATAAACTTCATCAAACCAATAAACTTTATGGTCGAGATGAAAAAAACGAAAAAAGATACCCAGTACTAACAGAACAATAATTAGAAGACGGAACACTCGCTCGACCTTTTAATTTACTATTGATGAAGTAAATCTTAAAGCACAAAAGTAAATCTTCGAGGGAGTCTTCTGTCTCTTAAATTTTATCCATGAACCATGAACCATGAACTACCCTTTAAGTTGTATATTCAGCGTTGATTCTGACGTAATCGTAACTGAGATCGCAGCCCCAAGCTGTACCTACACCAGCACCGTTACCAATACAAACAGAAATTAAGACGGTATCTTCCTTTAAATAAGCACCAGCAGCAGCTTTTTTCAGATAATCACTCGCTGCTTGGCGATCGAAATCTAGAGGTTGTCCATTTTCCATCAAGATAAAATCCCCAATTTTAATCTGCAAGTCTTCTTGATGAAATGGTATTCCTGCCCTTCCCGCCGCCGCCGCAATTCTACCCCAATTAGGATCGCGCCCGAAAATGGCTGATTTAGCTAAAGAGGAACTAGCGATCGTTCTGGCGACTTGACGCGCTGCTGCTTCGTCTGCTGCGCCCGATACTTGTACTTCAATTAAACAAGTAGCACCTTCCCCATCACGGGCGATCGCTTTGGCTAAATGCTGACATACAGCCGTCAACATTGCTTCTAATTTTTGGGCATTTTTGCCCATTTCTGTGATTGCTGCCGTTCTCGATTCTCCATTAGCTAAGGCAATTACCGTATCGTTTGTACTAGTATCGCCATCGACCGTAATTTGATTGAAACTTTTATCTACGGCGCGACTTAACATTTGTTGCCAAAGAGAAGTAGATACAGCAGCGTCACAGGTGATGAAAGCTAACATAGTTGCCATGTTAGGGTGAATCATTCCCGAACCTTTACTCATCCCCCCAATTCTGACAGGGCGATCGTCGATAATTGTTTCCAGGGCGATCGATTTGGTAACTAAATCTGTAGTGATAATTGCTTGTGCGGCTGCGTCGCTACCAGTTTCGGACAATGCTGCTACTAGTTTGGGAATACCAGCAGCTAAGGTATCCATGGGAATTCTTTTGCCAATTACTCCTGTAGAAGCTAATAAGATTGAATCGGCGGGGATATTGAGCGCTTCTCCCAACAAATTGGCGCTAGTAACAGCATCTTGCCAACCTGCTTCCCCTGTGGCAGCATTAGCTTGTCCTGCATTGCACAAAATGGCTCTAGCACTGGCTTTCGCCTGCAAGCGTTGACGGCAATAGTCTACACAGGCAGCACGTACCTGAGTAAGTGTAAAAACACCCGCAGCGATCGCTTCTGTATCCGACCAAATTAAAGCTAAATCGGGCATCCCCGACGGCTTTAATCCTGCTGTAATGCCTGCTGCCTTGTATCCTCTTGGTGCTGTTACTCCACCGCTTATTTCTTGCCAGTCTGCCATCACTTTCTCTTAAAATCTCAATGTTAGAGTCGTTTCTCTTAAGATAAGCTCAGAGACAGGCTTTAGGACAAGAAAGCTAAAAAAACTTTAAAATTCAAAAGCTAGCTTAGGAGAAAACATAGGATTGATGACAATTGCATAACGTCGAGGACGAGTAATTATTCCTTCTTGTTCAAATTGATTGAGTAGTCTGGTAATAGTTACTCTAGTCGCCCCAGTTACTTCTGCTAGTTCTTGATGGGTAAGTCGGAGATCGATTAGTTGTCCTGTTTCTACTTGACGACCAAATTTTTGACTCAGCCAAAACAAGGTTCTCAGTAGACGCTGATACATTCTGTCCGATCGCACGATGCAAAGTAATTCTTGAGTTTGTCTGATATGGCGGTAAATCGCTTCAGATAGATTACTAGAGTGTTTGGCGGGAATGCAAGTTGCTTCAACGTAGGTCAAGCACAGGATTTGGTAAGGATCTACCTGGGATAGAGGTTGACCAACAATATCATTTTGTCCCCAATAACCCAAAGTGACGATCGTTCCTTCTTCATCCCAAGTCTGAGTTTTAACAGCACCTCTCTTTAGTAACCAAAAAGTATTTGGCTGTAGAGACATTTTTTCGCCAGGATTAAAATTCCTTACTCTAGAAGGAGCCGCAAGATTTCTTGCCATCATTTGCATGAGTATATGCCTCGTATTAAGAGAATAAAAATCAGAAAAATGAAGTAAATAAGCCTCTAGATACGTCAAAAATGTTACTTTTTCTTGCTTAATTAGTTACTTTTAGCTATTGCGCTACGTACATTTTTTTATTTTACTATAAATCATTACAAATTATTGCTAATTATTTGCAATTAATTGCAGCCAAGGGAACTATTCCTTTCAGGAAAAGGGTTACACCCAAATCTTGGGCTAACCTTATTTAATTTTGGCTTGCCCTGAAAAATCGAGGTCGAGATTTAATGGCGATTGTTTTGGCTAGCATTGCTATTACTTTAAGCTGTCCCTCTAAATAAACCTTGAGGACGTACTAGCAGAATAATTACCATAATCAAAAGTGCTACTCCTAGTTTGTATTCCGAACCTAGGAAAGGAACACTTAATTCCTGGGCAATACCAATGATTAATGCGCCGACGATCGCGCCATAAGGATTGCCAATTCCGCCTAAAATTACTGAAGCAAACATCGGTAAAATTAAAATCCAACCCATATTAGGACGAAGATTGGCGATTAGTCCGTACATAGCACCGCCGAAAGCTGTCAAAATCCCTGTAATAATCCAGGTTGCTATCACTACTCGCTCAACATTAATCCCCGATACTCTGGCTAAATCGATATTATCGGCAACTGCTCTCATCGCTTTACCGATTTTGCTAGATTGCAGAAGAAAGTGCAAAGCGACGATCGCCACGATCGCTAAAATTATGACAATAATGCGATAATAGGCAATTTTGATGCCAACAATATTTAAAGCTTGCACTAATGGTAAATCGTAACGCTGGTTGCTTCCTCCCCAAATCAGCAAAATGCCATTGCGAATAAATAAAGCCAGTCCGATCGAAATAATAATCAGCGTTGTCGAACTAGCACGGCGATCGCGCATTGGCTTCCACAGTAAATATTCTGTCGCTAACATTGTTCCTACTGTCCCCGCAGCGCCAAGAATCATGGCGATCCAGATATTCATCCCATTTTGGTTGAATACCCAAGTTAGATAAGCTCCTAATGCCATGAAATCGCCATGAGCAAAATTAGAAAGTCGTAAAATCCCGTAAGTGAGAGTCAGTCCGACAGCAGACAAAGCAATAATGCTACCAACAGCAATCCCATTGAAGACTAATTGGGTTGTATCCATTCACTCAGTTGAGAAATTTTTAAACAATAAATACACTGCAACTATGATAGAGGACGATGTTAGATATTAAAATTGCAATTAATTTATCTAGGTAAGGCTCTTCAAACATTTTACCCTGCTGTCTCAGATGGACTTTCACCTCGACGCTTTATTAAAATGGGAGCATCCCAGTTTTTTGCAAAGAGAGCAAAAATTAGTCAAGATAAGTATAGACAAATGTATTTACGCTCCTAATGACTCCAGAAAAACAGCAAGCTCTTCAACAACACGTTCAGGCGAGCGCTAGAATTTTATATGAAGATACGCCACCAGAAAACCTGGATTCTTTAGCAGGGATAGAAGAAGTAGTACGCAATTAAATGCAGAAATAGGTGATGCCTCAAGTAGGAGTTTTTTTATCCAAACTACCACAGGCACAAAAGAAGGATATAGAAGAAAAATCAAAAGCATTCTTGGAGAATTACCCATAACTAGTAAACAAGCTCAAAAATTAGCTCTAAAAGCCCATAGTCAGGTAAGCCCATTTTTAGAAGCTTGTTGTCTACGAGTAAGTGCCAATGTGTCCTATCAACGTACAGCAGAGGATATTAAGTACATAACAGGGATAGAAGTATCAAAGAGCTTACAACAGAGGTTAGTACATCGTCAAAATTTTGAATTAAAAAAAGTCTCCTCAACAGTTTCTGAACTAAGTGTAGATGGTGGTAATATTCGTCTTCGTACTATTAAAGAAAATGTACCTCAAGTTTTGGCTCACCGTTGCTCTTATCTTAATGGATTAATTTCTGCTGGCTAAATAAAAACTGGGATGCTCCCCATAATTATTTGGGAGCGATCGCCATAATAGGAATTGAATTCTAATTAAAAGAACAGCAAATAATATAGAGAATCCATAAGAGAAAACTTAGGCGATCGCGATCGATTCAATCCCAAAAAAATAATGCCAAAATGTAGCTAACTTACTAGCATTTTTTGCTATGCTTACTGGAATTTTAGCTGTACTTTCTGCCTCTGTTGCAGCAGGAATGAGAATTGCTTTACCTTTGATGGTGGTTTTATTTTTGCATAGCTACGAATCTTGGTCTAGTTTACCCTATTTATCTTTTGTGCGGCCCAGAGTTTTATTGGCAGTGTTAATTAGTTGGTCGTTATTTGAAGTTTTTGCTTCTAAAAAATTATTAGGACAAAGAGTTTTACAAATATTTCAATTAATATTTAGTCCTTTAGCTGGTGCGTTAATAGCTATTATTGTCGCGCGTTTAACCCATCTTAAAGTTGAACCTATTTGGTTATTAGGAATAGTTGGTGCTTTACTGGCATTAGTAGTTAATTTGGTTCAAGTCAGTTGGTTTTTCCGCTTGCGAGGAATTCCCATCTGGATTGTGATTATTGAAGATATCCTCTGCGTTTGTTTGGTGGTTTTTGCTTTTCATTCACCAGTCAAAGGAGGAATTATTGCTATGTTAATTGTTTGGCTGGCAATTCGCAGTTCTAATCGCTGGCGTAGATGGTATCTTAACACTCCACATAAAGATAGCAATCTTGGATGTAAATAGCTATCAGCTTTCAGCTATCAGTTATCAGCGAGAGAGCAGGAAAGCTGACTACTGACGGCTGATTGCTGACGGCTAATAACTAAGATTAATCGAAAAAATCAATCATTGCTTGTCGATAAAACAAAGGCATTCCTGTATCAAAATATTGACCTTTAACTAAATAACCTGTCATCCCTCGATCTTGTCTCATTTTTTCTAAACAATTTGTTAGTTGAAATTCTCCTCGATCGCGATTGTTATTGTTAATATCTGTTTCTAAATAATCGAAAATTTTTGCTTCTAAAATATACATGCCAAATACACCTAAAAACATATCTTCTTCCATTCCCGCTACATGAAGATTGTTTCTGGCGTATTCTAAACTTGGTTTTTCATAAATTTGAGTGATATCGAGCAGAGAGCTTAATTCTTTCCATTCTCCTGTAATGCAGCCAGCTTTATGAATAATATCTCCAGACATTATTGTTAAACCGAGCAAACTTTTACCAATTTTTTGATAAATTTCTAATAATTGAGCGGCACAAGACAGAGCGCCATGCGATCGATAAACGTGATCGCCCAGTAATAATAAAAAGGTTTCACCATTCACCCAATCTTTAGCACAATAAACAGCATGTCCGTAGCCTTCTTGTTGCTCTTGAGTGAGGATAGTAATTCGAGTTCCTAAAGATTGTAAATACTGACTGTATTCTTGATTTTCAGCCGAAAGTTTTTGATATAGTTCTGGTTTTGGTGGCGCTTGAAAAAAGTCGGCAAATAAATCCCGATCGCCAGCTTGGACAATAATGCCAATTTCCTCTATCCCCGCATTAACGGCTTCTTCCACGATCACCAGGATAATTGGTTTTGCTCTACCATCGCGATCGATGATGGGCAAAAATTCTTTTTTGATTGCCTTGGTAATAGGAAACATCCGAGTACCAAAGCCTGCGGCGGGAATGATCGCTTTTTTAACTTTATTTATGTGCATAAATCGTTAATTTTAAACACTGCATTTGAGGAAAATTTTTATTAATAATTCCAATTAATTGTTGTTGATGTAATTCATTTTTAACAATAAATTGCGCCGTCCCATCTCCTTGCGAACCTACTCCTTTTCCTCCCAAAATGTAAGGTTGAATTGGTTCGTAATTCAATAGCTGATGCAATACTGGCGCAGTCAATTGTTGGGGACAAGCGGGGGTTAGATGGCGATCGAAGTCTGCTTGCGCTTGTTTCATGAGTATTCCCAAGCGATCACTGTCTCCTTGTTCTAGGGCATCAGCCGCATCTTTGGTAATTTTAGAACTAATTGCACCTAAATATTTCTGTACGTCTTGTTGAATTCGATCGACAGCCAAAGGATAACCAGATTGTAAATCGCGAAGAATTTTAGGAGTATCTTTATTCGCGCCCAGATTGACAATCACAAAATAGAGATGGCGAGTAACTTTTAGTTCGACTACGTCGGTAAAGTCTCCATCAAAGGTCATTAAAATCGGGCGATCGCCGTAAGCGCAAGCTTGATCCATCCTCCCGCAACGACTGGGTGTAGTTCTCTCTCCCAGATAAGCAAACTCCATTTCGCCGCGTACAGTCATATTTAAATTGTAGAGACGATTAAAAGCACGAGCCACTAAAACACAAATCGCTGCACTCGAAGATAATCCTTTTTGAATCGGTAAATCGGTTAAATAGTTATCAATTTCTAAGCCACCAACGTTAAAATGAGTCAAAAATTGATAGGCAACTCCAGCAGCATAACTAAAAAAACCGCCCTTTTGAGCTAAATCTAGTAAAGCCGATTTAGTCATTGGTAGTTGAATTGATTCTCTGTTACCATCATTTAAACTAGTTTTTAAAATTAAGCGATCGCGATCAGGTTTAACTTCGGCGTAAATTCCTTGATTAGTGCCGACAATTAAGGTGTAGCCCTTTTCTAGATTGGGATTGACACTTCGGTAGCCTCCTGCCCAATCGCTGTGTTCGCCAAACAAACAGAGACGACCTGGAACAAATAGTTTCATAGCTCATAGTTCATCGTTCATTGTTCATGGTTCATTGTTCATAGCTAATTGCTACCTCTACTTCTCTGCTTCTGGAACTTCTCTACCTCTGGAGCCTCTCTGCTCTCTAAATCCTACACCTTATCCTCGATTTAATCTGACAAATCTCGATCTTCTAAACCAGGACGAGGCATAGGTGCAACTTTTTGATAACCGTACCAAGGAGCGAAAATTGGTAGCAATAACAAACCAGGTATAGCTAGAGCGATCGAAATTAGGAAAAATTGTGACCAACCAGTTATTTCTGCCAATCTTCCTGCGGGTGCTACTAAAATATCGCGACTGACTGCCATTAAGCTGGAAAGCAAAGCGTATTGAGTAGCAGAATAGCGGCGCTCGCACAGACTCATCAAGAAAGCGATAAATGCCGCAGTACCCAAACCCGCACAGAAATTTTCAATATTAATAGTTAAAACTAAAGCAGAATAATTTCGACCTACTAAAGATAAAACAAAATAAGCCAGGTTACTGACAGCCTGTAAGACACCGAAAACCCATAAAGAACGATTGATACCAATTTGACTGAGAATTGCCCCTCCAGCCAAAACACCCACGATCGTGGCAAGTAATCCCATTCCACCTTGAATTGCACCAATATCGGTTTGTGTAAAACCCACCTTGAGTAAGAAGGGGGTGGACATATTATTGACTAAGGCATCCCCTAGCTTATAGAGAACGATAAAACTGAGAATAAAAATAGCTTGCCATGCGCCCGATCGCTCGAAAAATTCGACAAAAGGTAGAATAACAGCTTCCGATATAGAAGGCGGGCGATCGTTTAATTTCGGTTCGGGTGCAAAGAACGAAGCAATTAATCCTATAGACATCAAAACTGCCATTAACAGATAAACCGAAGACCAGGACAGGTGATCGGCTAAAATTAATGCTAGAGAGCCTGTAACTAGCAAAGCAAGACGATAACCGAGTACACCCACCGCAGCACCAGCACCCATCTCTGCTTCGTGGAGAATATCGGTACGGTAAGCATCAAAAACAATATCTTGGGTAGCACTCAAAAAGGCGACAACTAAAGCATTAATAGCCAATAACTGAATCGCTTGTTTAGGATTTTGTAGTGACATCCAAGCGATCGCTACTATTAAAGCAATTTGAATTAAAACTAACCATCCTCTTCTTCTTCCCAAAAAAGGCGGTACAACTAGATCGAGAAGCGGTGACCAAATAAACTTTAAAGAATAGGGCAAACTTACTAAACTAAAAGCACCTACCGCAGCTAAGCTAACCTGTTCGGTAGTCATCCATGCTTGTAAGGTTTTACTGGTTAAATAAAGTGGCAACCCCGAAGAAAAGCCTAAAAATAGCAAAACCGCCATTTTCCGACTCTGAAAAACCTTCACTAAACTCTCAATCATCCCTCATACCTCCTAATCTCAGTCCCCATTTCCCTGCTTTCCCTAGCCCCATTCCCCTAACTCCTATGCATATCCTCCTCCGCTCCCTCCGCTTTCCCTAACCCCTAACCCCTAACCCCTAACCCCTAATCCCTAACCCCTAATCCCCGATCGCTGTTAGTATTCTTTTTAGAAAAGTTAGCGGATAATTTTGTTTAATCTGTAAATTGACAAACAATAATTTATAGTTCCTTGTCTGAATCACTCCTACTCTGCTTATGGCTCATAATTGGTACTTGCTTGCGTTTTAGTCAATTAGGAACAAAATCTCCTTGGACTGATGAGTTTGCCACTCTAGTTTTTAGCGCAGGTAATGATTATCAATCCGTACCGCTTAACCAGGTTATTCCACCAAATGTACTTCTGCAACCTCTGCAACCCAACCCCAAAGCAAACGTAGCAGATATTATTTCCCTATTAATTAATCAAGATACCCATCCGCCGTTCTATTTCGTTATCTCCCATTTGTGGCTGAAATTGTTTCCTCTGACTGATGGTTATGTATCTTTGTGGGGGGCGCGGGCGCTGTCAGCTTTGTTTGGAGTTTTGGCAATTTTAGCCATATATGTCTTAGCAAAATTAGCCTTTGAGTCTCGCAGTTGCGCGCAATTAGCGGCGGCGATGATGGCGGTTTCTCCCTATGGGATTTTCTTATCTCAAGAAGCGCGTCAATATAGTTTAGGAGTAGTTTTTGCGATCGCTTCTCTATCTTGTCTGACGATCACCGTTAAATATTTGTGGCGCAACCTCAAAATTCCTAATAAATTAATATTACTGTGGGTAGGAATTAATAGCTTGGGTTTAACTGTTCATTATTTTTTTTCCCTTACTCTTGCTGCTGAAGCGATCGCCTTAATCTTTCCTATCTTCTCTAAAATTAAATCTCCATCGCCAACTTTATCTAAAAACTTAATGCGTTTGGCGATCGTCGTCGCTGGTACAGTTACTACAGGTTTAATCTGGATCTTTACTGTTATCCCCAAAAACTACGGGGCTGGTATGACAGATTGGATACGTTACAATCCCTCTACTTGGCTCAATTCTATCGATCCAGTCTTTCAAATGTTGGCTGCCTGGATTACCATGTTATCTCTCTTGCCAGTAGAAGCCACTTCAATCCCGATTGTCATTATTTCTGGGTTGATTATGCTATTGTTCTTCATCTGGGCATTGCCGCTTCTGAATCAGGGATTAAGAGTCAAATGGGATTGCGATAGTTCTCGCGCTTCTGTAGGTGTTTTAATTGGTTTTTTAGTAGGAGCGATCGCCCTATTTTTCGGGATTACCTATGTATTAGATATAGATATCACCAGAGGCGCGCGTTACAATTTCGTCTATTTTCCCGCCGTAATTGTGTTAGTTAGTGCCAGTCTTTCTGCTTGTTGGCGTAGGGAAATTCAATTAAAAGGACTATTTAACCATCAAACCTCCCTGTCTCTTTCTTTTCCCAAAGCGATCGGTTTAGTTTACTCAAAACGACGAGAAAAAATTGCCGTCATGCTGATCTGGCTGATGGGATTTGCCAGCGCGATCGCCGTCTGTTTTAATTTAGGCTATCAAAAATACTATCGTCCCGATTTATTAGTACCAATTGTTAACAGTAAATCTGAAGTCCCTGTTTTAATTGCCACAACTCATCAAACCCTAATCCAGACAGGAGAGATGATGGGAATTGCTTGGGAAATGCAACACAATCCGATCGCTAGCAAAACCGATTTTCTCCTCGTACATCAACCGAAAAAGTATTCATCAACTTCTACATCTACTCTGGCTAAAATTGTCGCCCAACAAAATAAACCTTTCGACCTGTGGACAATCAATTTTTATGCAAATATCGAACTAAATAATTGCGCGATCAATCTCCAAAATTCACCAGTAGTCGATGGTTATAGCTATTCTCTGTATCATTGTTCTGGTTCTAGTTATTAAAACTTGTTCAGAGTTGAAACTTGAACGCCACCAATCTCCCATCGACGGGGTGGACAAAGAATGCTATTTTCGCTGACAGTCGAACGAATCAGTAATGGGTAAGTATGCCAGTGATAGTCATAGGCATAAGCCCAATCCTGCTTATAAATGCCAACATTTACAAAGTATTGACCGCTTCCGAGATCTAATCGATCTAACCAAAGCTTGAGTTTCCCTTTGCCTTGGATTGTTGGTAAGGATCGTCCCATGATAGTAGTGTTAGTATCAAAACAAATTTGACCATCCTCGCGAGTGATAGAGACATTAAAAATTGGCGCGTCAATAGATTGAGGTGATAGGTACTCAATTTCAACACAGAGGGAATCACCGCTATCGATCTCAGAGTCAGGCAAAATCCTTACATCAGCAATTTCGACTTCCAAAGAACCAAAACGATTTTCATTCACCCGTAATTCTGTCCCCATGCTTGTCATCTGAGGAAGTCTTACTGGTGTAAGTTTTTGGGTTTCCGATCGCATCTCGGCAACATATTGCCCTGCTATAACTTCCGGTTCTCCATAAGCGACAATTTGACCTTCTCTTAGCCACAGAGCGCGATCGCAAAGTTCTTGAATTTGCTGAGCACTGTGAGAAATATAGACGATAGCACAGCCTTGATTTTTAAGTCTCGCTATTCGTTCCAAGCATTTTGCTTGAAAGGAGATGTCTCCAACGGAAAGAAACTCGTCAACTAACAAAACATTTGGATTGGTGTGAACAGCGATCGAGAATCCCAGGCGCATTTGCATCCCAGTACTATAGGTTCGTACTGGGTTATCGATAAATTCTGCTAACTCGGCAAACTCGACGATCTCATCAAAGCGTCGAGCAACTTCTCGACGAGTTAACCCCGCTACTATAGCTGTCACAAAGACATTTTCTCGCCCTGTTAAATCGGAGGAAAATCCAGCACCTAAGTCAAGTAATGCACCAATTTTGCCCTTAACTTTTACTTTACCTCGATCGGGACGACCTACCCCCCCAATTAACTGCAACAGCGTCGATTTACCTGCCCCATTTTTCCCTAAAATTCCTAGCATCTCCCCTGAAGCTACGGTAAAACTAACATGACGCAATGCCCAGAATCTTTCTACGGCTTTCATCCGTCGAAAACCTGCTAGGGCTGCTTCCATAATAGTGACGGGTTTTTCTGCATGATAGCGACTATATTGCTTGCTCAGATTGTTAACAATAATTGCCTCAGACATCTACAATTCCTCCACAAAGCGATCGCTTTGTCTGCAAAAATAGCTCGATCCAATCGGTAATAAAACTGCCATTGCTGCCCCAAGCATCGCTAAAGCTTGCCAATTCGGTTGCGTTCCTTGGATGAGAATATCTCTGTAAGCCGTGACAATATGTACCATTGGGTTGAGATAGTATAGAGTCTGGTAGCTTGTTGGCACATTAGTCAGTGCATAAAAAATCGGCGTGAGATAGAAAAATAGCTGGAGAACCACACCAAGCGTATGCTGAGTATCCCGAAACGTCACATTCAGTGCTGCCAGAAAATAGGACAAGCTAACTGTAAAGACGAACTGAAGAAGCTGTAAAATAGGCAACCATAAAACCACAGGTTTTAATTGAATTCCATCCATTATCAGAAACCCAATCAAGACAGGTAAGGCTAAGATAAAGTGAATAAATCCTGTCGTCGTAATGACAACGGGTATTATCCCTGTAGGAAATCCTGGTTGTCTAATAAGAGAACGATTGGCAACGATCGCCCCAGTCGCCTGAAACAGAGAAGTTTGAAACCAATTCCAAACGAGCAAACCCGTGAATACAAAAGATGAATAATGAGGGACATTCATGGGCAGTACTACCTGGAAGACAAAGGCAAACACTGCCAATTGAAGCAAGGGGTTAATTAGCGTCCACGCTACTCCCAACACTGACCGCTTATAGAGAAGTTTCATGTCACGAGAGACTAGCTCCCGCAGCAGATCGTAGAGATAGGGAAGTCGCCAATTCGGAATTGCTAAAAGAGTATGTCTGCGAAAGACCATTATACTTTACCTCTTCTATCCTTACCGTAAGGCGTACTCGGGGTCTTTGGCATTCAGCTTCTCAGCAATGATAGCAGGACGCTTTTGAGGTAGAATATAAGGAGTGCTGCGACCTTCCCGTCTAACACGCTGGCGAGAACGCCACAAAGACCAGGGACCAGCAAAATTCCCTGCGATTTCCACAAAGATCAGCGAAAGTGGATAATCGCTCCAACCTCTCAACCAGTAGTAAATTCTCTGACAATGAATATAGGGTAGTCCAGCAAAGATTTGTACAATTGCTCGTAAATCACCATCATTAAGACAAGTAGTTAGATGATAGGCTACATGACCTTTACTATAGTTATAAATCTGGCGGCGTAGGGCTGCCATATCACGACGGTGCTTGTGCCAAACATAGGCA
>CAZJTL010000020.1:0-36323 GCA_964548905.1 uncultured bacterium | reverse complement strand
AATTGCTCCTGTCACCACAGAACTTTCTAGTAATGCTCCTGTTTTGTGAGAATGAATAAAGGTTAAAGTTTCCTCTGTAATGTCAGTTTTCCCTTCGGATTCTAAGTCTACTATTTGACCCCCAACCAATCCTTGGGCACCAACTGTCTTAGCTAGACGAGCAATTACTTTTAGCAATCTTTCGGCGGGAACGTTTTTAGTTTGAGTGGCAACATATTCAAAGGCATAAGTTAGCAGTGCGTCACCAGCTAAGATGGCTACATCTTCGCCAAATACTTTGTGGTTGGTTAATTTTCCTCTGCGATAGTCGTCGTTATCCATGGCAGGCAGATCGTCATGGATTAGAGACATAGTGTGGATCATTTCTAGAGCGCAGGCAGTTGGGATTGCCATCTCGATCGTACCACCAGTCAATTCGCAAGTAGCCAAACAAAGAATCGGACGCAGACGCTTACCTCCAGCCAGAAGAGAATAACGCATCGATTCGTAAACTCGCTCTGGTCTAATAATTGGTAGCGAATTATCTAAAGCTACCTCAACGAGGGATTTTCGTTGTTTGAGATAATTCTTTAAATCGAAGCTCTGAGATTCCTCCACCATCATTGTATTTGCGTCTGTTTTTACCATATGCTCATGCCCTAAACCAACCGATTGCTTTATTCATTTTACAGGGATTGGGCATCCTTCTCTTAATGACTTATTTAGGAATGTTGCAATTAGCTATCAGCTAAGCTGGAGTGCATACTAAAATTACTTGTTGAGATAGGCAATAGGCAACAGGCAACAGGCAATAGAGTTTTCACGATTCATTTAGGAGTGCTATATGTCAGCGATCGCGACTAATCATTTACTTACTCATGCTCTCAAAGAATGGAATGTAGCTGTTAATGCCTTAGAAGCAGGAAAAATGTTGATTTTGTTGCGAAAAGGCGGCATCAGCGAAGATAGCAAGCATTTTACAGTTCCTTATCGACAGATTTGGCTATATCCCACTTACGAACATCAAAAACCCGAATTATTAAAACCTGAATATAGCTCCTTGGTAACTCCTGTAGAGTCGGGATGGCATCCAGAAACTATACGTATTGGCAGTTGTGCTGAAATTACTCAAGTTTTTTCTGGTAGCGAAGCAGAACAGATCGAAGCACTCTCACCCTATCATATTTGGAATGAGCAATTTGTTAGCGATCGCCTCAAATGGAAACCCCGTCAACCTATTTCTGTCTTGCTGCTACGTACTTATCGATTAATCGAACCAATTTTGATTCCCTATCATGATGCTTATAAAGGATGTAAATCTTGGCTCGATTTAGTCGAACCGATTTCAACACAAGGAATTATGCCTGTCTTAGACGATAATGTTTTTGCTGAAAAACAAGCAGAAATTTGTGCAATTTTTTAACATGGTTGATTGTTGTTGGTTATTTGTTGTTGGTTGTTGGTTGTTTGCTAATGGCTAATGGCTAATTGCTCCCAGTCTCCCAGTCTCCTTGTCTCCTTGTCTTTCCCTAACCCCTAGCCCCTAATCCCTATTCCCTTTCATTTCGAGTATTTAGAAAGGCGATCGAGGAGCCATAAAGTAGAAACTAATCCTGTAAAGTGTGCGGCGATCGTATTAGTATTTGCTTGAATAATTAACATATCGGCAGGATTAGCAATTCTACTGGGGTCAACATTATAAATACCTGGAGGTACGGTAATTACTTTTAGTAAAACAATACCAGATAAAGCTTCTGCACCCAAAATAGACAATAAAATCCCTGTCAAATTAACAATTAACCCATACCTAATTATTTGCAACGTATTTGATTTTTTGGGACGTTTCTCAGGATCTAGGTTTTGCATTTGGATGCCAATTTGAGTAAAGCGAGCAGCAAAGAAAACCGCTAATCCCAAACATACTACTGCACAAAAGGCACAAAAAATACCCAACTCAATCCCTGGTGTTTTTTGTTTATTATTGAGAACACCAGGCGCAGCAACTAGTAACAAGACAGAAGAGACAACACCTAAAACAATCTGTAGCCAAAAAGCAATTCTTCCCGATTTTCTGAGTGCTGAAGAAACTTTCTCTACAGTTGAAGGTAAGGTGCGGTTGCGGCTAAGTTCAGAATTCTGTTTCATAAAAATTTATTGAGGAAGTTGGTATGGGAAATCTGCACAACTAACTAGTATTACACTTGCTTTTATTCATTTAACTAATAACGATATTCTATCGATTAAAATTATACGTAGGAGAGAGTAGGCGAGGTAGTTGCAGACCGATCGAACAGATCGAATCTGAGGAAAGTCCGGGCTCCCGAAAGACCAAACTTGCTGGGTAACTCCCAGTGCGAGCGATCGTGAGGATAGTGCCACAGAAACATACCGCCAATAAAGCTTTCATTACTCCGTATTCAGCACGAGCCTAAAAAGCCGATCGCTGATAGCTGATAGCTGATAGCTTATGGGTAAGGGTGCAAAGGTGCGGTAAGAGCGCACCAGCAGCATCGAGAGGTGCTGGCTCGGTAAACCCTGGTTGGGAGCAAGGTAGAGGGAAAAGGGTTGGTCTTTTTCCTTTCCCGTTTAAGAAGCCGCTTGAGGTGACTGGTAACAGGCATCCCAGACAGATAACTACCCTCAAAAGCTTTCAGAACTCAGTATTCAGCTCTCAGTAAAAAGCTGATGGCTAATAGCTGATAGCTAATGAGAACAGAACCCGGCTTATGTTCCAACTCTTTCCTGTTTCGATCGCTTGAAAATTAATGATAGAAGACCCTCGCCGACACAAACAACTGCAAAACTTGGTTAAGAAATTAGGACTACCAGAAGACTCTCCGATAGACTGGCATTTACTGGATTTAGCTCTCACTCATCCGAGCATATCTCGCGAAAGGAATTATCAACAGCTAGAATTTGTCGGTGATGCTGTGGTGCGTTTAGCTGCTGCTGAGATTTTGATGGAAACATATCCTCAAGCACCCGTTGGTGAATTTGCAGCCATTCGCTCGATCTTAGTCAGCGATCGCTTTTTAGCTGAGTTTGCAGACTTCTACGGAATCGAACGTTATTTATTGCTCGATCCCAAAGCGGCGGGAGATAAGGTAGGTAGACAGTCACGTTTGGCAGATGCTTTTGAAGCCGTACTTGGCGCACTATATTTAAGCACTTATACGATGAAATTAGTTCGTCCTTGGTTGGATGAATATCTGAAAAAGAAAGCTGAAGAAATTCGACAAGATCCAGCACGCCAGAATTATAAAGATGCTCTACAAGAATGGACTCAAGCTCATTACAAGACTTTGCCAGAATATCAAGTGGAAGAGATTAAAAAAGTTGGTCTTGATGGCGATCGCTTTTTAGCCAAGGTTGGCTTAAAAGACAAACTCTTAGGAACTGGAACGGGACGCACCAAAAAAGCCGCAGAACAAGCAGCCGCAAAGGAAGCGTTTTTGTCTCTTCCTAGTTTTCCATCGTCATGACGATCGATTGTGGCTGAAGTCAACTGTCTGTCCAGGAGTTATGAGATTGTTCCCACGCTTTTATTGTGCAATCTGAACTTAGTAATTCAATTGATTAAAATCAAGGATTGGATTTTTTTAGCAAAGCTTGATTTTTTGTTACTTTTGAGAATTGCTATTATACTCCTGCAAACCACTCGTAGCCTTGGTCTTCCCAATACCCTTTTCTTGGTGTTAACTCATTTAACAACAGCACTTCCGTCACCCATTTGCTCTGCTTGTAACCCAGTTTGATAGGAGAGGCTAACCTCAAAGGTGCGCCGTTAGCGATCGGAAGAGGTTGTCCGTTTTTCTGATAAGCCAACAGTGTTTGCGGGTGTAACGATGACTTGAGATCCCAACTTTCATAGTAGCCATCAGCAGATTTAAAAAAAACATACCTAGCGCTCGATTTGGGCTGTGCTAGAGCAATCAAATCTCGAAGTCGAACACCTCCCCACTGTACGATCGCCGCCCAACCTTCAACGCAAACATGACGAATTACCATCGAAGTGAGAGGCATTTGTTCGATCTCTGCCATACTTAATTGCATAGGGTTATTAACTTCGCCTGCAACGCTCAAGCGAAACTTGATGGGGTCGAGATGGGGAGTAATGCCAAAAGTATTAATTAGCAAAGCATCGGGTTCGATCTGGCTGGCAGAAAATTCTGGAACAGGATGCTGAGAAGTCATTAAATCTTGAACTACTTGGTTAAGTGGCTCAGTGAATTGTCCAACTTCGTCGCTGGCAAAGGTTGAACCACAACTATTCAAGAATAATCCAGCTCCTGCTAGTCCCGACCATTGTATCAGTTGACGACGAGATAGATTGTGTTTTGGCAGAATTAAGCCCATAGGTTTTGCTCCACAGGAATAACTGAATTTTAAAACTAAAAAAACATTGATTTAATCAGCCTCATACCTCCGAATCTTAGAGATAATAGGGAATGAACGCAGGTAAATAAGATAATGATCGGAATTGTGATGAAGTGAATGGTGCGTAAGGTTTGCCAATTACCAAAAAGACTAGATAACCAATGTAATTGAGCCGGTTTGTACATAGCCAAACCAGAGGCGATCGCCAGGATTAAAATTGGCACGATCGCAGTATAAACCAGTTTATGTACTGCAAAAGTTTTTCGTTTGACATTCGCACTAGCTTTCAACGCTTTGATATCACTAGTACTAGCAAATCTATTTTTCCAACGGCGGGTGATGAATATGTATATACCGTATGCCAACAAGTTCAAAGAATAAATCCACATGATGGCAAAATGCCAGTTTCGCCCACCAGCCAACCAGCCACCAAGAGTAAACATTGTTGGGAAATGCCATCCACTTCTACCTCCAAAAACTGGGTTGGCATTGTAGATTTGTAACCCACTTGCAATCATCAACAGCAGGCTGATAATGTTAATCCAGTGAAACGACTTAGCTAGTAATGCCTGACTGGGAAGGCGAGATGGTCGTTTTGAAGTTGCAGTTTTGTTCATAGATTCAAAGCTTTATCGTAGGAAAGAATGGGGCTAACCAAAGCTGCACTTGGACATCCCATCCTAATAAGATGGCGATCGCAGTGGTGATAATAACTCCTCCACCAATGCGAGTCAATAGCTTGCAAGAAGAGCGCAGTTTCAAAAATCGTTGACTTACCTGTCTTCCACCGTAGGCAATTGCTAACATTGGCAGTGCAGCCCCTACACCGTATGCAACTAAAAGCTTTAGCGCCCCTGCAACTTGTCGATCGACTGCGAGAACTAGAATACTGCCTAAAACTGTTCCCGCGCAAGGTGTCCAGAGAAAACCTAATTGAGTTCCCAGCCAAAATTCTCCAATCAGTCCAACCTGTTTGGGTTCCTTAATCCAGCGATCGATCCTTAAGTAGCTAAACAGTCGATAGCTCCAGTCAGGAAATAGGGTTAAAATACCGAGTAACAGTAACACAAAGATCGAAAAAGATCTTAAAAAACTCATTAACCCTATCAACCAACCTGTGGTAATTCCTAGCAAACTACCTGCTACAGCAAAGCTGGCAACTAAACCCGCTACAAGAGCGATCGGCCCTAGGATATGGGTTGAGAGCGATCGCCCCACTACAATTGGCAGAATCGGCAAGACACAGGGTGACAAAACGGTTAGTATACCTGCAAATAAAGCTAATCCTACGGAAATAGGAGCCGTTGCCATAATGAGATCTATCCTTGTAATAGCTGTTGAATAGTTTGCTCAGTAGTGTCGTATGCTCCCTCGCCAATATGGTCATAGCGAATAATACCTTGGCGATCGGCTAGGAACAAATGGGGCCAATATTCATTGCTATAGGCTTTCCAGGTTTGGAACTGATTGTCTACGGGTACGGGATAGGTAATGTTATGTTTCTTCAGTGCGCTTTTGATATTATTAATATCGCGCTCGAAGGGAAACTCGGGGGTATGGATACCAATAACCCGTAACCCTTTGGCTGCATACTTTCCGTGCCAGTCAACTACATAGGGTAGGGTGCGTTGACAGTTGATGCAGGCAAATGTCCAGAACTGGATTAAAGTGACGCTACCTTTGAGATCGGCAACAGACAGTGGATTGGAATTGAGCCACTGCTGAATACCTTGAAATTCAGGTAAAAATTGAGCATCTTTTGTCTGTGTTGCCGCTTCTGCTGGAGAAAGGCTTGGCGCTGGAGTGTTTTTGCTCGTTCCATAGGCGATCGCCACACCAGTACCAATTATGCCTAAGCCAAGTCTGGTCAAGATTTGTCGCCGCTTCCAAATTGGATGATTCATTGCTCCCTATTTTGGTTCGATCGATTATTTTTTCTTCATCGCATCGCCTTGTTGCATGGCACCACCCTGCATAGCATCGCCGTGAGTACCATTTTTCATCGCATCACCTTGTTGCATGGCACCACCCTGCATAGCATCGCCGTGAGTACCATTTTTCATCGCATCACCTTGTTGCATGGCACCACCCTTCATAGCATCACTGTTAGTACCATTTTTCATCGCATCACCCGTTCCTTGAGCAAACGTTGCCAGACTGCCTAGTAGTGAAATTCCGAGAGCTAGAGAGAGTGCTGTCCAATTCTTATTCATAATTAAATTCCTCTTGGTTACAAATAATACGTTTGACTTCAACAATCGGTTTTGTTTTCAGAAGCAAAAATCAAATCTTTACTGTCTCGACTCTTGAAGCGATCGCGTTTGGTGAAAAGATCGATCGTCTTTTAAGTCGATATATTCGCAAAAAAAAGAGCAAAAAGAACTAATAATTGCAAAAAAAATGATATTTTTTGCTTAATCGTCGTATTTTTAATAATTCTCAAAACTGAGTATATATTCCAAGCTCAGCAATGAAGATGATTGAAATCAAGTTTAGATATTTCTTTACTAAAGTTGAGGTTTTGATACGGTTAACCGAAGGGAGCTAATCGAACTATTGCAATTGGTATTTACTTGCATTTAACATAAAGTCATAACGACTTCAATTTGTGTTGATAAAAAAATGGAATTTTTAGAACTCGTTCCTAACTGGCGCTAAGATTGCATCAAGCCAAGACTTTAATTACTACTCGCGGTATTCCCTCGGCTCGCGATCGCGTCTTGCATTACTTACAAATAGCAGCCCAACCAGACCGAACTACAGTTACTTTAGAGCGTCCCCTTAAGGAGATTGCCCAAGAGATTGGCATTAGTCCTGAATCTCTTTCTCGTGCGCTGAGGGAACTTCAACAAGAAGGTATGATTACTCGTAGCAGGAAAAGAATTATGTTTGGTCAATAATTAAATTATCAAAAAAATTGTTGACCAATTGGTAATCAATTTGCTATATTGAGTCTAGAAGAAAAACCCCTAAAGTTTATGGCTCGTTTACGTGAGTTTGATATTGATGAAGCATTAGAAGCGACGATCGAAGCTTTTTGGGAACGAGGCTATGAAGCCACTTCCCTAGCCGATTTGATGAAGGTGACAGGATTGCAAAAAGGCAGTATCTATAAAGCTTTTGGCGATAAGCGATCGCTGTTTTTAAAAGCGCTCCAATGCTATCTCGATCGCGTTTACAGCCTCTCTCGTCAAGCTTTAAGCAATCCATCCCCACAAGGGGCGATCGAGTCTTGGTTTGAGCATTTATCTGATGTAGCAATCAAGCCAGAGACAAGCAAAGGCTGTTTTGCAGTCAAATGATAAGCTTGCTGAGGGAGTGAGAACTGGCATGATTACGGTTCAGCTTCAGGAAGTCTTTTTTAACTGTCCTAAATACATCCAAACTCGTCATTTAACTGCAACTAAGCAAGAATCTACCAACGCACCAGCAACTTTTACCAGAACTGCTTTAAACGAAAGCGATCGCCAGTGGATTGAAATAGCTGACACTTTTTTCATTGCTAGTGGCTATGACAAGACTGGAATTGATGCGTCCCATCGAGGAGGCTTTCTAGGGTTTGTGCAGATTTTAAACTCCAACCAACTAGTTTTTCCAGATTACGAAGGCAATAATATGTTTCAGACGTTAGGTAATCTGGCTGTCAATCCTCGCACTGGACTGTTATTTATTGATTTCGATCGAGGACATACCCTGCAATTAACTGGAACAGCAACCGTAATTTGGGACAAAACAGAATTTGCTCGGATTCTAGGCGCTCAAAGGCTGATTGAGTTCACCATCGAGCAAATTTTAGAAATCCGAAATGCGACCCCGCTTCGCTGGAAGTTTGGGGAGTATTCTGCTGCTATTCCTACTTGATAAATTAGCAAACAATAATCGAGTATTTCCCCCAACTCAGCGATCGCATCCTATCCCTTTTAAGATGGAAATTTGCCAAAGTTAAGACGCTGTTTAAATTTTTTTGCCAGTTGAGGATCGCGAATGTAGGATTCTAATCGATCGGCTAACTGAGTTGCTGAAATTTGAGAATTTTGCTGGAGAACTTCCGAAATAATTAAATGAGCGATCGGACCGATCGCTTGAGCTAATTCTTTTTGGCACAGATCGATAAAATTAGGATCGAGCGCTCGATGTGGTTGGGGTGATGGTTGAGGAGAAATAAGTACAGTTTCATCTAATTCTCTTTCTCTGGAAGTCGGTGCTGGTTTGTTCTTTTCTTCTGGATTGCTATTGGGAATTGCCAAATAAGTTTCTTCTAGACTTCTCGTCTGATGGGATTGAGGAATTGAATTTTGATGGGGTGATTTTCTTTCGCGATCGAAGCTAGAAGGCGCTGAGTCTAATGATAACCGATCGCCTCTGGTGAGACGCTTGAGATGACTTAAAACTTCTTGTGCTGACTGGTAGCGGTGTCTGGGGAGATCGGCAATTAGTTTAGACAGAATTTCTGCAAAAGCATTACTCACTTTGGCATATTTGCGCCATTCCCATTCTAGAGAATCCCGACTCATAAGTTGCATTGGTTCTCTTCCTGTCAAAAGTACGATCGCTGTTACGCCTAAAGCATAAAGATCGCTACTAGGAGAACAGATCCCCATACTAATTTGCTCTCTGGGAGCGTAGCCCATTTTGCCCACAAAAGATATTTTGCCAACAAACGAGGCTCTCCTTATCTCACTATCGATGTTTTCTTCACTCTCATTTTCAAGTGCAGATAAGGCTAACTTACCAATGCCGAAATCAATTAACACGGGTAATCTGTCTTGCTGAGGTTGCATGACATTATCAGGAGAAATATCTCGATGGATAATCCCGCAGGAATGAATATAATCGAGGACAGGAAGCAGATCGAGCGACCACTGAATTACTTCTGATTCTTCAAAAACCTTACCTTGCTTTTGTCTTTCTTGAAGCAATTGTGCATAAGTTTTACCATTGACGAATTCTTGCACCAAAAATAAACGTCCTCGATCCTCAAAACAAGCTAAAAATTCAGGTATTTGCGGATGATGGATTTTATGTAAGATTTTTGCTTCCCTTTTGAATAAATCTCTTGCTTTTCTAAATTCGATGTCTCCCGTATTTAAGGGAGTAAACTCTTTGAGAACGCAAGGCTCGTTAAAACGATGAGTATCGAATGCCAGATAAGTTCTACCCAATCCTCCTTGTCCCAAAATTCTTTGGACTAGATATCTATTATCTATCTGAGTGCCTTGTCTAAGTTCGTTCATAGTTCATTGCTTTAAGAAGGCAGGAGGCAGGAGGCAGGAGATTATACTTTAGAACCTGTTCTCTAACATCTAATCCCTAATCCCTAATCCCTAATCCCTAGTCCCTAATCCCTATTAAAATAATTTTTGCAAGTCGATAGGAGGTAACTGAATTGGTGGAATTGATAGAGTTGGACTTGGACCTTGAGGTCTAACTGCGTTACCAGGTACTGCCATTCCATTCATCGGTACACCAGGTCTGGGAGCCACCATACCTCCTTGAGGCACTCCACCAGGCACACCAGCCATTCCAGGAACACCACCAGGGACACCACCAGGGACACCAGCCATTCCAGAACCTCCTCCAGGTAAAGCACCACAAGGGAAAAGACAAAAATTTAGAGTATTGTTATTCAGATTGCTATCAAAAGCACTAGTATTAGCATTAGGTATGGGAAGCTGGTCAGGAACTTTGTCTTTAATCAAATCTATAGGCAATTTAATTAGGTCAACCACACTTTGTGCTGATGCAGTTTCTGTCCAAAAAGTAACGCTACTAATTAGTATTCCAATGATTATAGAACTGGTTGGTTTAGTCTTTTTGAGCCAAAACATCTTAGTTAACCTCAAATTAATTAATAATTTTGCTATTTCTTAAACTCGATACGAGTATTCAGTTAGCTTTATGCATATTAATATTAATTGAAACCAGACTATGACATGTTAATAAAAAAGTAAAAAAATCGAATTAGTAAGGAAAAATAGGTTAATGCCTGTCATAATTCAGACAATAGACGGACAAATACGATGACTGGGAGTTTCGATCAACCAACTGTTGTTAGCTCTGTTAGCGCAAATCCATATATAGAGTTAAATAATCAACAAGGTCAAATTATTAGACTTAATCTCCACCAAAATGAACATCGCTTGGGGAGAGATCCAACTTGGTCGGATTTAGAGATCCCAGAAAAAGGTTGGAATGTAATGTCTCGCCATCAAGCAGTCTTGTACCAAGAGGGAAGAGACTATCGAATTTATGATGGCGATCGCGGTGCGCCTAGTCGCAACGGTATGTTTATCGAACAGACGCGCATCGACTTGAGTAAGGGTTATTTACTCAGAAATGGTTCACAACTGCAAATCGGACAAGATCCTCGTTATCAAATTTTACTGACTTACTACAATCCCAAAGCCAGTCAGATTGTTACTCCTACCAAGCGTCGTCTGGTACTTAAAGGCTTGCAAGATTGGCCAGTAGAACTGGGTCGCGCTCCTAGTCCGAATTACTATTCTTCGCTTCAGTTGGATGCACCTACCGTATCTAGACTTCATTCTACCATTTATCCTGACGGTCAAGGCGGACATATCTTACAAGATAATAGTTCCAATGGTACGTTTATCAACGGGAAAAGGGTAGAAAAGCGTCAAGCTTTGACTAGTGGCGATACTATTCAAATTGGTCCGTTTGCTTTAATCTATACCAGAGAGGCGATCGAATTATTTAACGCAGGCAATCGTATTCGTCTTGACGCTCACGGACTGGAAAGAAGAGTTAGGGATAAAACTGGTCAAGAAAAAACGATTCTCAATCGCGTTTCTTTGGTAATTGAGCCAGGACAATTAGTAGGATTGGTTGGTGGTAGTGGTGCGGGAAAATCGACTTTATTAAAATCTTTGTTGGGGATAGAACCGATCTCAGCAGGAAGAATCTACCTCAATGGAGACGATCTACAAAAAAATTGGGCAGTATATCGATCGCAAATTGGTTATGTTCCGCAAGATGATATCGTTCATTACGATCTCACGGTAGAAGAAGTACTAACCTATGCTTGTAAGCTGCGACTACCACCAGATACTGATGTCAGACAAGTAATTGAAAAAACTCTCGAACAAGTTAAACTGTCCCATGTCCGCAATACTTTCGTCAACAGACTAAGCGGTGGACAACGTAAGCGAGTGAGCATCGGTGTAGAATTATTAGCAGACCCCAAGCTCTTTTTCCTCGACGAACCCACCTCTGGACTCGATCCAGGTTTGGATAAAGAGATGATGAAATTGCTCAGGGAATTAGCAGACCAAGGCAGAACGGTAGCTTTAGTTACTCACGCTACTGCTAATATTGAAGACTGCGATCGCATTGCTTTTATGGGTAGAGGTGGCAAACTCTGCTATTATGGGCCTCCTAGGCAAGCATTATCCTTTTTTGAAATGGAATCAGAGGATTTTAAATATTTTGCTGATATCTATATCAAATTAGATAAAGGTCTAACCAAAGGAGAGACAGAAAGAAATATCGATCATTGGTCGAATAAGTATCTCACTTCAAGCTTGTATCAAAATTACATTAACGTTCTCCTCAGTCCTGGCAAAGAAGATCAGAATAAAAATAGTGACTCTTCAATCCATACGGGGATTTCTCCTCTCAAACAACTTTGGTTTCTATCGCAACGCTATTTGCAATTAGTTCTACGCGATCGCCTGAGTTTGATTTTAACTCTCATTTCTGGTCCAATTACCATTGCTTTGACTGCCCTCTCTTTAGACGGAGATAATCCTCTCAGCAAAGCAGATACACCAACAGTAACTCAAGCGTCTCTAGCTTTGCGCTTGTTATTCATTTTCAGTTGTGTGGCTATTTGGGTAGGACTTTCTAACTCAGTTAGAGAAATTGTCAAAGAAGCTGCTATTTTCTTGCGAGAGAGATTGCTGAACCTCGGTTTATTACCCTATCTCGGTTCAAAATTATTGATTCGATCGGCTTTGGTTTTGGCGCAAACTATTTTAATCGCCATTACTGTCATCATTGGTTTCAAACCACCCGAACCAGATTTAATCCCTTGGTTTCTCGGTTTGGGAATTACAACTTTTCTGACTCTCCTCGCTAGCACTGGACTAAGTTTAATGATCTCAGCTAGTGTTAAGAGCGAGAATGAAGCTAATGGAATTTTGCCTCTAGTCATGATTCCCCAAATTATTTTTTCGGGAGTTTTATTCGACTTAGAAGGCATCTCCAGTAAACTTTCTTGGTTGACCATTAGTAGGTGGTCGATCGGCGCTTATGGTGCGCTAGCAGATGTTAATGCGATGGCTCCCAAAGTACCCAAAGGTGCTAAAAACCCTCTGGCAGAAATTTTTGAAGCCACTTCCGTTTACGATGCTACTTGGGAAAATTTGCGCCTTAATTGGGGCATACTTTGTATTCATACCCTAGTTTATCTAATCGTCGCCATCTTGCTGTTGAAGCGGAAAGATATTAAGAAATAGCGCATTGCTAATTGTTCATGGCTCATAGTTCATAGTTCATAGTTTGTCAGCCGTCAGCATTCAGCCGTAAAAAAAGTAAATCTGCTCCCTGCTGATAACTGATAACTAAAAACTAAAAACTGAAAGCTGATAGCTGAAAACTGAAAGCTGATAGCTTTAACACCAAATGTTTACGATTCCTGTAGGATTGCTATATGACAAAACTATCACAACAAAAATGTCAGGCTTGTCAGAAAAATTCTCCGTCGGTTACTCCTGAAGAAATCGAGCAATTAAAGCCGCAAATTCCCGATTGGAAAATTATCGAAGTTAATGGCGAATTGAGATTGGAGAGAGCGTACAAGTTTCCTGATTTTAAAAGCGCGATCGCCTTTACTAATCTCGTTGGCGACGCAGCAGAAGCAGAAGGTCATCATCCCGCGCTATTAACTGAATGGGGAAAAGTAACCGTTACCTGGTGGACTCATGCGATTTCAGGATTGCACAAGAATGATTTTATTATGGCAGCGAAGACTGATGAGATTAAGGCAGCGAGCAGGTGACTGGTGACTGGGAAAAATTTTGAATTTTGAATTTTGAATTTTGAATTTTCCCCAATCCCTAATCCCTAATCCCTAGTCCCTAGAATTCCTAGCCAGCTTCTTCCTCATATTCTGGGGTTTTTTCTTTCTTCTTGTCGGGAATATTTACTGGTGGAGGATTATAGGCTTGGGAATCTGCTTCGTCATCCCACATATCTTCCCCAACATCATCGTAATCGCGATCGTAGTCACGAGATCTAGGCTGATAGGCTGGAGGTTCATAACTATCTCTAGCTCGATCTTCTCTAACTTCGCTCCAATTGTCTTCCGCTACTTCGTCCTCTTCGTATTCTTCATAGCGAATTGTTTCCGCTTGTCTTCTCGGTGGTGGTGCAGGTTCATTACGTTGCTGTTGCCATTCGTCTTCGTCCCAAGCTTCTTCCATGACAGGAGTTTTGGCGATCGGTGGATTGATGGGAGTATTAATCTTAATTCCTGTAGGCAATTGATTTTCTGATTTGACGACAGCAGGATAACCAACTTCATCGTCTTGTTCCCAAGGAGGACGACCGATTCCCAAGCGTTCCAAAAGACCGACAGTCAATTGATTAATCCTCTCTTCTGCTCCTTCAAAAACGATCAGACGATTTGGTCCACTACTGACAACTTCATCCATCGAAATTTCGTAGGTACTGATAAACTGTTCGGGAATTTGGGGAATCCCTAAAGAAGCGATAATTAGCGAAGAAACTTTGCCGTCTAGAGCGCTAAATTGAAAATCTCTAACTCTACCTAAAGGTTCACCCGTTTCTGTAATTACTTCACAATTAATTAGGCGATTGTATGCGTCAACGTCTACATCTTCGATCGCATCTTCATCTTCTACCAGAAGTACGTCACCACTTTGTCGAATGCTGTCTACATACATATACTTGGGAATTCCAGAAACCGAGAGCATATTATCTCGCAAACCCAAGGCTACAACTTCGCGTCGATCGATATCTACTAATACTTCTTTGACTACACCCAAGCGTTTACCCGTATTGCGAGCAATTACTTGAGTGTTGATGTATTCAGAGCGTAGACGGATATTTTCAGTTGTCATTTTGTTCTGCTATTTATAAGCTTTTACTTCTTATAGGAGTAAGAGTATAAAAAATTGTTTCCTAATTGATGACTCGTAAGTCTTAATTTACTGATAATAACTTAAAGATTAATCTTTAACGATTAACACTTTAGTCTAATATCTATAATTCCGAAAGGCTGGAAACAAATCTCGATCGCTATGCTAAGTAAGTTAGCGCAAACTAGCTATTCTCGAAATTCCTTGTCGCGCTTTCTCTAAATATATTTTAACTAATAGCTTAGAGTTTGACTTATTGAGGCTGGCTTGAGAACTATGTATTTATCAGAAAATCTTACCCTACGTCAAGCACAAGCTCGCGATCTTTGGTCGATTCGTAAATTAGTGTTCTCCGCTAAACTCGATCCAACTCAATTGCGTTGGCAACAATTTTGGCTGATCGAATCTGAAAGTAAGATTATAGCTTGTGGACAGTTACGCAACTTCTCCGACGCACAGGAATTAGGTAGTCTTGTAGTTGTATCTTCTTGGCGCAAAAAAGGATTGGGAACTTATTTAGCAAAGCATTTAATTGAACAAGCAAGCAAACCGCTTTATCTTGAATGTCTGGGCAATAATTTAGCTAATTTTTATACTCGTCTGGGTTTTGTAATAGTTTCTTGGCAGGAATTACCCCAGTCTCTTCGATTTAAATTTGCTATTTCTCAACTGGCAAAAACTATTTTAGGAATTCCCGTCAAATTTATGAAATTAGTACAAGAAGGCAGAAGGCAGAAGGCAATAACCTAGCTATGACAAGATTTTCTAGTTAAATTAACTGGCGGGTTATTTCTGCTAGGCTGCACTAGCTAGGGGACAAGAGAAACAGCGAAAGTCAAGATTAGAAAAGAATAGACGATCGGAAATTGCTAGAATAAGTTTATCTTAAAATAGCAGTAATTAAGCTTCTCCTACAAACTAGACAAAAATGACCTCTCCAAATAATCGAGACTGGCAACGTAGATTGGAAGAAATAGAACAGGAAATTAACCAAAGCAGCAGTGATTCTAGTGATTCTTCTGTAAATCAGACTGAACCGATGAAGTCGGCAAACTCGATCGAGCTTCCTCCACAAATACAAGCTTGGCTCGATCAAATTAAGCAATGGTTTAATGTTCTTCCACCTGTTGGCAAATTGGCAGTTGCTGGTGTAGGTGCATTCGCAGCTTTAACTCTTCTTAGTACCGTACTCAAGATTGTCAGTTCCTTGGTAAGTATTGCTGTCATGTCAGTAGTTCTCTACTTAGCCTATAGATTTTTTATTGCCTCATCGTCTAAAGATTCTTAGACAGCAGAAGGCAGGAGGCAGGAGGCAGGAGGCAGAAGGCAGGAGGCAGAAGGTTTTTAACTCAGAAGTCAGAAGTCAGAAGTTTTTTTAAGACTTAAGTCTTAAGTTTTTTTACTTGCTACTCATTACTCATTACTTCCTGTTCCCTGCTCCCTGCTCCCTACTCCCTACTCCCTGTTATCTTCCCAATTTGTTAGGAATATCTTCACAACCCCCAGGAATTGTTTCTCTGGTTTTCTCACCACCCCAGGCGCACAGATAATAACGCTGTTCTTCGCTAATGCGTTTGCTGTCGCTAAAATCTGCTTTTTCGATGACTACACCCGTACATTCTCCAGTTGCATAGTTGGCTGTAGTAGTGCGACTGCGAGGCGTAGCAGTTTCGGCAGAACCGTAAAATAAGCGAGCTCCTTTGAGATCGCAACCAGCTAAATTAGCTTCATATAATACGGTGCGAGACAGATTAGCTTTAACTAAATCGCAATTGCTGAGATTAGCGCGTACCATGTTCGCTTCGCTCAACTCAGTCCAACGTAAATCCTGTTCGGCAATGTCTGCACCTGCTAGCATTACTCCCAAATCGATGACTCTAACTCCATACTCTCGATCTTCAGCATAGCCACCAGAACCATCGAGAATAGCTCTACCTAGGTGATTATCGCGCATGAGAGGGGTTAATAATCTCGATTGAGACAGAAAACGAAGAATTTTGGCTTTTCCTGACGCATCAACACTACTCATAATTGCGGCGGTACGTCCTTCTGCAAAAGCTCTTTCTTGCGGCCAATCTTCTAATAAACCTTCGTCGTTGAGAGCTAAATCCGACACACCTTGAAAATAAGTATCGATCGTCTGTTGTTGAGTAATGCGATTTTGTTGAATGGTAAGATCTTTAGAAATTACATACTGTTCCCAGGCTACATAAACAGCGAGAACAGCGATCGAGATTTGACCTAAAGCACCAATCCACTCTGCCCAAGAGCCAAATTCATCGTATTTAAATTGATTGAGCCAACCTGTAACTAATCTATAGATACCAAAATATTTAGCTAAGCCGATAGTTGCACCAACTAAACCAATAATAGCAACTACAGACTTTCTTTCGTTAGGAGTTAGAAATCGGGAAATCCAGCTTTGTAGAGAGGGTAAAACGATTCGCACCGACAGCAATAGAGTTACCAAAGCCCCTGATAAACCGAGCCAAGCGAGATTAAAATACAAACCCAAAATCATTACTGCTAAAGCGGTTAAAACTACCCAGGGGTTAGAGTAGTCGATCGCGCGATCGCTGAGATCTGGGTCTAATTTTTGGGAATTATTTCTGACTTTGGGCAAATTGGCTATTTCTTTTCTGCTGCTATTACCGTTACTTGATAACTGCCTAAGTTCGGAACGCTTTTTATTACTTTCAGTTTCCCAATCTATAGAATTATTAGGATTGGAATCTGGCTTGATGCTCATTCACTGAATCGGTCAATATTTTTGAATTTTTTCTATTTTTACACAATTTTTAACGGGAATTTGTAGACCAAATGCCAACATAAATTTTATCTTTTTGATTGCGAACGATCGCCTTATAATTGCCTAAATTAATTGAACGCAAATCGGTTCGTCGGTTGTATACTTGCTCAATTCCATCTCGCAGGGCGGAGGGAACATTTCCTCCCAACATATTAGCTAAGGTTTGTTCGATCGAGTCTACGCCAACCGACTGATTAAAAGCTAGTTCGGTTTGCTTAATTCTACCCGTTCGATTATCAGTTGTATAACTGACATCAAGGCGATCGGGGTCGAAGTTTTTGTAGGATGTGACGCGATCGTCACCAATGAGGCTGCGTCTTTGTGAAGTAGGTGTTCCCACAGAAGATACTAGCTGATTCTCTTCTTCTCCAATCCCCAAGGCGGGGGCTTTGGATGCCGATCGATCTTCTGGAGTGGATTGTACTTGAGTGCTATTAGGATTGGGTTGAGGTGTATTGCTAACAATCACATCAGGCACTTGTTGCTCTTGTTGTTGATTATTCTCTGCTATTTCGGATGGGGATTGAGAATCTTCTGGGTTCGTTTCTTCTTTCGGTAGTTCTGATTCTGGTTTTTTCTCTTCAGTAGGGGCAGGTTCTTGAGATTGTGGTGGATTAACTGGGAAAGTTGTAGTTACAGGTGGAGGTGTTTTTTCGACAATTTGCGGCGATCGCCACATGTTTCTAAGCAAGGTAAAACCGAGGGCAAAAGCGCCGAAACTGACTCCTGCTACTAGCAATAAAGATAGTGCTAAACTAATTAAACCATTGCCTCGATCGCCAGAGGAATGAACTACAGCATGAGTATTTCCTGTCGTCGCAGGTTGTTGAGCTTTGGGGGAGCCTCCAGGGGCGACAACAGCAGTAGCACCGGTAGCAGGGGTAATTCTTCTGCTAGAGGATTGCAGGGCTTGTAGCATCTCTGAAGCTGAAGTAAAGCGATCGCGTGGATGAAAACGAGTTGCTTGTTCTAAAACTGATGCTAGGTGAGAATCTAACAAGGGGACGCGATCGCGCCAGATAATTTCACCAGTTTCAGGATCGGTTTTTAAATCTCTTGGTTCTTTTCCTGTTAATAAAAATACGGCTGTTAGACCTAAACTATATAAATCGCTAGAATAAGCAGGACGACCAGCAGCTTGTTCGCTAGCCATATAACCAGGTGTACCAATTGCCGCCGAAAAAGGCGAGAAAGTACTATTATTATTGACTGATGTGGCTAATGCTTCTTTGACAATGCCAAAATCGATCAAAACAGGCAAGCGATCGCCAGCACGCAAAATAATATTATCTGGTTTAATGTCGCGATGGACAATATGACGACTATGAACGAAATCTAAAACTGGCAGAATTTCGATCAGGATCTGCTTAACTTCTTTAGCTGGTAACTTGCTTTTTTGCTTTTGTTTTTCTGCCAGGGTTTCCCCTTCAATCCATTCTTGAACTAAATAAAACTTTTCTTCTTCGGAAAAATAAGCGTACAGGCGCGGAATTTGCTCGTTACTTTCGCCTAATTCTTCAAGAATTGCTGCTTCTCTCTGAAATCTTTCTTGCATCCATTGAGGAATAGTCGGTTCTTGAATAATTGGGTTAAGTTGTTTGATGACACACTTTCTACCAGAAGGCATATGGGTGTCTGTGGCGAGAAAAGTTTCTCCAAAGCCTCCTCTACCCAGAGTTCTAAGAATTTGATAGCGATTGTTTAACAGTGCAGCATTCATATGGAATTGGTTCGGGAGTCATTAAGTAGGGAGTTTTCCTGAAACATCCTTACACGAGTGAGAAAAGAAGTTATTTGAGATCTAGTAAACCTTGTTCTTTGAGTTTCGGATTAAAGCGAATCTCCATAGTTACGCCACGTGCTTTTAATTGTGATTGGATCTCATTTTCTAGTCGTCTTGCCACTTTTTTTAGTAGTTTACTTTGTTCTAGTTCGTCACTTTGCTCGTATTGTAACTTTTCTGACTCATCCATAACAGGTTTGACATCGATCGCTTGCTCCCAAAGGGGTAGATCTTGACTATTACCAGCAGGAACAACACCATTCTCAGTAATCCAAGCTTGACGCATTTCTTCTAGGATGGCGCGACTGGGACGTTCGATCGTTTGTACTTTAAACCAATAGCATTTTTCTGGTTGACGAACTAAATGTTGTTTGAGACTGAGATAAACATCACGAGAATAACCGACAAATTGCAGAAGGCGATCGCGATCGAAGATGGCATACACGCCAATTTTCCCTTGGTATGTTTCATTTAAACTACCATTCTCATCGAGATAGGTAAGATATTCTAAACTACTGAGTGCGGGCATATCTGTTTGCATATTCATCGATCGATTAAAAATCAAAGACGGTAAGCTATGAGCCATTGACAACTCAGTCAGTTGAGTTTTATCCCCTGAAGTTGTTGACCAATTTGCTCTTAAAAAGTTTCCTGCCAAAATTCACTCTTTTAAGAGCTAGAAATAATCATACTGACAAGAGAGAGTCTGAGAATACTGGTCTTTTGGTTTTCGTAAATATCTTTAATAATGTCTTGGTTTTGATACTCAAAAATTTTCGCTCAAAAAAATAGAGACGATTTGACATAATTGTTTTAGGTAAGTAAGTACAGTCCCAGATCGAAACAACTTCAACTTCAACCTGATAATCCAATGATTGTATTAGAGTCGATCGCCAAAACCTATCGCCTCGGCGAAGTCAAAGTTCCAGTTCTCAAAGGAATTAATTTATTAATTGAAGAAGGGGAATACGTCTCGATAATGGGCGTATCTGGTTCGGGTAAATCTACTTTAATGAATATTATTGGCTGTTTAGATCGTCCGACTAGCGGACAATATTATTTGGAAAATAGAAATCTCTCTACTTTTGACGACGATGAATTAGCTTATATTCGCAACCAACGCATCGGTTTTGTCTTTCAGCAATTCAATCTTCTAACCCGTGCGACAGCCTTAGACAACGTGATGCTACCAATGATTTATGCTGGCATACCCAAAGCCAAACGACAACAACGGGCGATCGCAGCTTTAAACCAAGTAGGATTAGAAAATCGTTTGCACAATCGTCCCAATCAACTTTCAGGTGGACAACAACAAAGAGTAGCGATCGCTCGTGCCTTAGTCAACCGCCCTGCTTTAGTTTTAGCCGACGAACCTACGGGTGCATTAGATACAGAAACATCAGCCGAAGTGATGAATTTACTCACAGAATTGAACGAACAGGGGATCACAATTATCATCGTCACCCACGAACCTAGCATTGCCGCCCAAACTAAAAGGATAATTCGCGTAAAGGATGGGGAAATCATTGACTAATCGACAAAAAATAGGGATTAGGGGTTAAGGGAAACAATTCGCAATTCGCAATTAAAAAAACTTATGACTTATGTACGGACGTTCCATGGAACGTCCGTACGACTTAATACTTAAAGAAACCTCCTGCCTTCTGCCTTCTTGTTCTTGTCCCCTATTTATGCTACCCTAGGAAAGTTGTCAAAAAATCACACATTCAGGATTTCGGGTGTTTTCTAGAATGAAAATCCTTACCTGAATGGAGGATAAACCCGAATAAAGGAGTCAATTTAATATGCCAGTCGTTACCCTAGCCGAACTACTAGAGTCAGGGGTTCATTTTGGGCATCAAACCCGTCGTTGGAATCCCAAAATGGATCGGTATATTTATACTGCTCGCAATGGCGTTCACATTATCGACCTAGTTCAGACGGCACAGCTCATTGAAGATGCCTATAATTATATGAGAACAGCATCGGAGCAAGGTAAAAGATTTTTGTTTATCGGTACGAAGCGTCAAGCTGCTGGTATTATCGCTCAAGAGGCTGCTCGTTGCGGTGCTTACTACATCAACCAAAGATGGTTGGGTGGAATGCTGACTAACTGGGAAACTATTAAAACCAGAGTCGAACGTCTCAAAGAATTAGAGCGAATCGAAGAAAATGGCAGTCTCAGCAAAAGACCAAAAAAAGAAGCTGCCGTATTGCGCCGCGAAATGGAAAAGCTGAGAAAATATTTGGGCGGGATCAAAGCCATGCGTAAAATCCCTGATGTGGTCATCGTAGTAGACCAAAGACGGGAATACAACGCCATTCAAGAATGTCAAAAACTTGGAATTCCCATCGTTTCGATTTTAGATACTAACTGCGATCCAGCTTTAGTTGACATTCCCATCCCTGCTAATGACGATGCTATTCGTTCGATTAAATTAATAGTAGGCAAGCTTGCTGATGCTATTTACGAAGGTCGTCATGGGCAATTAGATAGCCAAGATGACTACGAAGAATTTGAAGATGAAATGGAAGACTCTGATGAGGAAGAAGAGTTTGAAGAAGGCGATTACTCAGAATATGCAAGTAATGATGAGGAAGAAGACTAAATAATCGATCGCGATCGCTGTTGATAATATTGACAATGGCGATCGCTGGTAGAAAAATTTTAGTCAACACTCAGCTTTAGCGAACTGTCATCTTGTAATCTTTTGTTAGAGTAGGAATAAAAAACATGGCGGAAATATCAGCAAAACTAGTCAAGGAACTACGGGATAAAACTGGCGCTGGGATGATGGATTGCAAAAAAGCACTCAGCGAGAACAATGGCGATCTTGAAAAAGCGATCGAATGGTTGCGTCAAAAAGGTATTGCTTCAGCAGGGAAAAAAGAAGGACGTGTTGCAGCAGAAGGTCTAGTTGGCAGTTATATTCACACTGGTGGACGCATTGGTGTTTTAGTAGAAGTCAACTGTGAAACCGATTTTGTCGCTCGTGGAGAGGCATTTCATGAGTTAGTACACAATATTGCGATGCAAATTGCTGCTTGTCCTAATGTCGAGTATGTTAAGGTAGCAGATATTCCTGATGAAGTTGCCCAAAAAGAAAAAGAAATTGAAATGGGGCGCGATGATTTAGCTGGAAAGCCAGATAAAATCAAAGAAAAAATCGTACAAGGTAGAATAGACAAACGCTTGAAAGAGCTTTCCCTGCAAGATCAACCCTATGTCAAAGATCAAACGATCAGTGTTGAAGAGTTGGTTAAACAACACGTTGCTCAACTAGGCGAAAATATTCAAATCCGTCGCTTTTCTCGTTTTGTCCTAGGAGAAGGAATTGAAAAACAAGAAAGCAACTTTGCTGATGAAGTTGCAGCAGCAACCAAATAGTTAGAGGGGTTAGGGATTAGGGAGTTAGGGGCTAGGGGCTAGGGGTTAGGGAAAGTCAGAAGTCAGAAGACAGAAGGCTTCTTTAAGTATTAAGTCATAAGTCATAAGTCATAAGTTTTTTTAATTGCGAAGTGCGAATTGTCTCCCAGTCTCCCAGTCTTCTCTGCTCCCCTGCTCCCCTGCACCCCTGCACAAGATGCTCCCTAATCCCTAATCCCTAGCCCCTAGCCCCTGCTAAACCGATGGCACGTTCGATTCAGCAAATTAAAAATGAATTAGCTTCAATCGAAGAGGCAGTAAATCATACTGCTGTAGAACTCTACGATCGCAATGGTAAGTATCTGAGCTTATTGGGAAAACTGGCAGGAAAACAATTAGTTCTCTGTGCCTATCAACTTTGTACCCAAGTCTATCCAGATGCGTTCCTGAATTTATCATATAGTAGTCGAGAAAAGCTACAGCAAAAACTAAGGGATCTGGGCAAAAGTTTAGAAGAATCCTTGACTGATAGCCTCATCTATCCAATTAAAGAACAAACTAGCCAAGAGAGCTTAAACGTAAATACGGCTCTTAGAGAACTAAATATAGTCGAACAAATGCTCGAAGGATTATCTGATTCAGAAATCAACGATGATAATGATGATGATGAAGATTTAGACGATGATGATGATGAAGATTTAGACGATGATGAATCGGCATTAAACGAAGCAGAAGATGAGCTTGATTTCGATCCAGAAAGTTTATTAACCGAGAGCGAATTAGATACAGAGTTAGATAGATTAGATACAAACGAAACCGCATCAGCAGAGATGACTGATTTAACTAACGAAGAAGAAATAATTACTTCCTCCGAAGATCCTAGAGAAGCGATCTCTAAAATTGCCGATCCAGAAGCGTTGTGGAGGTGGCAAAAGCAAGTAGAAAAAGTAATTAAAAAAGGTTTAGAAAAGATTTCTACCCAAGCTAATCAATCCCTACAAGAAAATAAAATTTTATCCGATCGCGTACCAACTAGAATTATCGATTTAGCAGCCCGATCGGAAGAAGCAGCATCCGTAGTTAGTAGCGTTTCTAACTTTCCCAATATTCTCAACTTGGCGATCGAAATCGAGAATAAAGACAAATTAAAAAAAACAGGTATTATTCAAGTAACTATCTTGCGCTTGCGTCTATCAGAAATTGAATTTGCCGAACCTACTTTAAGCCTAGAACGCAACCATATTCGCGGTCTTATTGCTAGAATTGAACAACTTAGGCAACAATATCGGAAAAAACAGCGAGAATGTAAGATTGCTGAAGCTGAGGCTGCTTGGCGATCGAGCTGGTATGAACAGTAGGGAGCAGAGATGTAGGGGAAGCGGAGGGAGCAGGGGGAGTAGAGGAGTAGGAAGCTTGAGTAGATGGAACGTGAGACACCAGATTGGATTAAATTGCAGAAAGCGCTTTCGATAGAAGCCGATCGCGGTTTTAGCGATTTGCAGGGCAATCAATATCGTTTTAGTGAATTTCTCTGTCTCAGTTTTGGTCAAACTCCTCCCGTACAAGCACCAGATGATCGCCGTCGCTGGCAAGAGATGGCAGTTAAGTTTGCTAATTATCCTCAGTTAAGTCTGACTCAAAGAAGGCATGTAGTTGCAGAAGCGCGTCGTTTTCTGTATCAATTGCAGCAAGAGTTAGAAACTCCAGCAGAACCGCCTCAGCCCAAAGTTCCTAGAACTACTGCGATCGCTGATAGTTTACCAAAAAGAAGCTCTATTCGTCCTATCACTCTCGAACAAACACTCGATCGCCTAGCAGAAGTAGGACAGACTAAAAGTAAGCTTTTAGAAAGACTCGCTTTATTTACTGTCAAGGATTTACTGTTTTACTATCCTAGAGATCATATCGATTATGCGCGTCAGGTTAGCATTGCTAATTTGATAGCAGGAGAAACAGTTACTCTGATTGGAGAAGTCAAAAGTTGTAATTGTTTCAGCAGTCCCAAAAATAAGCAACTAACTATTTTTGAGTTGCGCTTGAAAGATCGGACAGGACAGATTAAGTTAAATCGATTTTTTGCTGGCACTCGTTATAATAATCGCGGTTGGCAAGAAAAGTTAAAGCGACAATATCCAGTTGGGGCGATCGTTGCTGCGTCGGGATTGGTTAAACAGAATAAATATGGTTTAACTCTAGAGAATCCTGAAATTGAAGTGTTAGATAGTCAGGGTGGACGAATTGAGTCGATGAAAATAGGTCGTCTCTTGCCCGTCTATGCTTTAACAGAAGGAGTTCCAGTCGATCTAGTTAGAAAAGCGATCGTAGCTTGTCTGCCTGCGATCGCCCAAATAAAAGATCCTTTGCCGCGTGGTTTACGCGATCGCTACAGTCTCATCGATCTGCAAAAAGCACTCACCCATATTCACTTTCCCGAAGATTGGGAAATTCTTGCTAATGCTAGAAGGCGCTTGGTTTTTGACGAATTCTTCTATCTTCAGTTGGGTTTTCTGCAACGCCGTCAGCAACAAAAGCTACAGGAAAAAAGTGCCGTACTAACACCTACTGGCAAACTAATCGATCGCTTTAATGGCATCTTACCTTTTACTCTCACTAATGCCCAAAAGCGAGTTATTAGCGAAATTTTAGAAGATCTAAAATCTCCTACCCCGATGAATCGATTGGTACAAGGGGATGTTGGTTCGGGGAAAACAGTAGTAGCTGTCTACGCGATTTTGGCGGCGATTCAATCTGGTTATCAAGCAGCTTTGATGGCACCTACTGAAGTCTTAGCAGAACAACATTATCGCAAGCTAGTCAGTTGGTTCAATCTGCTCCATCTGCCCGTAGAATTGTTAACAGGTTCAACTAAACTTTCTCAACGCAGAGAAATACACTCCCAACTGGAAACAGGAGAATTGCCTCTGTTAGTAGGTACTCATGCACTAATTCAAGAAACAGTTAATTTTCAGCGTTTGGGTTTAGTCGCGATCGACGAACAGCATCGCTTTGGAGTCGAACAAAGAGCGCGTTTGCTAGCTAAAGGACAATCTCCTCACGTCCTTACCATGACAGCAACACCTATTCCCAGAACGTTAGCGCTAACCCTACACGGCGACTTGGATGTCAGTCAAATTGACGAATTACCACCTGGAAGAGTTGCGATCGAAACAATGATGGTGACGGGAAGAGAACGCGCCAAAGTTTACGATCTCATTCGTCGCGAAATCGCTCAAGGAAGACAGACTTATATTATCTTTCCTCTGATTGAAGAATCGGAAAAGTTAGATGTTCGTGCTGCGGTAGATGAACACAAAAGACTATGTGAGGTGGTATTTCCAGAATTCAATGTAGGATTGTTACATGGTCGCATGAGTTCGGCAGATAAGGAGCGAGCGCTGAGTGCTTTTCGCGATAATCAAACCCAAATTATTGTTTCGACCACAGTAATTGAAGTTGGTGTTGACGTACCTAATGCCACAGTCATGTTAATTGAGAATGCAGAACGTTTTGGTTTATCTCAATTGCATCAATTGCGCGGTCGTGTTGGTCGCGGTCAAAATAAATCCTATTGTTTTTTAATGAGTAGTAGCAAAACTCCTGATTCTCGTCAGCGTTTGGGAGTCCTAGAACAGTCGCAAGATGGTTTTTTTATTTCAGAGATGGATTTGCGTCTGCGGGGTCCTGGAGAGGTGTTGGGTAAGCGTCAGTCGGGTTTACCAGATTTTGCTTTAGCTAGTTTGGTAGAAGATCAAGAAGTGTTGAATTTGGCAAGAGATGCGGCGGAAAAACTAATTCTTGAAGATCTGAGTTTAGGAAATATGCCTTCTGTTAAGAAAGAGTTAGAGATGCGTTATCAGAAGATGTTGGGAGATATTTTGACTTGAGCAGAAGTTAGAAGTTTTGTCCGATAGGAGAGGGTTTATCTGTAAATCTTACTGGGCAAAGGTTAGAGCCAAGTCGATCGAGCTTGGACGTGATGCTAGAATATTAATATCACGTTCGATCGAGATGAGTGTAAATGTCAACCATCAAAGAAGAATTACTAGCCGCCATTGAGGTTGCTTCTGATGAAGTACTTGCCCAGACTCTTCTCTTCATTAAAAAATCTTTAAACACAGTAGAAAATAGATCTCTATCTAGAGAGTACCCAAGTTCTCTCGATGGCTTTTCAGAATTTCTGCAATCTGAAGGTTTTTATGAAGATGAGTATATCGATCTCTGCATGGCAGAGATCGAAAATAAATGATTACCGCAGTTATTGATTCCTGCATCATTTTTGGGATGCCTTTGTGCGATACTCTTTTGAGAGCCGCAGAGCAAAATTTATATCGAATGATTTTATCTCAAAAAATACTTGAAGATGCCACTCGCAACATGGTTATCAAGGGTAGACTCAAACCCGATCGAGAACAATATTACCAGCAACAAATTCTAAATGCCTTTCCCGATTGTTTTGTAGAAGCTCCACCAAACTTGACTAAATCGATGATTAACGCCAAGTCCGATCGCCACGTTGTGGCAACTGCGATCGTTGGCAATGCTAGTTATATTGTGACTTTCAATCTCAAAGATTTTCCTAATACTTCCCTAGTCAAATACGATCTTGAAGCAATTCACCCCGATCGATTTTTAGAACTATTATGCGATCGATGGGGAGACGAAAGATTATACCAACTGATTTGTCAACAATCGAACGCTCTCCAAAATCCGCCCATTTCTCCTGAGTTACTTTTGAATAAACTAGCGCGTCAACAATGCGATCTTTTCCGATCTAGATTAATTAACTTTATTGATAGCTAATTCACAAGTCAAAAGTCAGAAGTTAGAAGTCAGAACCATAATAATAACTTGGTCATTGACTGCCCCGAATTACCTATTGCCTATTGCCTATTGCCTATTGCCTTTAATCACAATTCAACCGATCTAAAGCTTCAGTTGCTTGAGCAGTTTTTGGCTCGATCGCGATCGCTTTCTGATAAGAATCACAAGCTTGCGAATAATTGCCCCATTTGGCTAAAATCTCACCTCGATCGAGCCAAACCGAAGTATTGTTTGGTTCTATCTCTGCTGCTTTTTTCAATGCTGCTAAGGCTTCTGTGCGTCGTTCTAGAGAAGCTAATGCTAACCCCTTGCCAATCCAAGCTTGATAGTCTTTGGGGTTAATTTCAATTGCTTTTTGAAAGGAATCGATCGCCTCACTTTCTCGACGTGTTTGAGAGAGTACCAAAGCGCGATCGCGCCAAGCACGCGAAGAATTGGGAACTAGATCGATAACCCTGTCAAAAGCTTCTAATGCTTTAGGCAGATTATTTAGCTGCAAAAAAATGCTTCCTTTTCCTTGCCAAACTTGAGGAGAATTAGGATTAATTGCCAGCGCTTTATGATAGCTGTGAATTGCTTGAGGGTAAAGTTTTAATCTAGTTAAGATCTTGGCTTTTTCAAGCCAGTTGTCGAAATTAGCTGGTTGCGATCGCAAAGCTCGATCGTAAATAGCTAATGCACTTTGATAAACGCTCAATGCTTGCTGCTTTTGGTCCAAAGCTTCTAAAGCTATTGCTCGATCTTGCCACAATTTAGGTTGCTCGGGTGCAAGGTTTTTAACTCGATCGAAAGCAACTAAAGCTTCTTGATATCTACCCAAACCGATCGATGCTTCACCTTTGTCGCTAATCGCTTCAGCATTGTTAGGATCGATGCTAATTGCTGCTTGTTGAGCTTCAAAAGCTTCTTGGTAGCGTTCTAATTTGGCTAAAGCTTTGCCCTTTCTATTTAATGTCACCCCGTCCTTAGCATTGAGAGCCAATACTCGATCGTAAGCATTAATCGCCGCTTCAAATTCTTCTAAATTAAAGAGAGTATCAGCTTTATTTTGCCAAATTTGCCATTTTTGGGGTCCAAGAGCGATCGCTTCATCATATGCAGAAAGCGCTTCTCGAAAACGTCCCAGTTGATAGAGACTATTTCCTCTTCCTTGCCAAGCTTGGAAATTCTTAGGATTAAAATCGATAACTTTTTGGAATTGAGCTAAAGCTTGTTCTGGTTGCTTTGAAAGTAAACTTGTGCCTTGATGCAGGTAAAGGCGCGATCGTATAGTAGGGCGAAATAATTCATTAATTGCTAATAAAGTTGTTCCTGCTAGTATGGCTATACCCAAATATTTGAAGCCGAATTGTTTCCACCAGTTAACTTGTCGATATTTTTTAAGATTTAGTTCCAAATTAAGATCGACAATTGTTCCTGTCACCTTTCTAATTTTCTGGTCGGGTAAAAATTGAGCTGATAAATTAATAGTTTTATCTAAATCTTCAAGGACTTTTTTTGCAGATTGATAGCGATTACTTAAATCTGCACAAATCATTTTATTTAAGATTTTGATGAGCTTGCTGTTGAGGTGTGAATCTTGTTGCCAAAAAACTTCTCCTTGGTTTAACTTTGCTGATAAATATCTGGGATTAATTCCTGTTAAAGCTTGAATAGCAACTGTGCCTAAAGCATAAATATCACTGCTAAATGTAGCTCTGCCAGCTAATTGTTCTGGCGCAATATAAGCTTTTTCTTCTAAAGATAAACTAACTTTAGCCAAAGGATTAATATGTTCTGTAAGTTTACCAATATCGGTAAGGGCAATCTTGCCATCGTCAGAGCAAAAAATTAAATTCTCTGGTTTAATATTTTGATGAATAATTCCTTGTTGATGCAGGCATTTTAAAATTTCTAACCCTTCCCGTAACAACTGGACAACTTTTGCAAAATTGAGATGACGTTGTTGTTGTAAATATTTCTCTAAGCTGTCTCCTGCGATAAATTCTCGAACTAGATAAAATTTTTTCTTTTCCTGAAAATGGTCAATTATTTTAGCTACTTTCTTACAGTTTTCTAGGCTTGAATGTACTTCTAATAACTTGGCAAGATAAGACTCTAATTCTCGCACAAAGTCAGGATGATTCAAAGGAATAGTAATTTGCTTAATTACATAAAATTTTTCTGGTTTTAGCCAAATATCTTTAGCTAAAAAAGTATCGATCAATTCTCTTTCTCCTAAAAATCTTTGGACTTTGTAACGACCAAGCAATACTTTCTCTATTAATAATAGAGGTTTTAATTCTATTAAAATTTCAGATACTGATTGATAGCGATCGCGAACTTGAGGACAAGTCATTTTATCGATAACTGCTTGAAGTTTTGCATCGATTTGACAATATTTATACCAACTAACTAATCCGAATTTATCTTTTTCCTGCTGTTTTAATTCTGATGGTTTTTTTCCAGTTAAAGCATAGATGGCTATTTGTCCGAGAGCATAAATCTCACTACTAAAACTAGAACAATTAGCTTTTTTTTCTGGTGCTAGATAATCTTCCGATTCAATTATTCGCTCGCTATTTAATATTTCAATATCATTATTATTGTGAGCGCCTAAAAATTGATCAAATTTCTTAAATGAAGAAAAATCAACTAAAAATAGTTTTCCGTCTGTAGTTCTTCTAATAATATTTTTAGGCTGAATGTTGTCATGAATTAAATTATTTTTATGAACGAATTCTAAAATTTTTAAAACATCAAATAAAAAAGTAATGGTCTGAGATTCTGTTAAGGTTTTTTGTTTGATTTCTTGCCGTAAATCAGTTCCAGAAATATATTCCAGAACCAGAAAAATTTCTCGATCGTCGTCATAATAATCTAAAAATTGAGGAATTTGTTCATGAGATCCTAGCCTTTGCAATATTACTGCTGCTTGCTTGCAATATTCCTTAATAACCTGTTGTTTTTTTCCATCATAGCGATCGATCTGGAAATGTTTAAGAATGCATCGATTTACTTCAATACCACCCAAATCATCCACCAAATAAGTTTTACCAGCTCCACCTATCTTTATTTCTGAAATAACTTGGTAGCGTCCTCTTAAGATTTTTCTAGAATTACAATTCGATCCATCACTAAGTTCGTTTGTGTCTTCAAAACCAGATGAGGGTCGTCCTAGATTTTCCATCTCCTAACCCAAGAACAGTCTGTTTTTTATTGTAGCGAAGGCTGTGCTTATAGAGATTAGGGATTAGGGATTAGGGATTAGGGATTAGGGGTTAGGGAAAATTCGCAATTCGCCCGTGCAGTGGCGCGGGTTCGCAATTCGCAATTAAAAACCTTCTGCCTTCTGCCTCCTGCCTTCTGCCTTCTGCCTCCTGCCTGCTCCCTGCTCCCTGCTCGCTCAAACCAAATCTGTCGCTAACCAAGCACGCAGTATTTCTGCTACTGTCCAAGCTTGAGCGATACAACCTCTAGGAGTCATGGGAGCATCGCCGTCAAAAATTTCGCTGAGACTACCAACACCGTGACTGTTGAGATGATCTTGCAGTGGTAGTAAGAATTCTCTTGCTTTAGAGCGATCTCCGTAAACACGCAGATGGGCGATCGCAAATGAACCAAGCAACCACCCCCAAACTGTTCCTTGATGATATGCTCCATCTCGTTGCCAGCGATCGCCGCCATAGGAACCAATATAGCGAGGATGATTGGGCGCGAGAGAGCGCAAACCATAGGAAGTTAGAAGCACTTTGGCACAAGTATCAACTACACTTTTTTGTTGAGGTGGTGTAAGTGGACTGATAGGCAAGGATACGGTAAATATTTGATTGGGACGTAAAGAAGCATCATTGCCATCAGGTGCATCGATTACGTCATAGCAATATCCAACTTCAGGATTCCAAAAGCGATTAAACCTAGCCAGGGTGCGATCTGCCATTGCTTCATACTCTTGATGGGGTTTGCCGATTTGTCTGGCAAATTTTGCCATCGTTCGCAAAGCATTGTACCAAAGAGCGTTAATTTCAATTGGTTTGCCAATACGAGGTGTCACTACCCAACTATCCACTTTGGCATCCATCCAAGTCAATTGCACTCCTGTTTCTCCTGCATAGAGCAAACCATCGCTAGAATCTAGGTGAATGTTGTAGCGAGTACCACGGCAATGCCAGTCAATGATTTCTGCTAGTACGGGGAAAAGCTTATCTAGTAAATCCTCGTCTTCAGTAGCATTGTAATAAGCACGAATGGCTTCAAAATACCACAGTGTAGCATCAACGGTATTGTATTCGGGTTGTTCTCCTCGATCCGGGAAGCGATTGGGTAGCATACCGCGATCGACATAGCGGGCAAAAGTACGTAAAATTGAACGAGCAATCTCCGCTCGCCCAGTAGCTAGAGTCAAACCTGGTAGGCTAATCATCGTATCTCTACCCCAATCACTAAACCAGTGATAACCAGCAATGATGGTTTTGCCACCAGGCTCTTCGGGGAGGGAGCGATTAACTATAAATCGATCGGCAGCTAGCACCAAACGCTTAATCCAAGCAGGCTCTGCGGGCGCATTTGCAGGTCGGCTAGTTTGCCAAATTTCCAGTAATTTTTGCTCTTGTGCGTGCCTTAATTTTAGGGCTACTTCACCATCAAGAGGTGGATTGGGGTTGGTACTAGCTATTACTGTGAGAGATTCACCCAAATTTAGTGTTGCTGACAAGGTGACAGCATGTAAGTGATCTTCTCGATCGCTCAATCCTCGATAGCGTTCTTTTGTTAGCTCAAAACCATAATACCAATTATGGACAATAGATAGCTCGGCGCGATCGCTGAGTAAATAAAACGGTACGGCTGTTTCTGAGGCAGTCACGCAAACACCATGCTCGACCTCATTTAGATTCATTTGCCAGCCATTACCTTGAGTATCGCTATGATAATCGCGATAGTTAACCAAGGCTTTAATACTCAACCTAACAGAAGCCGTAGCACGATTTAACGTGTAGCGAATATAAGTAGTGTTGGCTCCTTGCTGCATCCAAACTCGCTTTTCTAAAATGGCATCAGCACAAGCAAAGCGCCAGACGGGGATGGTATCTTCTAAACTAAAATGTTCGATGTGCCTGTAGCCATGAGGATTAACCGTCCCATCTACCCATCTGTTAGTGAATAAAGGATATTCCACTCCTTCATAGGAAACCATTTCATCGAGTTTGGTAACTAATAAATGGCGATCGAGTGGTGGATTTAAGCTAGCAATCAACAGTCCGTGATAGCGACGTGTCAACAATCCTGCCACTGTTCCAGAAGCATAACCACCAATTCCGTTAGTGACTAGCCATTCTCTTGATTCTGCCAGATCTAGGTTGCCACATATTTCTCTACCAAATCCAATATCCATAGGTTCACACGCTCTTTAAAGCTCCTACTTGGAGTATAAAGGTTGATGCCTGCTTCCTGCTCCCTATTAAGAAACTTTGACATAAAAAGTGGGAAAATCTTTTTCTATGCCTTTGAGCCGAAAAAATTGTTGTTGTTGAATTTCTTCAAGTTCTAGATAAGTAGCGATCGCTCCAGAAACGAGAATGCGATTTGGTTCGGCTACTTCTTGCAATCGCGCAGCAATATTAACAGCCGAGCCGATCGCTGTATAGTCACATCGCTGTCCACCACCAAACATCCCCACAACGGCAGTTCCTTGATGAATACCACAACGGAACTTGAGAAGATTAGCAGTATTATTCTCCAGAATGGCTCGTTCTTGCCAGCTTTGATTGAGTTTTTCTAAAGAATGACACATCGATCGAGCAGCAGCGATCGCCTGTTGAACTTGTTCTTGAGGAGGTAAGCTTTCTGGTGCGCCAAATAGTGCCATTAAACCGTCGCCAATATACTTATCAACCGTACCACCACATGCAAAGACATCTTTTGCCATTGTCTCCAAGTATTCATTGAGGATTTTGGCGGTTAATTTAGCTCCCCAACGCTCGGAAAACGCAGTAAAACCGACTAGATCGCTGTACAAAACTGTGACGATTACAGGTTCTGGAGTTAAGTCTAAAACTAATTCTCCACCTGCAACTCGATCGACTAAAGTTTTTGGTAAAAACCGTTTTAACACCGACTCGGTTAGATAATTATTTAACTGTCTAACCTTTTGTTCGCTTTCTTGGAGTAATTCTGCTTGTTTTCTAGTTTGTTGATAAAGTCTTGCTTGTTGTACGGCGATCGCCGCTTGAGTGGCGACTGCTTCAGCTAGGTGGATATCTTCAGGATGCCAGACTCTAGATTGTTTTCGTTGAGAAATAGTAATACTGCCAATAATTTCCTGTTCCACAATTAAAGGGACGATTAATAAAGCTCTTGCTGGCGATCGCAATGGCAAATCGTATCTAGCTAAATCTCTTTTTCTTTTTAAATCGTCTACAACTACTGGCTTGTGAGTCTTCAGTAAGTTTTGTAAAACTGGATTTTCAGCGATCGGCACGATCGATTGAGCTTCTTGTACGGTAATCGATTCGTTAGGACTATACAAACCAACACATTCAACAAATTTATCCTCTTTAGTCCATAAAGAAAGACTACAGCTATCTACCTCTAAAGCTTGACCTAATTTCTGTACGATCGCCGCAAAAATTTCCTGTGGTTCGAGACTGGAACGAATTGCCGCAGCAATGGTATTTACCATCGATTCTCTTCTGGCTAAAGCAGTCAGTTGTTCGTAGGCTTGTACTTGGGCGATCGCCAAAACTGCTTGAGAAGCTACTGCTGTGGTGAATTGAATTTCTTCATCTTGCCAAACTTGAGGAGATTCACATCGATGCAATGCTAATACTGCAATTAAATTTGTTTGACAAATAAAGGGTATTAATAATGTGGAATGAATATTAGCCTTTTTAAAGGCTTGACTAATTTTTCGATTAGATAAATTCCCTCGACTAAATCTCTCTTCTTGTTTGACATCATTGATAACTCTTAATTCATAAGCTCTCCAGACGGTTAATTGCAAAATTTCTGAGTCGATCGATTTTACTACCTTAAGGGATGGATTTTGATAAATAAAATATTTTTGTTCGTGTTTGTTTAGCTCAAATAGCTCTAAAATTGCTAAATCTATCTCAAGTGCTTGACTAATAGTATCAACAATAGTTTGGAAAATATTGCATGAAGAATCATTGTCTTCTTGGCGACAATAATATTGAGATTTAAGAATTTTATTTGTCACCACATGCAATAGTGACATTAAGCGTAAGCTTCGACCTAGTGTCTCAAAAGGCATTATCTATAAGCTCTTGAAGGCAAAGATTATTAATAAAATCTAAAGATGCTGGTAATTTAGGATAAATATATAAGTTTGAAAAATATTTATTGTGCCTAAATCGTAAGTTTTAATTTCCATTTTGGTCTATCATAATTGGTATTCAATGATTCTGACTGAACTAAAGTGTTTTTTTTGTTAAAGTGATTTTAAATGTTTTAATACAGGTATAACTTAAGCAATCTCTAATTAATAAGCGCGATTATACTTGATTATTTATTTTTGTTTAGCTGTTTAGCGATTGATTATCGGTATTTTCTCCTAGTCATTTATCTTTACAGTTTTGATATAGACAATTAATCGAAAGCTCATGAAGAAGATATAAGCGTCATGGTATTCTTACATGAGTGTTTTAATTATGTTTTTTTTGCACTTATAAATAATGATTTTTTATTTATTCGACGGGCATCAGAAAAGATTGATGCCTATACATCCAATGGAAATTATTTTAATCACCCCTGAATATTTAATTTATAGAAATAAATACGGTGGTTTTAGAATCAATATTGATGAGTTTTGGTATGGTGTCATTTCGGCTTTATATGGTGAGTTGAATTAGTTCATAGTTCATTGCTAATGGCTAATGGCTAATGGCTAATGGCTCTAGAGTTTTTTACTTGCTACTTGTTACTTGTCTTTACTTCCTACTTCCTACTCCTTACTTCCTACACCCTACACCCCACACCCCTACTCCCTGCTCCCTGCTCCCTTTTAATAACTAATTGATGCAATAATCTATTAGAGTGTCGATTATTGTATTTATGGCTGTCTCAGAGAAGCTCAAACCAGATTGGGCAGGTGAGGATCTATTATCTCGATTTGTCAATTTTCTCATTCAGACTAAACCTGTTTACAAGGTAATGAAGGCTCAGGCAAGACAGGTTTTGATTAATACAGCAGAAAAAAATGGTGTTACTTGGCGTAAAAACTATCAAGAATTGGAAAAATCCCACGCCAAAGCTTTATTTTCTGAAATTGTTCGAGAAAATCTTATTTATCCAGACTATTACCAAGTACCCTTTCATGCATACGAAGATGGTAATCTCTGCTGGCAAGCTGCATTTGAGGCTGCTTCAGCTACTCAGGCGATGGCTTTACGAGTTTGGCGCAACGAGCAACTGACTTGGCAGCAAGCACAAGAGAAATTACGTAATAGCTTTCACCAGATACTCGATCGCTATAGTCCAAGTAAAGTTACTGATATTTTAGACCTTGGTTGCTCGGTAGGAATTTCTACGCTGTCACTACATCGCTATTATTGCCAAAGACAACAACAACAAATCCGTACTGTTGGCTTAGATTTATCTCCCTACATGCTAGCAGTGGCAAAGATATCGGACGAACAACAAGAAGTTAGTCAATGGATACACGGTTTAGCAGAAGATACGAGTTTACCAAATGCTTCTTTTGACGTTATTACTTTGCAGTTTGTGATTCACGAATTACCTCGCTATGCCACTAAACAAATTTTTGAGGAAGCATTGAGATTATTGCGCGAGGGAGGAATTTTAGCGATCGTTGATAATAATCCCGCTTCTGCTGTCATTCAAAATTTGCCTCCAGCGTTATTTATGCTGATGAAAAGTACCGAACCTTGGAGCGATGACTATTATACTTTTGATGTGGAAACAGCATTACAAGAAGTAGGTTTTCAGTATTTAGCAACTGTAGCTAGCGATCCTAGGCATCGTACTATTGTTGCTCAAAAATAGTTAAAGGTCTTTTTTCGGCGTTGCATCCCTGCGGGATGATTTAAAGAGGGACAGTTCCATAGTGAA
>CAZJTL010000019.1:0-36671 GCA_964548905.1 uncultured bacterium | reverse complement strand
TGAGGCGTACTGGATTGATTTCAGCAACAGCAACACCTGGTTTTTCGCCAGCATCGGCTAAAATTACGCCCCAGGGGTCGATAATCATGGCATGACCGTTTGTATATCGCCTCTCATAGTGATTGCCTGTTTGAGCGGGTGCGATAACATAGCAAGTATTTTCGATCGCCCTAGCTTGAAGCAATACTTGCCAATGATCTTTTCCTGTATAGGCGGTAAAAGCTGCGGGAACAAAGAGAACATCAGCACCTTTATTGGAGAGATGCCTATATAATTCTGGGAAACGAACATCGTAGCAAATCGAGATTCCTAAATTACCTAAGTTCTCAGACTGGTAGAGAACTGGTAAATTCGTACCTGCCATTACCGTACTAGATTCCCGATAGGTATTACCATCTGGCACATCAACATCAAAAAGATGCACTTTTTGATAGCGAACCACTTCCTTACCACTGGGATCGATTAGCAAGGCGGTATTGTAAGCTTTAGTGCGATCGCCTTCCACAGGTACGGGAAAGCCACCACCTAAAAGGGTAATTTGGAAGCGCTGTGCCATTGTTTTGAGAAATCTCTCGGTTTTAGTGGCGATCTTGTCAGCTTGGGCAAGTTTATCCTCTTCTTTGCCAAGAAAAGCGAAATTTTCAGGCAAGCTAACTAGTTCTGCACCTTGACGTACAGCAACCTCAATTAATTCTTCTGCCTCGACCAAATTCTTGTCTAAGTCGGGCTTACTCGTCATTTGGATGGCAGCAGCGAGATAGGATTTCATCAGTATTAACGATCGAGCGTGCGTTTTTTATCTTACAGAAATTGAGTCATAGAAACCTAACTCTAATTTATCCTATGCTGAAGATGAGTCAAATTCTGCATAATTGTGCGTATTTTAAAATTATGTTTTATCCTGGTTGATTGTTCATAGTTCATGGTTCATAGTTCATAGTTCATAGTTCATTGAGAAAAGGCAGAGGGCAGAAGGCTTTTATGCAGAAGGCAGAAGTTTTTAAAGTCTTAAGTCGTAGGGGCTTTCTTGCCATTCGCAAGGCGCGGATTCGGAAGTCCCGTGTGGCGAATTTACTTCGCCACGAAAGGGACGTAAGGTTTCCTCCGAATAAAAAGCGCCGCCCGTACAGAAGTCTGAAGTTTTTTTCCTCCTTGTCTCCCCCGCTCCCCCGCTCCCCTGCTCCCCCGCTCCCCCTCTCCCCCGCTCCCCTGCTCCCCTGCTCCCCTAGCCCCTAATCCCTAATCCCTGATTATGCAACACCTAATTACTGATGTCCTCGTTGTCGGTGGTGGTACTGGAGGTACAGCAGCCGCAATCCAATCGGCACGTTGCGGTATAGAGACAATTTTAGTCAGTGAATTTGATTGGTTGGGAGGAATGCTAACCTCAGCAGGAGTTGCTGCACCTGATGGTAATGAATTAAATGCTTGGCAAACGGGATTGTGGGGTGAGTTTGTTAAAGCACTCAAACAAAAACAAACAGAAGGATTAGATAGTAGTTGGGTAAGTATGTTGGCTTACGATCCTCGTGTTGGCAAAGATATTTTTGCTGAGTGGGTGCAGCAGTTAACTAATTTGACTTGGATTAGTGGACAACAGCCGTTAGAAGCCTTCAAACAGGGCGATCGCCTGACTAAAGTGAGATTTCCAGACTATCTCATTGAAGCCAAAGTTATCCTCGATGCTACGGAATTAGGAGATTTACTAGCTTTAGCAGAAATCCCCCATCGTTGGGGATGGGAATTACAAGCAGAATATAATGAGCCTAGCACCCCTATTAATAAAAACGATTTAACCGAAAAATATCCAGTCCAATCACCAACCTGGGTATTTTTAATGCAAGACTACGGAGAATCTCATCAATCTACCAAAATTCCCCCTACATCTCAATCGGGACAAGCACAAGGCATTGCCCCTACACCCCGTACGGGCAGGTTTAGAAACCTGCCCCTACACCCCTACAACCCCACACCCTATCAAGACGCTTGGCAAAATTACGGTGCTGAAAAATTCTTAAATTACGGTAGATTACCAGGAGGGCTATTGATGATTAATTGGCCGATCGCTGGTAATGACTATGGTGAAAATTTAGACAGATTAATCGAGTCTGAAGCTGCCAAACAGGAATTTTTAGCAGAGTCTTTTTGGTATAGCTACGATTTTGCTCGTTTTATTCAGGCTGAATTGGGCGATCGCTATGGTTTCGCTACCAATATTTTCCCAACTCAGAATATTATTAGTCATCAACCCTCTTTACCTCTAGATGCTTTTGCCCTTCATCCTTATTATCGAGAAAGCAGACGCTTACAAGGTTTAGTGACGATCGTAGAACATGATATCTTACCGATTGCTGGGGGAAATGTAGCGTCATTACCAGTAACAGCCACAGGTAAAGTTAGCTCGATCGCGATCGGTAACTATGCTAACGACCATCATTATCCTGGGGTAGAATTTCCTTTGCAACCCAAATCGATTCGTTGGGGAGGACGTTGGACGGGTACACCCTTTACGATTCCCTATCATGCTTTAGTACCTGCTGCGATCGATGGTTTATTAACTTGCGAAAAAAATATCTCAGTCTCTCATATTGCCAATGGTAGTACTCGCTTGCAACCTGTAGTTATGAATATTGGACAAGCGGCGGGAATGGCGGCGGCATTGTGCGTTCGGTGTAATTGTCAACCGAGAGATTTACCTGTTCAGTTACTGCAAGAAAGTTTGTTAAGCGATCGCTTGGCACCAGCAGCAGTAATTCCTTTATTTAATCTACCGCCAGAACACCCCCAATGGCTGAAGTGGCAACATTATTATTTAGAACATCCAGAAGATTATCCCGCCGATGGTAATTGTCCCTGTCAGGATTATGTTGGCGATCGAGAAGATTATGGATTAACTTTTACAGGAATTTTTCAACAGCACGGCTGGCAAGATTATAGTATTACTCTAACAGAGCCAAGCAATCGCGTTAATTCTAGCTGGCAGTTAGTCACTTTAGATCCTCAAGTCGATCGACAGCTTCAAAATTTAAACAAGGAGCAACCTCTATCTTTTTGTGGTAGATGCAATACCTCTGGTGGTTGGCTAGTAGTTGAAAGACTTGAATCGATCGATTAAATGAAAAATAACTTTAAATTCCTACAACAACTCAACTGGGAAGACTATTTAATACACAGAAAATGGATGAAACGAGCGATCGAACTGGCGCAGTCAGCAGGAGAAGCTGGAGATGTTCCTGTTGGTGCTGTCATTGTCGATCGCGAGGGTAATTTAATTGTCGAAACAGCTAATCGCAAACAAAGAGACAAAGATCCTACCGCTCATGCAGAAATTTTAGCTATTCGCGCTGCCAGTCGAGTCTTAAATAATTGGCATCTCAACAACTGTACCTTATACGTCACCCTCGAACCTTGTCCCATGTGTACGGGGGCGATCGTGCAAGCAAGATTGGGTTTACTTGTTTACGGAGTTGACGATTTTAAAACTGGTACAATTCGCACAGTTGCCAATCTTCCTGACAGTGCTTGTTCCAATCATCATTTACAAATCCTAGCAGGAATTTGCGAAACCGAGTGTAGGCAACAGTTACAAGCTTGGTTTGCTCGACAGAGATGTGGCAAGGAGAAACCAACAAACCATTAGCTATCAGCTATCAGCTATCAGCTATCAGCTATCAGTTAGCTGCTTACTGCTGACTGCTGATGGCTGACGGCTAGCAGACAGCAAGCTAAGTGTCATTAGGTAGAAGCCAAGATTTTTGAAAAACATTTAACCTATAAATTAGGAAATTAATTGAGATATTGTCTTTAAATGCAGGTTTTTACTCCAAAGCGCAAAATATCAGAATCTAAAATATCTAGTGACTTTTCTAAACAATACTATGTCTCACCTTGGCTGATCGAGCTTGCTTATCCTTTAGCCAAATATGCGATCTTGCCGCTATATTTTGGCAAAATAGAGATTACTGGGCAAGAAAATGTGCCTCTCTCTGGTCCTGTAATTATTGCTCCTACTCATCGTTCTCGTTGGGATGCAGTAATGATTCCTTACGCAACAGGAAGATTGGTTAGCGGTAGAGATTTACGTTTTATGGTTTCTGCTAACGAGATGAAGGGAATTCAAGGTTGTTTTGTGAAAAGATTGGGGGGGTTTCCTGTCGATACCGATCGCCCAGGTGCTAGTAGTTTTCGCAACAGCCTTGAAATTCTAAGCAATGGCGAAATGTTAACTATTTTCCCAGAAGGCAATATCTTCCGCGATCGCCAAGTTCATCGTCTTAAGGAAGGTTTAGCAAGAATTGCCCTACAACTACAAACCGATCGTCCCGAACTCGGTCTTAAAATCTTACCTGTTAGCATTCATTATTCGCAACCTTTGTCTGGTTGGGGAACAGATATTTTTATCGATATTGGTGAGTCGATCGCGGTTGCTGACTACCAATTCGATTCAATCAAGCAAAGCTCGAAGCAATTAACTGCGGATTTGAGATCGGCTTTGACAAAGCTCTACAATGCCAGAATCGATCGCGATCGCTTGGCTAATTTGACAGAATTGGGCGAGCAATGCCCGCCCTTGTAGTATATCGAACTAGCGATCGAAAAGGATTAATTTAGCGGCGAAAGCGTCAAAGAGAAAGATAATCTTGCTTCAAATGCCGCTAATATGAACGATAATTTCACGTTGATGGGAACGTTGACGATGTTCCCAAAGATAAATGCCTTGCCAAATTCCTAAAACCAATCTGCCATTAGCGATCGGAATTTGTTCGGAAGTATGGGTAAGTGCCGATCGAATATGAGCAGGCATATCGTCAGCACCTTCAGCATTATGAATGTAGCGCATCGGATCTTCTGGTACTAGCTTGGCAAAAAAATTAGATAAATCTTCTAGTACGTCTGGGTCTGCATTTTCTTGAATGACCAAACTAGCCGAAGTGTGGCGGACAAATATCGTACAAAGACCCGTTTTTACTCCCGATTCTTCAGCGATAGCTTCTATTTTGGCAGTTATTTTTTGCAAAGATTTGCCAACGGTTTGAAGTTTAATTATTTGTTGATAGTGAATCATGATAAACATCCGCCAAGAAAAAATATCGTCAAAATTGTAACTAACTAAGATCGCAAAAATTCCGATAAAGCCTTATATGTCTCGTCAGGCGCTTCTTCTGGTAGAAAATGTCCACAGTCGATCGCCTTACCTGTTACATCGATCGCTCGATCGCGCCAAATGTCTAAAACATTATATTTACGACCAATAATTCCTTTACTTCCCCACAATACTAGTAAAGGACAACTTATTTTTTGGTCTAAATCCGCTTCATCATCAACCAGATCGATCGTTGCTGAAGCGCGATAATCTTCACAACTAGCACGAATAGTATCAGTATTGCTAAAACAACGGATATATTCAGCCAAGGCTGGATCGGTAAAAGTAGAAAAATTTTTACTCCAATTTTGCAAACAACTACGCAAAAAATATTCTGGGTTAGCAGCAATTAAAGTTTCTGGAAAAGGATGGGGTTGAATTAGAAAAAACCAATGATAGTAAGCTGTAGCAAATTCTCGATCGCTATTTTTATAAAGAAAATACGTGGGAACAATATCTAAAAGAGCTAGTTTTTTTACTTTTTCGGGATAATCTAAACTAAGACGATGGGCTACTCTAGCACCGCGATCGTGACCGATTAGATAAAAGCGATCGTAACCCAACTGAGACATTACTTCTACCTGATCGGCTGCCATTGCTCTTTTAGAATAAGCAGCGCGATCGACATTTACTGAAGACTTAGAACTATCTCCATATCCTCTCAAATCAGTAGCTACTACCGTAAAATTTTGGGCTAGAAGGGGCGCAATTTTATGCCACATTACATGAGTTTGTGGATAGCCATGAAGCAATAATAAAGGTTCTCCTTTGCCCAGTTGAATCGTATTTATTTTTGCTCCTTCGGTCGAAATTAATGTTTGTCGATCGCCGAGGTTTTTAACATCTGGTTTATTCATCTAAAAAACCTCCGATGGGTAAACCGTCTGTGCATTAATCTCTCTTAATTCAGAAACCCTCCAAGTCGTGTTGATAAATTGTTTAAGTCCCGCTAAACCATTTGTCGTTGCATCAAATTAGCAAATAACCCAGATTGTTTAGCTAGTTCTTCAAAGCCACCTTGCTGAATAACACTACCAGATTGCATGACATAAATGCGATCGGCATTGCGAATTGTACTGAGTCGATGGGCGATTACCAAACGAGTAACTTTGAGTTTATCTAAATTTTCAGAGACGATCGCCTGGGTACGATTATCTAAGGCACTGGTAGCTTCGTCGAATAAAAGAATGCGAGGTTTCAAAACCAAAGCTTTAGCAATTAGCAAACGCTGTCTCTGTCCTCCAGATAAATTACCTCCACCTTCACTTACTACCGTGTGCATTCCCATCGGCATTGCTTCGACATCATCGGCGAAACCAGACATTCTAGCTGCTTCCCAAGCTTCGTCTAAAGTAATATTCGCACCACCAGCAAGATTGTCAAAAATCGAACCAGCCATTAATTTACCTGCTTGTAAGACCACTCCTAGCTGTCTTCTGACCGCACCGACATCCAAACCAAATAAATCTTGACCGTCATAATAAACACTACCTTCTTCTGGTGTTTCAAAACCGAGCAACAGGCGGAAGATAGTTGACTTTCCACTTCCAGAACCGCCTACTAAAGCAATAAACTCTCCAGGTTCGGCATTAATTGAGACTTTATCTAAATTAAGCGGTCCATCTTGACGATAGCGGAAACAGACGCGATCGACCGTAATCCTACCAATTAGTTTACCAGGATCGGCTCGATCGAGTTCTACTTCTGGAATGGCTTTGAGAATGGGTTGAGCGCGTTGCCACTGTGGTAGGATTTGCAGCATATCGGTAATGGTATTACTGATGTCTGTCGTACCATGAATAAAACTTTTAAAGGCAGAGTCAAATGCCATAAAAGTACCAATCGTCAGTCCAACTTTTCCCATGGTTTGCGCTTGTTGGATCGATTGCATGACAAAGAAGAAGAGTACGCCAGAAACAATAGTTGGCATCACGGTATTAAATAGTGCCACTATGTCTTCGATCGCCTGAGTACTCAATTCAAATTTGATTTGCTTGGAATAATTTTTACTCCAAAAAGCAAAGGCGCGTTGTTCGGCACCTGTTGTCCGTAGTTTAGAAATGCTATCGATTAACTGTACGGTTAGCCCGAAGATATTTCCTTCTATCTCTAGTAGAGGTTTGACTTTGCGTACCATTAAGATACCAGAAACGCTAGTCACAATAATCTCGATAATCGCGACTGCAACGGCAATGAAAGCCAATTTGACGTTGTAATAAAATAAAAGCGCCAAATTTAACAGCGCAAAAATCCCCGTGACTAATTTGACTAAAGTATTACCACCTAGTTTTTGACGAATTTCACCGACGGCAGAAACACGAGAATGAAGATCGCCAATGGTATACTCTCGAAAGAAAGACACTGGTAGATTGAGCAAGCGATCCCAAACTGCTGATTGGGTTGAAACATCGGAAACACTTTCGACTTTAAGTAAAGAAAAACCTTGATTCAAGCGAAAAAAGCCCGCACCAAAGGCAGCGAAGATCAGTCCCATTCCTATTTGCAATAATAGTCCGCGATCGCTGTCGGGAATAGCACTGTCTATTATCATTCCAGTTGCTTGGGGCGTAAGCATTCCCAACAAAGTAGCAGCAATACCAGTTAAAACGATTATTAATAAATCTTTACGTACACCCTTAATGGCAAAACCGATTATGTCAAAAACTTTGAGGGCGCGATCGGGTAGAGAACGATAGAAAGTATAGGCTACAGGAGATAAAGTATCGGCAAGATTAGCATCGATCTTAGTACGCTGATGGCTGATGGGGTCTAATAATTGATAGCGATCGCCGCCAACAGGAAGCAACGCCACTGGCTGTTCGTCTTTTAAGGTGTATCCTACCATCGGCCCAGAATTTTGCATCCACCAATCATCTCGCAGCAAGACTTGACGCATCCGCAAACGTGATGCGCGGACGATCGCCTCTAAAGGCTGCTTAACACGTTTTAGGTCTTCTGACTTAGATGGTGGGCGAATGGCTGCCCCCAAAGCCTTCCCTACTGCACCAGCAGCCACTAATAAAGGTGTACCTTGCAGAAAAAAACTCATGGATGGGGGCGCTAGGGGCGCTGCTAACTCACCGATCGCTTCTTGGGTGACTTGAATATTGATACGTTGCTGTAACCTCAAACGTTCTAGTTCCTCAAGACTTTCTTCTTGGTTCCAAAGCTGGAAGCAGTGGAGAAAATATTGATGTAATTGAGAGATTCCCAAACTAAGGTTGTCAGAATCAGAGATAGCGTTAGTAACTTCTACTATTAGTTGAGTTTCACCCTCTGCTTCCAACCACATGCGATCGCTAAGGGGAAAAAGTACCGATGTTGACATCAAAGTCAGATCGGGAAATCCCATCCAGTGAACTTTTCCTTGTTGGACATCGATCCAGACGGTTTTTCCTGATTCTGGTTGCAGAATTTGACCGTTATCGAGAGATAATCGAGCTTTTCCCGCAACTTTTGTCTGAGGCGTGGGCGAATCTAGATCGGTAAGCAAGTCATTAAATTTTTGCAGCCAATTTTCAACTAAAGACTCAACTTCTCTATCTTTACTAGCAACTAGTTTTTGCCAACCTTCCCAATTGACTTTGAGTAATTCTGTTTTGCCGATCGGTACTGCCAGAATTTGCAGATCGGCTGTATTAACCTTGGCAACATTTGCAAATAGCGCTTCACCTTCTTCACAACTAAATAGATAGCGACGATTCCCAGCGATCGAGCCATTTTTTACTCTAACTAAAAACAATGCTACCGCACCAGAATGTACGCACCAAACTTGATGGGGATCGTTGAGCAGAATTGGGTTGCTACCATTAACTCGATCGATCTCTCCTGGTAACTTGATACCGTTATTTTGATTAGCCATACTTTAAGTCTGTATCTAAATCTAAATTGCTGATTTTTTCCTCAAACGATAACGAAAGCAGAAAACATTAACCCCTGTATCTCACCGACAACTAGACCTTCTGCCTTACACCCGTACGGGCGGGTTTTGTCGATCATTTGAAGGTTAAACCGATAACTTATCTGCTAAACCTGCCCCTACTTTAAAACCTTTTGCCCCAAATCTTATAGCGCACCACCTTCACTGCCAATTAATCGTGAGTAAACTCCTTCTTGTTGCCATAACTCCTCGTGAGTTCCTCGTTGCACTACTTTGCCACGTTCTAAAACGATAATTTGGTCGCAGTCGCGAATGGTACTCAATCTATGGGCGACGATCAAACAAGTACAACCCCGACGACGAATATTGCGATCGATAATTTTTTCTGTTTCTGCATCCAAAGCGCTAGTCGCTTCATCCATAATTAGGATTGAAGGATTGTTAACCAAAGCACGAGCAATTTCTAAGCGTTGTTGTTGACCACCGCTTAAATTGACTGCCCCTTCTTTTAATTCGGCGTTGTATCCTCCCGGCAGAGATTGAATAATTTCCTCGATCGCTGCATCCTGACAAGCTTCTTTGAGCTTTCGATCGGAAACTGTTGTATCCCAAAGGGTTAAATTGTCTCGAACGGTGCCTTCAAATAAGAGGATTTCTTGCTCGATCGTCGCTAGAGAATTGGTGAGAATTTGATGGGGAATTGCTTGCTTGGGTTGACCATCGAAGAGAATTTCTCCCGACCAAATTTGAAAGATGCCATTGACTAGTTTGGCAATGGTCGATTTCCCCGAACCACTACCGCCAACTAGGGCAACTCTTTCTCCTGGTCTGAGTGAGAGGCTAAAGTTCTCAATTAAGGGAGGATCGAGAGGACTGTAACCATAGGTTATGTTGCGTAATTCAATATAGCCCTGCAAACGAGATAAAACCGTCGTTCGTGCATGGGCATAATGAGTTAAACCGTCAACCTTCCTAGATTGTAGTTCTGGATCGATGGGGTTTTGTAAAACGTCGTCTAGACGAGTTAAGTTACCCTCTAAATCTTGAATCTTACTGCCAAAACTAACCAAATTGGTAATAGGTTCTTGAAAGTTTTGCATTAAACCTTGAAAGGCAATAAACATACCAATACTTAGATTGCCACTCATGATGCGCCAACCGCCTATAATCAGTAAAAAGGTTGATGATAGAGAAGATAGCAGCACTGGTAAGACAGAGACAGCTTGATTGGTTACACCTAATTCCTGATGACAATTTATTGCCTTAGTGTAATATCCCGACCACTTAGCAAAAAAATCAGACTCCAAACCCGATGCCTTTAGCGTCTCAATACTTTGAAGACCAGAAATGGAAGTTCCAGCAACTTTACCATAATCTTGCATTAATTTTTGATAGGCATCTTTACGCTGACGGGAAATCCACTGCATGGTAAAAATATTAATCGCCGCAAAACCAACTACTAATAAAGTTAAAATCCAATCGTACTGAAGCATGATCAGCGCGTAGAAAGAGATCGTAACTGTATCGATCGCAGTTGTTGCTAACTCTCCAGAAAGAACATCCGCTACTTGGTCATTTAGCTTAGTACGATCGCTAATTTCTCCTGCAAATCTTTGTGCGTAAAAACTCATGGGCAAACGTAGAATATGCCAGAGAAAGCTACTAGACATACTGACTGATAGCTTAATCTTGAGCCGACGCAAATATCGTAACCGCAATAAGGTTAACGAACCTTGCCCTGCTGCGGCGATCGCCATCGCGATTAGTAATGGTCGCAGCCATTGTTCTCGTTTTTCGATTAAAATTTCATCGACAAAAATCTGATTAAAAACAGGAATTACCATACCCACAAGAGTCAGTAAAAGTCCTGCCACCGCAGCATAAATTAAAGCCCCAGAAGCCGATCGCAAGCGCAACTTTAAAGCCGAAAATAGACTTGGTTTGCGCCCACCTTTGCTAAACTCCGAACCTGGTTCCATCACTAGAACGACTCCAGTGTAAGCTTCATCAAATTCTTGAAAAGAAGCTTTGCGCGGCCCACTACCTGGATCGTTAAGATAGACACCATCTTCAGCAAAACCCTCAACCACTAAAAAATGATTAAAGTTCCAGAAGACAACATAGGGAGGCCGAATATCTTTTAATTGCTCGATATTTTTCTTCAATCCTTTGGCTTCCATGTCATAATTTCTGGAAGCTTTAAGCACGTTAGAAGCCTTAGAACCATCGCGAGAAACACCGCAAGCCCGACGCAGTTCTGTTAAAGGTACAATACGACCATAATAGCCCAACATAATCGCTAAAGATGCAGCACCACACTCAACCGCTTCCATTTGTAAGATAGTCGGTGTTTTGGCTCGTAAACTATGTTGAGGGAGCAATTTTTTCAGGGATTGCCAAGGAGCGATCGATTTAATTGAAGGAAGAATAAAATTAGTAGATACCACTTACAGACCTCAAAATCGGTAATACAAATGTAATTGGCGCTCTATCTTCTACTTTGACTCTTGCATTAGAGGTAGTTCCAGGAGAGAGTTTCATTTTAGGACCAGCAGAAGAAGACCATTGATAACCGCTAAAGGTATTGGGGTCGGTATTGAGAGCGCTAATAACTTCGATTACTCCCTGTTGTTTATCCGATATTAAACCATTAACCATCTCTGAATTACCTACTACTTTAGAAGCAGCTTCTTTGCTAATCGGAAACTGAGAGACATTAGTTACTCGACCGACAATACCGCCAAATCTTTCTCTTTTAACAGTTTGAGGTGTAACCTGAATAGTCATACCGAGATCGATTTTTTTGCCCTCTTCTACAGGAAAATAAGTAATTGCCACCATCTTGCTATCTAGATTTTTGACATCAATATTGGCGATGCGGTTTCCTGCTTCAATGACTTGACCTGGATTGACTGTAGTTTCTAGAATACGACCGCTATGTTGACTGATAATTTTACCGTTACTGGCAAGTTGTTCTTCTAGTTTGTTAATTTCCCTCTCAACTTCCTGAATTTCTTTTTTACGGTTAGTCGAGCTATCTAAGTCTTGTTGAGCTTGAGTTGCTTTTTTGCTGTTTAACTCTTGCAATTGAGATTGAATACTTCTCATCTCGTTAAGATTGGAGAGATATTGTTTGAGCGCGTCTGCTTCTTTCACATCGATTTGTTTGAGTTGAGATTCCGCATCATCGATATTAGCCAAACCATCGAGATATTCTTTGCGTGATTGCAAGACGGTATCGTCAGCAACAGCTCCTATTGCAAACAGCTTTTGTCGTTTTTCCCATCTATTTTTGTAAGTGGGAAGCATTTCTTTAATTGCTTTTAAGCGTCTAGTCAGATTGACACGCTCGCGCTGTAAGGAGCTTACACCTTTACTCCTAAGCACGGGTGCTAAAGATTTAATAGTCTGCAAGTTATCTTCTAGACTTTGTCGTTGCTTCTCAAGAGATTGACGGTCTCGATTTTTTCTTTGCGTTTGTAGTAAATTGGCTTGGCGTTCTTGGTCTTTTAATTGGGTGAGCTTACCCTGAGCTAACTGCAATTGCTTGCGAACATCCATTTGATCTACAGTAGCCAGCACATCTCCTTTTTTAACGATGTCTCCCTCTTTAATCTTGACGGTAAGTAATTGTCCCGCACTTTTGGCTTGTAAGGGTATAACTTTACTGGGATAAATCGTCACCCCTCGACCTGCAACGGTAATGGGAATGCTCCCAAATATACTCCAAATTAAAGCTATTCCCGCTAAAGATCCTAAAGTAGCTAGAGATATCCAGCTTTTAGGTTTAATTACCTTCATCAGTTGATCTAGCCGTTCGGGAGAAGATAAACGTTCCAGGGATTCTTTACGAAAAATATCGGGTTTTTGCTTGACCATATAGTTCTCCTTTTTTTAACTCGAATGTTCTAAGATCCAATCAAATCTCGCTCCCGCTAGGGTCATCCGATCGAGAAAATCGAAACTCAATTCATCTTCATATTTGACTTGTTCTTTTAAAGATTCATTTTGACGATAAAAACGTCTACCGTAGCCAACTCTACCGACTAAATCTTGCAATCGATCGGCGAGTAAAGTTGAAATGACTCGATAAAAGCGACTGGCAAAACCATAGTCTTGTTGTAATTTGCTGGCGAAATGTCGTCTGGCGATCGACAACACGATACAATCGTCGATCGCTTTAACACTAAAAGGAGGTAAACGACCATCGAGAAAGGGTGTTTCACCGATAATTTCACCCTTCGATAATCTTCCTATTTCTACTTCGGTGAGATTTAGTTCGTCAAAAGTTGCAAACAAACGATTTAAAGGATTGCGTCCTCCTTCAGAAAAAGTCATTGCCATCTTGCCATTGAGAAGAATCTGTATGGCATCGATCGGACAATCTTGTTCTAGAATTACCGTATCAGCACTAATTTTTTGACGATTGCCTGTATTTACCATCCAATCGATGTCGCTGTCGTGTAATTCTCCCAAAATAAACAAGACATCTGGTACGGTTGGATTGGTAGCTAATTTTCGAGTGCCGAGTTTAGCAATTGTCTTTTCCAAGCGATCGGCAAACATAATCGCGATCGCACGATAAAAACGAGCGGCAAAACCTATGTCTTGTGTTAATTTATTGGCGAGGGCTTGTTTGGGAATAGATTGTAGTAAAGATCTTTTGATTGCTTTGAGAGAAGTAGCATCGGGACGCATACCAACTAAAGGAATTTCTCCTACTATTTCGCCCATTGACAAATGGAAAAGTTCTATACTTAAATCGTTTGTGCCTTCGATCGCAGCAAAAGCACGAGCTAAACGATTGACTTGACCTCTACTATTACTACCATTATTACTACTATCATTATTGTTTTGAGATTGTGAAATGGTAGACACAAATTGTCCATCGATAAGAATATCGACTGTATCAAATCTCGAACTTTCTCTACTAATAGTACTACCAGCCGCGATTTCGCGGGAATGACTATTAGCGAGAATCCAATCGAGGTCGCTTTTGCTTAATTCTTTGAGTAAAACTTCTGTCATAGCTTTTGTATTAGGGGTTAGGGGTTAGGGGTTAGGGGTTAGGGGTTAGGGGTTAGAAGTTAGAGGTTAGGGGTTAGGGGTTAGGGGTTAGAGGTTAGGGGTTAGGGTTAGGGGAGAAAGTAATAAATAATAAGAATTGATAATAAGCTATGAACCATCAACCATAAACCATCAACCATGAACAATTAGCAATTAACTTTCACTTTTGAATTAGCATTCATTTCTAATTCTTTAAATCTTTTTTGCAAACGCTCACTCATTTCTACAGAAGCTAATTCTTCGAGGGTTAAATAGCTTAAAGCCGCGATCGCCATGGCTGGATTTCGAGCGGATGGGGATGAAGATACTCGATCGAAACGCTCTAAGTTCTCGGCTGCTGCTTTGACTAATCCTTGTAAAATAATAAAAGCGCGATCGGAAAGTGGTGGTTGTCCTCGATAATTTTGCATTCTGCCACCTTCTCGATAATGGGGATAGGATTCCAAACCTAAAAAGTGTAAAAACCAATCAGCACGATAATAACCAAGTGCTGCAACAATTCCCCTATAATCGGCAATCAGTTCGTCGAGCAAGTTATTTCGCATCGAGCCGAACAGACGACGAGTAAAATAATGAGTGCATTCATGTTCTAACCTAATGGTTTGGGATAAACTGCGCCATTGGGCTTCTGAAAGTCCGAGTTCGCTAGCAGATACTCTACTATAAAATCCATCGCTGACGAGAATAAATTTATCTTGGTAGAGTTCCTTGTTTTTTATTAGGCGCTGAAATTCTTCTTTCCAAGCAGATTCAGTTCGATCGCCATTTTGTTTTTGCCATTGTCTGCGATAGCGATCGATGCGATCCCAGTTATTATAACCAGCAACCATAGATGCTCCCATAGAATCGGGTATGGCTACTGGTTCATTGCGTTTGGTTAGCGCTCGTAGCAAAGAAACGAAATCCGATCGATCGCTGGTAAAAATAACAGGAATTGCTCCTGCAAGAGAGAGATGAATATGCAGTTGAAGTTTATCTGGTTGTTTTAAAATTAGACCAGTTGCTTCAGCGACATCTTGGGTAGCAACTCCCCTAAGAGTCGCAGCACGATAGGCAGAACTTTGGCTGATGCCTTGTTGAATGGGAAAATTTAATTGCACCAAAACCGATCGTAAGGTTTTAAATACACCTTTTCTCGATGCTTCAGATGCGTATTCTCCCCAAACAGGTAAATGTGATTCCGACTCAAGGGGAAATTGCAGAGGCAATTTTCGATTGCTGCAATCGAAAACATTTTGATTGTAATCGAGCAGTTCATCTATTTCCGAAGAACTAGCGCCAAAGGAGGTTAGTGCTTGAATCCGAAATTGTCGATCGTTCATCTTCCATATTCCTTCCCAAAAACCAAGATTTTGAAGACTTATACAAGAAATCTAATAACCAAAACGAGACATAGATTGGACTCCCATTCCACCAACTAAAACTTTGTCTCGATCGCCAATAATTTCACCTGCAACATCCTTAACCACTCTAGAAAAAGGATGGTCGTCATAACGCAAACAGAAAATATCGCTACTAGCAAGCTGAACTAATTCTTCAGAAAGAGGAACGATACCTGCAACAGAAGCATTGTAAGTATTTTGTACTTCTCTTTGCAGTGCATCAAAATTATGCGTAGATAATGCCTTATTAACTAACAGCATTGTTTTTGGAACTTCTAACTTGCGAGCGATATCAATGGTGACAGCAGTACCCTGATAATCTTGGCGATCGGGACGAAGAATGACAACGAGAACATCAGAGATCGCGATCGACAGTAAGGTTTCTTCATTCAAACCTGGGTGAGTATCAATTAATAAATAATCGAGATCTAAACAAGACAAAAGTTCTTGAAAACCATCGTTAAGTCTACCGACATCGTAACCTTCACGCAGAACACGAGCGATTTCACCAGCCTTAATACTCGAAGGAATGAGATATAAACTACCTTCTCCTAGATTGGCTCGATTATATTTTCCATAACCATTGCCGTTACCATTGCCATTGCCATAACCATTGCCATTACTGTGACCATTGCCATTACCATTACTGTAAAAATTAGACATTCCGTGAAGAACGTGACTGACATCATAAGCAGTATCTTGAATTTGACAGTAGCCCCAAAGATAATCATTCAGAGAATATTGAATTTTTTCTTCATCAAATCCAAAAATGACGTGGATACCCGGGGATTGAATATCAGTGTCTACAATACCAACTCGTTTACCTTGAAGTGCCATTGTTGCTGCTAGATTGGCAACTACATTAGATTTACCGACACCACCACGGAATGAGTGAATAGAGATAATTTTCTTGTTCATAATTTACCTTTTTTTCAGCTTTTGTACTTGTTCTTGCAACTGCCCTACATAATCCAGTTCTGGATTACTATGATTTTGTGCGCGGTTTTTAAATCTCTGCGCCTTCTTCTGTAGTTGCTGGAAATATTCAGTCTGAGTGACTTCAGCTACCTGACGAGCTTTTTTAGCTTCGTCAACCTCAATCTGCATTGACTTTTGTTGTTGGAAGTTTTCTTCTCGCGCTTTGATTTGTTGAGCCATGTGCAGAAAAACCCTGACCAATTTCCCGATATCGTCTCTAAAACAAGAAACTTTGACTAGATCGTGAGGTTGAAAATTACCTTGTTCTAGTTCCCTTGCTGCTTTGGTGAGACAGTGAATTGGTTCGGCAATATTTTTGCTAAGGATTAATGCTAAAATTGTTGCGATCGCAGCGACAAAAGATAGAGCAAAAACGTTTTCCCAAAACAAACTAGCACTCGATCCCACTAATTGAGTTTTCGGTTGGCTAATTACTAAAGTCCAAGGCTGCATCTCCAGAGGCGCAAAACCAGCACTTCGTTCTCCTTGCTCTGGTGAAGAATAATAGCTAGCATGACCGATTCCTTTGGCATTAACTATTGCTGCTGCTAAGTCTGGTAAATTGGAACTGGTAATTTTAGAAATTTCATAACGCTTATCGCTTTCAATCTGTACTAAAGTTTTTGGCGGTAAGGATACCAAACTTTTATAAAGGAAAGATCGATCGGGATGACTGATAATTATTCCCTCGCGATCGACTAAAAAGGCATAACTCTGAGAACCTGATGACATACGAGCGATCGTCTCCCAGATTGCCTCCCCTTTAAGTTTGGCAACTGCAACTCCTACAATTCTGCCAGTTTGGTTTCTAATTGGATTGGAAAAGTAGACCCCAGGTCGTTTGCTCGTCGTACCGATCGAAATGCTAGAAATGTAAGAACGTCCTTGTGCTGCTTGCTGAAAATATTCCCTAAAAGTATAGTTTTGACCGACAAATGAAGGATCGGTAGCAGCAAAGCATCGACCATCTAGATCTAAAGCATAGACAGCATCATAGTTGGAAGAAGAACGTAAAATATTATCCAATCTCTTTTGGATCGAGAGAGATAGAGTTTTCTGCTTATTGGCATCACTAGAACTGAGAAAATCTATTAAATTGCTATCGGTACTCAGTTGTATTATTACTTGCTGAATATCGACAATTAATCGATCTAAATAATCGGCATAACTACTAGCTAATAATTCTAGTTGACGAAATTCTTTTTCCGTTGAGTTTTTAAAATTCCTTTGAGAATTGTAGTAGATGGATAAACTCATAGGAACTAGTACTAATGAAAGCAACACTACCAAAAATTTAGTTTTAATCGACCAGGATGAAAATTGAAATAAACTCTTTATGCGCTGTGGTTGTAAAAATTTAAGTTTTTGTGTCAGACTTTGCCTAATTGTTTGCAAAGGTCGAGTTGAAGATGATTCTCGATCGCTTAGCTCTGGAGATAACCCCCAAAGTCCCCAAGAAATTGTTTCGACAACTGTTGCGCTCAATTGACTCGATTGAGAACCACTCATCATGGAAACACTAACTAAAACTGTTTCCCATTCTTTACGTGTAAAACTGTAGCCAGCATCAGCAACTAGAGCGAGAAATTTTTCGTTACTGTCAGCATTTTGAAGTTTTTTTCTTAGGACTTCATCCGTTGTGAGTCGATTGTAAAATGCTTTGGCACTTTCTAAAGACATAAGTTGTTAGCTCGGTTAACATTAATGACATATTGATTGGGAGAAGGTCTATTGACTAGGGTTGATGATTTAAAATGATAAAAAAAAAAGTTAGATTTCACAGTGCATAATCTGTTGCTATTAACTATCTTTTTTTAATTTTTTATCGAACTTTTTACGGGGGAATTCGATCGAATGATTATCTCAGAAAAAAATAAGTTCGAGTAACAGAACTAGAGTTTGCTCGAACTTATTTAATCAAATTACAATTATTACTAAGTTAAACTTAAACTACTTATCAAGGATTAACCCAGTAGTAATTGCGCCAGCAATTGTTGCAGCAGGAGCAGCAAGGTGCTTAGCCGCAAACTTCGCAGCTCCAGTCCAACCGCCACCAGCGATGGCTTCTAGTTCTTTTTCGCTAACTTCTCCTGAATCTAGTTTGGATTGAAATTCACTCTGAATATTCTGAATTTCTCCCCAGAGTTCATCTGAGGTACCTTGATAACCATATCTGTTTGCTAGTTCCATAGTAGTTTGTCGATTATTTTCTGCTTTTAAAGCACTAGCAAATTCTTGCTGAAGTTGTCGATCTTCATCGATTTTTTGAAAAAATTGGTTGACAGCTTCGCTGCTCATTACTGAAATCTCCTAAAAATCATTTTTTTGTTAGTGACAATAAACAATTTAAAGACTATAGATTCTATTTGCAATGAATAATTTGTAGAGCGTTCTTGACTTTTTTGTACTTCATTTTAGTCAAAAAATTAAAAAAGTTATTTAAGCAAACAAATAAGTTATTATTCGATCATTTTAAATATTTTATATTTACAAATAAGCTTAAATCTCAACTAAATTTTGAGAATTTTAGTTTAGCTTTTTACTCAATTTTTTCGGAAATAAAATAAATGTCTTAATCTCAAACTCGTCAAGAATTTGAAGCAAATCTAATTGCTAAAGCCTGGAAAGATGATGCATTAAAACAAGAATTAATGAACAACCCAAAAGCTGTTTACAAGAAAGAGATTGGTCAAGAAATTTCTGAAAATATCGAAATTCGAGTGCTGGAAGAAACTGCAAATACTATTTATCTTGTAATGCCTAAAAAGCCAGAACACTCCGAAGAGTTATCCGAAGAGCAATTAGAAGCTGTAGCTGGTGGATGGTTGGGTGCTGTCGCAACTTTGGGATATCTTGGCTATGAAGTTGGCAAGGAAGTTTATAAAGGTCTCAAAAACAAAAAATAGCTGGTGGATTTTTGGATTTAGTCTTAACTCTGTAGTTTAGACTAATACCAAATAGTTCAACAGGGTTTAGGGAGCGAACACCCTAAACCCTGTTGAAGTTTTAGCAAATCTAGCATTTACTACATGTTTAATTTAAAACTTCTTTTTTATTAAACCAGCAATGATTAAAACCTAGATAAACTTTTGCTTGTAAAGGAAGATCTGGTTGATAAACAAGTTTGATATGATTGATAGTTCGATAAAAAACGCTGAGATAATTTGGATCCATCGATGGTTTTAAGTTGTTTAGATCCCTTGGCCAAACATCGAAAACACTTTTTTGTTGCTGCAAACCAGGCCAATTAAATAAACCATCTCGTTTTTGAGAACTACAACATCCCATTTCCACCAAAAGATCTAGTAGAGAATACCAACGTGGATCTTTTTTTGGTTGTTTATCCAAAAAACATTCTAATCCAATTCTCGAACCAATCTTTTCTTTAAGATCGAAGCACAAACTCATACGATCGGTAAATTGACTAAAGATAGTAACGATTCTATCAAAAGCTGGATCGATTTCTAGGTCTTGAATCTGAGCTAAATAGCTGGGAATTGTTGCTGGAGGTATCCCCAAAATATGTAGTCTTAATGGTGCTTCTTTTCGTGTTAGCATTGCACCTAGTTCGACAATGCTAGCGCCTTCTGGTAAGATACTCAAACAATGTCGAATTAAATTTGCTTGTCCTTCGTCAACTGTTCGATTTTGTAGTATTGAGGCTAACTTAATTAATTTAGACGTTTTAACCTCAATACTTAGATCCTTGAAACTATCGTTACATAGAGTGAAAAACCAGCAAGCTGCACTGGGAGTGTGGCTATGTTCGTCTAGATCGAATTCTAGCCAGATATCCTCAATTGTCTCGTAAAGTAAAGAACCTGGAATTATCCAGTTTTCAGAAAACTGACTGAGTTGTTGCCAAAAAGGATAAGCTTTTAGATATTCAAGTTGGGGAATTTTAAATTTTTGTAAGCCTACTGATAAATCGACTTGAGAGCGATCTCCTTCTAATCGACATTCTAAAAGTGCTGGAGAAGTTTGTGTGGGAGAGAGTTGGGGAATTAATTTAGCAACTCTTTCAACGCGAGCTAATGTTTGTGGCGATAGTAAAACTTCTGGGAGATATGGTTTTACTACATGTAAATATTCTTGCAATGAGTCATTCATATTAATGATAGCCTTTCCAATTGAATTACTTTTTGAATAGTACTGAGTCTCAGTTGCAATTACACTGACTTATTTCGATCGAACAATTGACTTTTTTGTTGTCTAAGTAGTTCCACCTAAAAAACGTAAAATTAGGATGTGGTCAATTTCCGATTGATAAATCTACTAAATTAACTGTTTTCACTTGAAACAGAGCGATGAGAAATAGTGCTAAGAAACTCAGTCTTGCTCCATACCTTTTTAAGTGAGGCTTCAAGGCATTGCAGAGCAGGTTAACATTATACATAGGGTTATCATGAGTTATGTGTCCTAAAGGATACCGCTTCGCATATAGTTACTTTTCATGAAACCCTTTTTCTCTCTACTTTTTCAACTTTTGTCCTATACTTAGGGGTAGCTCATCTAAAACTCCTTTCTCAAACATAAGATTGAGATAGTACGAGGTAAACATAGAAGAAACATCAAGTAATTTCAAATTAGAGACGATTTCTGGTACATTTTTACTATTTTTGTGAATAAGATCGCCTAAATATTTTAAATTGGGTTGATGAGTAAACTGATAAGTTTTAAATTTGGTCGAAAGTTGAAAACCATCTGCAAGACTTTCATACTTGAGGTCGGAACGAAAACTGACTGGTCGATCGTCCTTAAGTGTTAGAGACATATTGTCTTCAATCATTTTCTCTAAGAGAATTTTGAGGTCTTTTCCGTTAGAAAAAGTACCTCGATCGTAAACAATGTATCCATTTGGCCAACGCTCGTTAGCATTACAAGGACTGATCAGTTTTACGCTGCGATCGACCATGTTAAATAAAAATCCTGAAGTACAAGCAATTGTTCCTTGGTCGGGAAATTCGATATCGGCTTCTCCTTGCTTCAAGCTTTTTTCTCTAGACCTTCCTGTTCTTGCCATGGTGGAATTAGCTTCTTTATTTTGTAGCTGCAATTTGACGAAAGCTAATTCCTCAGCACTAAATTCTTGATGAACTCGATCGAGCATTTGTAGTGAGAGAATCGAGAAGCGATCTTTATAGCATTTTTTGTTCTTTGACAGTTTCAAAAATTCTCTGGTACGAGTGGGATCTTTCAAAGGTATAGCTGTCGTAGTTGACGGAAAAATGCCCAAGATGTCGTAAAAGTCGTGGCAAAATTTTTCGTAGTCTGGATTGTCCATCGGTTCTGTCGCCCAGTAGCAAAAACCTACACTGGCAGCAGAATGTAGCACTTTCTTTAGAGTCTTGAGCGTTTCACGCCATAATTTAGCGTTATCTCGGTCATAGAAAAAAATATCGCTCAGACGAGGTGCAGAAACACCACAAAAAGGACAGCCGACAGAACATCCTTTATTCAGTTCAAGGCTAACACTAAAGTGAACTATTGCGTTTTGACCACTCAGGTTAAATTCACTACTACACCGAGCAATTTGTCTATTTCGCCAGCTTTGAAAATTGGGATTATCGAAAGAAGCTATTGCGGAATGGTAAACATTTTCTTCTAATGTTTCTTTTTTTTCCCGAATAATCTCTTGCCAGCGTTTCCATCTAATTACAATCTCATGTTCTTCGCCAAGTTTATCTGTAAAATTTGATTCCCACAAAGGAAGTAGTTCATCTGAATTCAGCTCGATTCTGTAGTGGCTTAAGTTTTGAAATGGTTCTACAGATACTCGATCGCGGAAATCAGGATCTCCATCCCACCTTTCCATAAAACGCTTTATATGAGCGAGGTATGATATGTCGGCATTACTAAGTATTCCTGGATTTGATGATTCTATTGTCCAAATTGCATCGGCTCCTCTTAGAAAGTCTAGATTAAATTTTTGAAAAGTAATGAAATTGGGTATACCCATAAAATCTAGATTGACTGGTTGAGGGGTATTCATATTAAACCTCCTAAAGTTTTAAAAATATTAAGTAGTTGCACAAAATTAAATACACAGGTGAGGGTAGGACGGGGCGTTTAAATATCGGAGTTTTCCTCCGATATCAGCCCCTCCAAAAGGCACTCATGCACTCATGCAAGAGGGCAAATACAGTGTGTAATTAATTCTGTTTAGATACTTAGTATCTCAATGTCGATCGAATAAAGATAAGCCCCCAGGTGTTAACCTGGGGCTGTGTAAATGTAGCAAAGCTAGTTATCTCGATCGGTTTAACTGCGTCTTGCGACAGTGAGCGTCATGCTTAATGCTGGAGAATTATATTTGGTGCAGCTTAGTAGTTTGTTTCCCACAAAAATGTATCTTTCTTATTTAAAACTAACTACCAATATAACCTCCACCTTTATTAGAGTGAGCTACATAACGACCGCCTCCTGCTACTTGTTCTAAAGCTTCTTCAGATAACTCTTCACTTACTTCTGGTTTTTGAGGAACAATCAAATAAAGTGTATTTGAAGTTTCTTCGAGAACTTTTATCTGCAGATTTTCTGGTATTGATTGTCCTAGTTCGCTTTGATAAACTGCTTTTGGGTTATTAATTAATTCTTGTTTGAATGCATCATCTTGCCAAGCTTTAGTAATGAGATTGACTTCAAATTCTTTGCGATTTTGTGCTTGAGCCATGGTATTTTTACTCCTGAAATTTTTAAGTTTTAGATTTAGGAAGTAAGAAATTTGAATTCAAAACTTACTTGCTACACTTCTTAGAATAGGTTTGATTCAAGTTGAATACTATGCATAATTTGTATCTGTGATTGACATTTTTGTTTATCCTAATATGTCGAGCGAAATAAATATAAAAAAAATTCGTAAGGATTCAGGTGGGGGTTGAAGAAAAAGAGGAAGATAGGTAATGTAGAAGTTAAGATGAACCAAAAAACTCTACAGAGAAACCGATCTCATTTTTTTGTCTCACTTCTTTTCGAGTGGCAATTGATAAATTTTGATGATCGGCTCTTCAACTAAATCTGATAAACCAGAAGCAGTTAGTAACTTAGCCCAATCTTGTCGGTAAGTTTGCTCTTGTGGCTTGGCAAGGCGAAGTTTAGCTAAATGAGCGATCGCGTCGTACCAAAGATTATTGTTGGCGTAAGTAATATAGTTTCTAGAAGCTATTTTTTGAGATTGGTTGTCAAGGCGAGCGTCTAAAGCCACCCGCTCGATCGAAGCATCAACATATATATATTTCTCTTTCTGACTATTTTGAGCAACAGTCCCTTCTGCATCACAAAAAACCTTAAAGTACCAGTGATAATTTTTGTTTGTTTGAAGAGAATATTTAGGGTCTTTTGGCAAACGTAAGCCGATCGTTCCTGCTTGCTTGGGAAGAGTTAGAGAAGTTCGATAAATATTTTTTCCTACTTCATTTTGTAAAACAAACTCTCCCGATCGTTGTTTAGCATTTGAATTGGGAAGGTAAACCCAGAAAGTGGGCTGTTCGGTGACAGTCTGAGCTAAAAAAGAAACAGATTTAGAGCCTTTGTCTGAGGTTTCCTCACCAGGTACTATAGCCGTGAGTGGTTTAGATGAAATCGGACAACCATTACGACCGGCTCCACCGCGACGACGACCACTTGGCGCACCTCGAAATGGAAATTTGGGAAGCTTCAGCAATCTAGGTGTGCTGTAGTCGTTGAAATCTTTATCAGGTCGAGAATTAGAGCTTTGATTATATTGTAATTGCAGTTGTTTTTGAATTGACGGAAGCTCTTGACGACCATAATCTTGCTTACTGTTGGCTGAGTCAAATGACTGTGCCAAAGCAGGCGGAAAACTACTGGTTAGCGTGAGCGCGATCGTTGCGATCGAGTAAGTAAGTTTCATATAGCAATATTTTTTTATAGTTTTTTAAATTTTCTTGGGTTTGCTAAAACCGAAGACTGTTTGAAGAAAACGACTAATATTACAGTAATTGTTAAAGATAAAACTGTGGGTACTAGAGGAATCCAACCAGCCGACTTAAATATAGTTAAACAAATGCCAAATAAAAGCAAAGTGGTTAAAGCGATCGCTACTCCAACAAACAAGGGTTTTCGTATTTGCCAAACTATCATACCTGCTACTAGTGACCATCCCCAAATCCAAATAGCCTCAATCCATGTAGGCAACCACCAAATTTGAGGTCTTTTCTCTAAAACTGCACTGAGAATCTGGCTGACCATTTGTGCCTGCAAAAATACCCCTGGTATCTGCTTTTGATAGGGAGTTTTCCAGTAATCATTGATGCTTGAAGCAGTTACGCCAATTATCACAATTCTGTCCCTAAGTAAATTTAACAAACGAGAATCGAGCTTATTTTCCAGAATGTCTTGTAGGGAAACTGTCTCGGCAATATCCATCGGAGATGGCAAAGAACGATAATTAAGAGGAATTTGATAGCCAGAGGCATCAATTCCCTGGTATCCACTACTATGCGCTGTTAAAGGTTGAAAAATTGTCTCCCCAAGCTGTAAGTGTGCTTCTGGAGTTAATTTGGTACTAATCCCTTCTGCTTGTAAATATTTAAAAGCAAGCTGAAGACCGAAAGAATATTCAACAGAGCAGGCTGAGGTGGCAGATGGATTTAGTTGCAACAATTGGCGACGAACATGTTCGTCATCGTCGGCAACAAAATCGCTGAAACTTACGCTTTCTGAAGGTGCTTCTGGAGGAGGAGGAACACTATCGGGAGCGCCATCAACAGAGGCAGCAGTTTTACAAATTGTAAGTAGGCGAGAGTCTCGTTGTAAACGATCGCCTAGTTCTGGATAATTAGTATCGACAGGAAAATCGCGATAAATGTCTAACCCGATCGCTCTGGGCTGATACTCATCCAATTTTTTTAACAAATCGAGTAATGCTTCGTCGGCTAACGACCAACGCATTTGCATTTGCTTTTGATTTTGATATTGAATATCTGAGTCGTCGATCGTCACCAGCAACAGGCGTGAATCTAGTGTTTCGATGGGACGCATTTGCATGAGGCGATCGAATGCGTGCAATTCCATCGGCTGAAGCATCCCAATATACCTAATAATCATTACTAGTAAGGCACTTACCGCACTTATAAGAATAACTCGTGCTAAACCCTGCCAAATCTCTCTACGTTGCCGCTTCATCCCTATTTGCAGATGACTAGTTGAAGAGGCGTTAGATCCAGTAGGGGAAACAAACGTCGATTTTTTAAATATAGACTTTGACTGGCTCGATCGCTGTTCGGGAGATGGTACGATCGAGTTATCGAGCCAATCTGCTAAGCGGGAAGAAATTTGTGGGGCTTCACTTCGCCAATCTAATTCGCCTGTAAGTGGATCTTTTGGTAAATTATCGGGATGAATCCCAGTCAACAAATGAATAAATGTGCGCCCTAGAGCAAAAAAATCGGATTGTCGAAAAGCTTGCCCGCTAAGCTGCTCTGGTGCTGTATAACCTGAAGAATAAACCCTAGTCAGCTCAGATTCTGGCAGTTTATATATGTAAGTATTAGTAATTTTTCTAGCCGTACCAAAATCGATTAAAACCAGCTTTCCTTTTGGAGTCAGCATAATATTAGCTGGTTTAATGTCTCGATGCAAAATTTCTTCTTTATGAATCGCTTCTAAAATGGAGATTAGCTGTCCGAGCCATTCTCTTGCTAAAGATTCAGAAATGGGTTCATTGTGTGTTAACCACTGTTGTAAATTTTCACCCTCTACTTTTTCCATGACTAGACAGTATAAATCTAGTTTTTTGAAGCAGTTTTTGAGAGGATAGGTAAAATAACTATCTAGTTTTGGAACGGGTAGATGACTTAGTTGCTTGAGAATTTGAGCCTCTTGTTGAAATAGTTCGATTAACCGATGACGATCGCTTTTGAGAATTTTGAGAACTTTTCGAGTTCCTAAATTGTCTACTTCAAATACTTCTGTAGGATGTTGTATGTTTAGCTCGTATAGCGGATCGAGCAAGCGATAGCGTTCGTTAATAACCAAGCTCGAACCACAAGCTTGACAGAAATCTAGGTGGTCGGGATTTTGTCGTCGATCGCAAATGGGATTAATGCAATAGCTCATGCTCGGCGATCTATATCGTTTATTGGTACAACTTCACAAATGAATGATATCAGCAAACTTCTATAGCTCAATCTTGTCATAGAAAGTCTTTAGAAATCTTTGACATTTATGTTTTATGTAATACAAAACAGTGTTGATTTTTGATATTTATAGAGTAAGTGGTACTGACTGAGAATTACAAGTAACAATTTTGTGGTAATTACTTACTTTTTTGTAGCTGTTGGCAGTAAAAATTAGAGCCAGTTACCGATCAAAATGTAAGATGCCCAAAAATATGGGCGATTTTCAGTTTTCAAGGCTTCTAGCTGTGCTTTTTGTAGTGCTTTGGCTTTAGTAGCTCCTGTTTTCAACTCTCGATAAAATTGACTCATAACTTGTGAGGTGGAAAGATCGTCTACAGCCCACAAAGTGGCTAGGGTACTGCGAGCGCCTGCTTGCAGGGCAGTACCAGCTAAGCCTAAAGCGGCGCGTTTGTCTCCTTCAGCAGTTTCGCAAGCACTGAGAACGAGCAATTCGATCGCGCCAGACTCTCCTCGTTCTCTCAATCGGAGTAAGTCATCGAAATCTTTGACTTTGAGTAATTGATTCCAAGCGAGTATAAAAGTATTCTCTGGTTCGGAGCTAAATTGAACGTGAGTGGCTAAATGGACTACCGAAAAAGCAGTCTCTCTGATTTGGTTTTGTAAATTGTCTTTCGTAAAATTTTCATTGAAAAGTTGTTCGCTATTTGCAACTTGTTCTCGAATATTATCCAATTCTCTTTTGACATTAACTAGTGCGGGAAATTCTAGACCGCTAACCAACCGTTCTCTATCCAATCCTGCGGTTAGTGCTTTTAACTTTACTCGTTCGATTGGTTTGGATTCAACCAGTTGTAAACCAGGTGCCAGGGCTAGCGCATATTTTTCAACTAGATATTTTTGTTGTTGTCGATCGAAGAGAACCCCCATCGGTATATTTTGCAAAACGCCATCTAAGACAAATACCAAGGATTCAATGCGATCGTTTTGTAAATTAGCTTCTAAAGGGCGAATCAACCAGTCGTAAAATTGAGCTGCTTGTCGATCTACCTCAATAGTTTGAGTTACATCCTGTAAAGATTGCCTGAGTAATTTTATCTTTTCCTCTAATTGTTGTTTGTCGATCGCCATTTGATAGTAAAGCAGTTGCTCTTTCTGGGGCAATTTCACTATAATTGCCAGTCGTTTTTGAAGAATAATCGGATAAATAACGGCAGTGGTTGAATCAGCTCGATCGACGATGCGATCGAGTTCTACTTTTGGTTGCAAACAAGCTTGTCTAAAAAAGTTTTCTAATTCTGCTAATTGTAGAGATTCAATAGTTTGGCGAGCCTTAACTAAATTTTCTTGAGGTGGTTCGCTCTCTCCGTCAGTCTGAAGTAAAAGCTCGACTAGCTGTCGATAAATTGGTTCGACTTGTTCTCGAAAAGAAAATTGAAAATCTGGATTGAGAGTAACTAAGTCGCGACGAAGAAACTGAAGATTTTTGACAGCTTCACTGTAAGACGAGGTAGCTGCTTTAACTTCTTTTTGAGCTAACAGAATTCGCCCTAGCTGCCATTGCCATTGATAGGTGGGTTCGGATAATTGTATTTCTTGTGTTTTCAGCAGGGCTTGTTGGGTAAAATCTCGCGCCATCGATAGCTGTCCAGTTTGTTCGTATGCCAAACCAAGATAACCAAGAACTTGAGCTTGAGCGCTGCGATCGCTTAAACTTTGGGCTTGTTTTAGTGCTATTTCCAAAGTTTTTACAATGTTTTCTTGGCTGACTGAGGGCGATTGCCATTGCTTTGTTCTCATCTTCAGCAAACTTTGCGCTAAATTAATCCGAGCGTCGATCGATTCGCGACTAGCAGGCAATTGTTCGAGGATGGGAGTAATTTCTAAAAGTAGTTTTTGAGCGGGTGACGACTGATTTGTTTCTATTAACAAACTGAGCCGATTTAGCTGTGCTTGAATCCGAATACTTGGAAAGGGTGCTGTTTGTTCGGCTTTTTGATAGCTTGAGAGTGCTTGGCGACGGTATTCTTGTTGAGTTGTGTTCGGATTTGTCACTTGCTTAGCTGCAATTCTATCTAAATTAGCCAAACTAAGCCAAATTTTATTTTCTTGGATAGGTATAGATAATTTTTGAGCTGCGTTCAAACTCATTTCCAGAATTTGTTTGGCTTTCTCTAAATCTCCCGTTTGACGATAAAGGTTGCCAAGATTATGCAAGCTGGCTATTTTTGCAGGAGAATCTTCTATTGTTTCAAGCTGTTGTTCTAATTGAGTTAATATCTTTTGCGATCGACGATAAAAACCCAAAGCTTGCAGCGCTCGAACTTGATTGACTTTGCTGCCAATTACCCCCATAGAATCACCAGCTCGATCGTAGAAAAATTCTGCTTGTTGGGCTGTTTCTAAAGCTGCTTCTGTTTCTCCCTTGGCTAATTGTAAACGACCCTGACGATTGAGAATTTGGGCGCGGGTGCGATCGCTGCTATTGCCTGGAATTTTGTCTAGTAAAGCGAAACTAGATGCGATCGCCTCTTCTGCTGACTGCCATTGACCCAGTTGTTGATAGGCAAGAGAGATTAAACTGAGAGTATAAGCTTGTTTGAGTTTATCTTTTTCGTTTTCATAGGTTTTCAATTCCTGTTGCCATGCTTGTAATGCAGCCGAAAACTGTCCGACATCGTAATATTGTTTTCCCGATCGTTCTAAAGCTGAGGAAAAATTTTCTCTTTGGATTGGTTGATGAACTTGCGCTTGAGTCAGCCAATGAAAACTAAAGCTCAAACTTAATCCCAACGCAAAAATAACTATGCCTCTAACAAAGTACTTCATCTCTATCTTCTTTTTCTCATTGGTGGTTGGGGTATTTGACAGCGATCGGGGGGGTGCCAGAACTGACTATTATTGGCAGCAGTTAGTTGTGCGGTTAGTATGATGCGACCATTACTCGATCGCTTCCAACCTTGAGCTTCAACGATTTTCTTTTCGGAATGAGGTGCCCAGATAACTCGATCGGGATTTCTCTGCCTACTTGAGAACACTTTTTCTTCAGCACCCCGCCAATCTTCCCAACCTAGATCGGCATTGAGAACTTCCCTAGAAGTATTGGGCAAACCATCCCGCCCTGTCACCACAAATTCACTCCGATCGCCAATTCTATCTACTTCACAGGTTTGAGCAATTTCAGTTGGAACTGGTTCGATAGGTATTTTTAGTGAATCTTGACTGGGATCGACTTCCAAAATATTGATGTTTACTGTTCCAGACAAACCAAATTCCGAACTGGCATTAATATCATTGCTTGAATTGCTCAGAGGACGTTCTTCAATACCAAATAATGACTTGGTATTAATGTTAATGTTGCCCCCTTGTCCTTGCTCTGCACTAGCAATAATGTCGTTACCAAACGGTGCCAGAGAATCAATGGCATTATTCGGTTTGGTGCTGCTGGGAAAAGCAATAATAAATCTAGCATCAATTGTGATATTACCACCGTTATAGTTTTCTGATACTTGAGCCGAGATCGGACTATTGTTTCGCAAAGTAATATCTTTTGTGGCAGTAATCTCGATCGAACCTCCATCTCCAAATCCTCTGGTACTGGCGGTATCAACCCGTCCTCCATCGCTCAGATTTAGATTAGTAGTTGAAATAGTTATATTACCAACATTTCCCTCTCCATTGGAATTAACTCGACTAGTAACACCACTGCGATCGCCTTTTGAAGTTGTGCCATTAATAGTCACATCTCCCTTGGCGATAATCTCAACGAAGCCCGCATTTCCTTTACTTGATGTACTAGAATCAACTCTGCCTCCATTGGTTAGAGTCAAATTAGTAGCAGAGATAGTCACACCTCCAGCATTTCCTTCTCCATTGGAATCCACTCGACTAGCAGCACCACTGCGATCGCCTTCTGAAGTCGCACCATCGAAGATAACATCTCCCTTAGCGATAATCTCAACCAAACCTGCATCTCCTTTACCTTGTGTACTAGAATTAACTCTGCCTCCATTGGTGAGAGTCAAATTAGTAGCAGAGATAGTCACACCTCCAGCCTTTCCCTCTCCATCCGAATTCAATCGACTAATAACACCACTGCGATCGCCTTCTGAAGTTGCGCCATCGAAGATAATATCTCCCTTGGCAATAATCTCAACCGAACCTGCATTTCCTCGACCAGATGAACTAGCATCAATTTCTCCACCATTTATCCCTGTCAGAGAGCCAGTATTAACATTGATATTTCCTGAATTACCAACTCCACTTCGATCGACTTCATTAGTAATACGGCTTTCATCCAGAGTTAAATTGTCAGTAACATCGATGGCAATATCTCCCGATCGAGCATCATTAGAAGTTGAATCGGCACTTATTCCTGCACTAAAGAGACTTTTATCTGCTAAATCTAGATTGCGAGCATTAACGGTTATATCTCCACCACCTGTACTTTTGACATCTACTACAGAACCATTGCTTACGGTTATATTTGCTTTACCCGTATCTTTAGAAAAGATCGGACTACCATCTTCTGAGATCCCAACTGTCCCTGCTGTAGATAATCCACCTAAGTCAACCCGTCCCCCTAGTGCAGTTAAAGTGCTGCGATCGATCTCAATATTCCCTCCAATTAAAGCCAGATTCTGATTTGGATTAACTTCTAAGCTGGCATCATTAACTTGGATTGGTGCTGAATTATTCCCCAATTGCAAGCCGATCGGGATTTTAACAGCCAACAGAGGAGGCGCTTGTGGATTTTTAGCACTAAACTCGGTACCATCTTCAAACAAGGCACTCTCGGCAGTACTTGCCAAAAATGAACCACTCACATCTAAACGTGCATTGGCACCAAAAACAACCCCATTAGGATTGAGTAAAAAGAGATTGGCTGCACCATCTACACCTAATGTTCCCAAAATATTTGAGGCATTTCCCCCCGTCACCCTAGTTAAGATATTGGCTATGCCTGTTGGATTGGCAAAGTATACTTGTTGTCCATCTCCAACATTGAATTCTCTAAAACTGTGAAATAAATTTTCTCCTCTTGTTGCGCCACCAGAAATTAATTCGGTTGGCAATCCTTTTATTTCTGCATTGGGTATTACTAGAGAATTTTCTTCTCCTAAAGTACTATCAGGAATAGCTTGGGATAATAAAAAACTTTCTGAAGTGAGATGTTTATTTGGAGTTGCTTGTGCTGGTTGTTTGGGGAGCAGGTAAATTAGCCAAACAACGCTCAAGCACAATTTCAGACATAGATTGAGCCAAGTTAAATTCATTTTAATGTCAGGTAATTGACAATTGAGGGTCGATCTAAACAAAACAATAGATGAAAGGTGTTAGCAACAGATTAACTATTTATAATTTTGTTATTTTTGACTTTTTTGGCGATCTTGTGAAAATCGCTCTAAATCCGATTCGATCGCAGCTAGTAAATGTTGCAAATTTCTTTGGCTATAACCGATTGTCAGTGGTGTTTGTCCTTGGCAGAGGGCGATTGTATTCTGCAATTGGGTTTCGAGGGTTCTCTCGTTACGAAAGATTCGATATAGTCTTTCTTTGACTGGGGTAAGAATCAAAGTTAATTGACGTTCTTTAATTTCGCTGCTGGTTTTGCTCCCACCGATAACAGCGTGATTTCTTAAAAACTCGAAACGATCGATTTTTTTACTCTTGGCAACTTCCTGAATTTCTCCCACAATTTCTTCAATTGCTCTTGTAATTGCGTATTGAGCTATTACGGGTTGTTCGATCGCAAACAAAGTTTCTTCTGAGGCTGTCTTTTTTTCAATCAGCGATCGCCTTAACAATGAGTCTAAAGCTTCAATTAATTCAGCTTGGGCGACATAGGAAATAAACAGCGATCGTAACTGAGATAGGGAAATTGGTTCGAGTACGATCGCCAACCAGTAAAAAACTTCCTTTTCAATAACCGATAAGCGATCGAATTGTTCGTCGAGAGTATCGTTGAGATCGCCAAAAACAATCGTACCTTCTTGCAAAAATGTAGAAATTCTACCTGCAAATAAATCTTGAATCGTTGTTGCTACTATTTTTAAGACGAGTGGATTGCCTCTGTAGAGAGTAATTAATTCATTCCATCTTTCTGGTTCTAGTAATTTTTTTTCTTTGAGTATTTCTTTTGCTTCTTCCTGTAAACCTTTTAGATATAAAGAACGGACTGGCGAGGTTTCTCCTTCAAAAAGAACAATGTCTCTAGGTTTTTCGCGACTGGTTAACAATAAACAACTTTGATGGTTTTCTTGTGCTATTCTTTTAAACAATTCACTGTAATCTTGATAGCCTTCACGATAATATCCAGCTAAGTCTCCACTTTGTAAAATTGAAGTTGCCGTATCTAAAATAATTAGACAGCGATGCTGACGCAGGCGATCGAGTAATAACGATATTTTATTGTCTAGCTCTTTTGGTAGGTTAATTTTTTGTCTGGGAAATAAAGCGTGCAGTAAAGTTGTTAAAAGTTCGCTGACTGTTGGTGCATGGCGCAGACTGCGCCAAATAATGAATTGAAATTCATCTTGCATTTGCTTGGCACAACATACCGCTAAACTGGTTTTACCAATTCCACCCATCCCCGCGATCGCGATCGTTTTGCATCGATCTTCAACTAGCCATTTTTTCAACAATGCTAATTCTCGATCGCGTCCGTAAAAACTAGATAAATTTGGTGCTTCGTCCCAGTCTAGGTGTTTGGGTATAGTCTCTTTTAAATTGGAGAAAGAATTAGAAGTTTCGGTATTGAGATCGAGCAAGTTCTGCTCGAAACGATTTTGCCATCTTCTTTCGATCGCCGCGCGAAAATTGGTTTTACTAATTTCCGTTCCCAAGATTTCAGATAGTAATTTCCAAAGTTTGGGCCCTGCTGCTTGCTTGAGATAATTTAAGCTGTAGGGGCTAGTTTCTGCCATCTGTTCGTAGGTTTTAGCACTCCACGCTCCCCACAAAACAGTTTTCTCTGCTTCTTTTAAATGCCTAGCTGCTTTGGCAAATACTTCCCGATCTAATTCTTCTACAATTTGTGAAAAGTTCATCACCCCATTCTCAATTACTTAGGCTTGGTTAACTAAGTTAACTAAGTTAACTCTAAAGCCTGGTTTTAGCTTAACTCGCGATCGATCTCAATAGCTTTGTTTTAATTGGCTGAAATTTGGTTTCAAAGTTATTGTGGTACTTATAAGTAAATCATAAACTCAATCGACTTGCAATTTAAATATTATCGATCAATAAAGTAAAGTTAGGTAAAATTAATGGATTAACTTTGTTATGCTTAAGTAAGATAGTATTGCAATGTACTACGTCATGGTAAACATTGCCAGACTCTCCAACTAAGGATGTTGTTGTAGGCAAGAGTCATTAGCAGGGAATATTTGGCACATAATTCAGTGATTAGCTCTAATTATGGCAATTGGCAAACGTTATATGAACCAACATTATCAAAGCATTGATTTACAAAATGTTTCACCATTAGAGAAAAGTAGTTGGTCGAACAATAGAAAAATCAATCCAGTTCGATTAGACAAAGGTATTTCAAGTATTTCACGGCAAAATACTTCAGACGAGAGACTGCAAAAATGTCTTTCTTTATTTAATGCCGTTCTCGAATCGGCTGCTGACGGTATTATCGCTCTTGATTATCAGGGAGAAATTCTCAATTTTAATCAAAAATTGCTAGAAGTTTGGGAAATTTCCCTTCCTGACTCTTTTAGTGATTTAGAAAATAGCGAGCGTTATTTAAGCTTCTGCAAGCATCAACTTAAAGAGCCAGATCGGATCGACAAACTTATTCGGGAACTTGATCGCCCATCAGAACCAGAAACATCGGATGTTTGGCATTTAAAAAATGGCAGAGTTATCGAACGTTACTCTAAACCTTTAATAGTTGGAGGAGACAATATCGGTCGAGTATGGAGTTTTCGCGCCAGTCAAGATATTCAAAGAGCTGAAGAATTAAACCGACAATTAAACAGAGAGAAGGAACTTAGCGAACAAAGAGCTAGATTTGTATCTATGGTTTCTCATGAATTTCGCATTCCCCTTAATATTATTTCTTTTGCAGCTAGTTTGTTAAAGCGTCATGGCGATCGCTGGAGTGAAGAGAAAAAACTTAACTATTTCGATCGCTTACAATCAGCCGTCGAACAACTTAGCTCGCTCATGGATGAAGTGTTGATTATCGGTCGAGCGGAAGCTGGAAAACTAGTTTTTGAAACAACATCGCTCGATTTAGCTGCATTTTGCCAAGAAATAGTCTCAGAAATGCATTTAAGAGAAAAAAATCATCAACGAATTAATTTTGTTTGTTACGGCGATCGTCGAAAAGTTGAAGTAGATAAGAAAATACTGCGACGCATCCTCATTAATTTACTGTCTAACGCCATTAAATATTCTCCCGATCGTCACCCAGTCGAGTTAATTCTTGACTTTCAAAACCAGAAAACAATCTTAACAGTCAAAGATCGAGGTATTGGCATTCCCGAACTCGATCGACAAAAACTGTTTGAGTCTTTTTATCGAGGTTCTAACGTAGGAGATTTACCAGGACATGGTTTGGGACTGGCGATCGTCAAAAAATTAGCAGATATTCATGGCGCTCAAATTAGTGTCGAAAGTGAAGTGGGTAAAGGTACTACTTTTAGTCTTTGTCTTGAGAAGCTACAAAAGTGACAGTCTGCGCTCAAAATTATGCACTGTTATTTAGCTTCTAGTTTTTTAATATATGAATTCAACCAAAGGCATGATAACTTTTCCCTTTTCTTGCCACCAAAAAATTAAGAATGCTATTAAAAACACTATCGAAAACGGTGCAAACAGTATTAGTTATTGAAAATGAAAGACAAACTCTAAACTTACTACTAGAAATGCTAGAAGTAGAAGGTTTTGTCGCGATCGGCACAGATAATGGTTTGCTGGGGATCGAACAAGCGCAAAGACAACAACCTGATGTAGTAATTTGCGATATCAGGATGCCAAGACTAGACGGCTACAGTGTTTTAGCTCAACTACGTCAGAACCACACTACAGCAAAGATTCCCGTGATTTTCTTGACAGCAGAAGCTACCGAAATTGACAACTCTCATAGTGGCGGATTAAGAGCAGATAGCTATTTACAAAAACCCTGTACGACAGAAGATATTCTCAACGCGATCGATCGAGTTACCAATCCTAATGACTTATGAGGTAGAGAAGATCATGACAAAAGTTTTAGTAATTGAAGATGAAGTGCAAAGCAGAGATATTTTTTTAGATAGTTTAGAAGCAGAAGGCTTTGAGGCGATCGGTGCCGAAAATGGTTTAGTTGGGGTGCAAATGGCACAAACGGAATTACCCGATTTGGTGCTGTGCGATGTGACTATGCCAGAATTAGATGGCTTTGGCGTTCTTTCCGAACTGCGTCAAAATCCTGCTACAGCGATCGTTCCCTTTATTTTTCTGACTGCTAGAGCAGCTAGAGACGAACTAAGACAAGGTATGGAACTAGGTGCAGATGATTATTTAACCAAGCCTTCCACAATTGAAGAGTTATTATCTGCGATCGAAGTTCGACTGGCAAAGCAAAAAGCCTTTAAACAATGGTATGAAGCTCAATATATCTCAATTCTAGAACAAAGCCAGTCAGAAGCGGCATCATCTTCAATTTTCCCTACTAATGAAGAACTAAAAGAAATTTTTGACTTTATTGAAGCTCATTTTCAAGAAGCGATCGGTTTGCGAGATGTTGCTGATGCAGTAGGTTATTCTTCAGGTTATTTAACTCAATTAGTCAGAAGACAAACGGGAAAAACTGTAGGTGCTTGGATTATCGAGCGTCGTATGACAGAAGCAGAATTACTGTTAAAAAATAACAATTATTCGATCGAAAGGATTGCTGAAACTTTAGGTTATCAAAATATCAATCATTTTTTTCGTCAGTTTCGTCAATATCATGGTACTACTCCTCAAAACTGGCGGAAGACTCAGCGATCTGGATTAAGTGAGCGTTAAAATCCCAAAAAACGTCAACGCCACAGTTTTATATTGAAGTCATAACCACTTCAATATAGACTCAATATTTTCTAAGTACAGGACAAAAATTGTAGAGAGATCTGAAACTCAGAATGTTTCAG
>CAZJTL010000018.1:4344-37788 GCA_964548905.1 uncultured bacterium | reverse complement strand
CATTGACTTGATGTAGTAAATACTAAGGAAAAAGTTGCCACAATTAGACAACACAGAAAAACATTTTTAAAGCTTAATCTCACGCTCGAGCGAGATGGAGAACTAGTCATAACCTTGATGATTAAAAATTCACTTTTGTTTTTCTATGTTCTTACAAATTAAAACAAACTTCATGCACAGTCTTAGCACTTCGGAATTTTGATAAACTGGCAACTCTTTGATCGCTTCCAGTGCGCGATCGAGAAAACTAATATTACCAAAGTATCTAATTGCCAAGCTGCCTACCCGAGCAAATAGCTCATCGATCTGTTCTTCTGTCCAATCAGGTAAATTTTTAGCAGTCAAAGGGTCGAGCATCAGCAAATAATCGATCAAAGCTGGAACTGCCGAGTCAGTTAACAGAAATTGCTGAAAAATTTGGCTAACTTCTTCCTGAAAACGTTCTTTTTTACGGTTTCCCATTAGATATTCGATATCATCTGTAATCACCTGAAGCAGTAAAAGACATATTTGCGTATTTGTTAATTGCTCTTGTTCAACTTTTTCTTTAGCTGCTTCTGTTTCAACTTTTTCAGTTGTTGGGATCGAGATTTGAGGTCGATCTATTTCAATCCAAACACCATATTCGTTGTTTTTTTGTAACAATACGCATTGATTTCCATATAATTTAGAAAAGCTCCTACAGAAGACCTGAGCATTGTCTTTACAAGTGATATTAAAAAAGACACTCAGGGGACGAAAAGTTTTTCCTCGAAAATTGAGCGTAGGAATTTGCTTATCCCTTTTTCGATCTTCTAAAGAAGATAATTGCACGTTTTTTAAGCTCAGAATTGGTGTGTTTTCAATCATAAAATTTAATTATCATGCAAATTTATAGTTAAAGATAGGAAGAAATTAGCTAATTTTTAGCAAAAGTAGGAGAATAATTGCCATAAAATCCCAACTTTTGTCGCTCGTTCATGTATTAGCTTTTATTAAGTAGTTTCTTGGCTACTTAATTTGTAGTATTTCTAACTTTAGAACGCAATCGCGATTTAATTAAAATGTCATAAATCATTTACTAATAAACATGAGTAAAAAACTTGTCCTCTACAGTAAGCCTGGTTGTCATCTTTGTGAAGGACTTCAGGAAAAGCTAGCGCTCATCGATCGGCTCGATTTTGATTTAGAGATTCGCGATATTAACCATCGAGAAGATTGGTTTGCTGCCTATCAGTACGAAATTCCCGTATTATGTCAAGTAATTGGCGATCGCGAATATGCTTTGCCCCGTCTTTCTCCTCGTGCTTCTGTAGAGCAAGTTAAGCAAATGTTACAGAAATATTTAAATAACGAGACATAAAAATATAAACAAACCACAATCGATTATTAAGAATTCACTGTTGAAACTCACAAATTCCTATGATGAAGTTGCGCGATTTGTTAGCAAAGGTTAATAAATTATCGATCGTTTCCGAGCATCCAGCACTAGAGTCAGAAGTAAAGAGATTATGTACCAACTCTCATGCTTGTAGAGCAGGCGATTTATTTATTGGGATGCCAGGAACTAGAGTAGACGGAGGTGAGTTTTGGCAAAGCGCGATCGAGCGAGGTGCGATCGCCGCTTTAATTTCCCCACAAGCAGCAGCAAAACACCCCCCAACGGCGGATAATTGCGTCATTCAAGTCAACGATCTAGTTAACGCTTGTGCCGAGATAGCTGTTGCCTTTTATAATTATCCAGGACAACAGTTAAACATGGTAGGAGTGACTGGCACTAACGGCAAAACTACTACCACTCATTTAATCGAATTCTTTTTAAATCAATCTCAACTACCTACAGCTTTATTGGGAACTCTATATAATCGCTGGAGAGGTTTTCAAAAAACAGCAATCCATACCACTCCTTTTGCTGTGGAATTACAAGCACAATTAGCAGAAGCAGTTGAGGCGGAAAATCATTTTGCTGTGATGGAAGTGAGTTCCCATGCTTTAGCACAGGGAAGAGTTAAGGGTTGTCCGTTTGAAGTGGCAGTATTTACCAACCTCACTCAAGATCATCTAGACTTCCATGAGAATATGGAGGATTATTTTGTTGCGAAATCTTTACTATTTAGTCCCGAATATCTCAAGGGTAAGGCGATCGTTAACTGGGATGATGCTTACGGACAGCGTTTAATCCAACAACTTGGTCGAGATCGGGTTTGGAGTTATAGTGTGAGCGATGCTAATGCGGATTTGTGGACGAGCGATTTAAATTATGAATCGAATGGAGTTAGCGGGATTTTACATACTCCTGGTGGACATGCTGCTTTTCGATCGCCTTTAGTCGGTCAATTTAACTTGGCTAATCTGCTAGCAGCGATCGGAGCAAGTCTACATCTGGGCTTGGATTTAGATACCTTAGTCGCTCAATTACCGCTATTTTCAGGCGTACCTGGTAGAATGGAACGAGTATTATTAGGAAATAGTCAGCAAGATATCAGTGTCATTGTCGATTACGCCCATACGCCCGATAGCTTAGAAAATTTACTCAAAGCAGCAAGACCATTCATTCAAGGTAAAATGATCTGTGTTTTTGGTTGTGGCGGCGATCGCGATCGCACCAAACGTCCTTTAATGGGGCAAATTGCTGCCGAATTAGCCGATCTAGCCGTAGTAACTTCTGATAATCCTCGGACTGAAGATCCCAGCAGAATCTTACAAGATATCCTGGCTGGTATTCCTCAATCAGTCGAGCCAATTGTGATTAGCGATCGCGCCCAAGCTATTCGCACAGCAATTGAAAACGCCAAACCTGGGGATGGAGTACTAATTGCTGGTAAAGGACACGAAGACTACCAAATTTTGGGAACCGAAAAAATCCATTTCGACGATCGGGAACAAGCGAGAGAGGCTTTATCTGCTAGGGTGTAGGGGAGGCGCGGGATCTGAGGTTTCCTCAGATCTTTAAGCGCCGTTGTGAGGTGTGGGGTGTAGGAAAAGTAATAGGTAATAGGTAATAAGTTTATTCCCTAATCCCTAGCACCTAACCCCTAACCCCTAACTCCTATTCTCTAGGAAAACTGAAAGTAACTAGCGCTGATATTAAGATTGGTATCTCCTTGAACGATCGCGATTAGTTCGTTTCCTTTATAAACGCCTAAGCCTTCTGGTAAGCCGCTACCAGTCATGCTGAGACTATAATCACCACTAGAACCGCCTAAATAAATTTTATCCTCTTGGAGATTAAAATCGGCAATCCTAGCATAATCATTGTTTCCAGCTTGATCGTAAAAAACAATTGTGGTCTTGTCTTGTTCGTTTTTTCCACCTAGAACAAAACTGTCTGCACCTTCGCCACCGAAGAGTTCGTCAAGACCATTGGTATCTGCTGTAACGCGAATCTCATTATTGTTTGTGACATTAATTCCTCCGCCTCCCAATATGTCGTTACCTTGGTCACCAGCTAAGATGTTATTGCCACCAAGACCAGTAATAACATCATTTCCTGCTGCACCCCGAATGGTATCATTTCCTGTGCCACCAACAATGACATCATCCCCATCGGTTCCTGCGTAGTCGTTATTCTCGTTGCCTAAGATGATGGCACTGCCGAAATTACCACCTAAACTAGATCGATCGAAGATAGTCTCGCCCTCACCCAAAAGATTGGTTGCTATTTGAACCATGATATTAGACCTCCTAATATTGCTTGTATAAATTGTTGTAGTTAAGTTTGTTTAGTTGAACAAAACAAACTAGACATTGTTTAGACAATGCCAAAAAGTATGCTCGATCAAACTGTTTTACTGAAGTGGATTACGGAGTAGTTTAATTATACTACAGATGGTTTTTAAGAAAAAATTAAGATTATGAAAAATTTATCATCTCAAGTCGTATTGATTACAGGAGCGTCTACAGGCATTGGTGCAGCGACAGCAGTAGTATTAGCAAGGCAAGCTCAAGGAATTAAAATGGTATTAACTGCACGCGATCGCGAGAAACTAGAGCGAGTAGCTAGTCAATGTCGAGACAATGGCGCTGAGGTTTTAGTAGTTCCTTGCGATTTAGCAGATCTCGAACAAATACAGAACTTCACAAAAAGTGCGATCGCCCATTTTGGAAAAGTTGATGCCTTAATCAATAACGCTGGCTACGGACAAATGGGACCTTTAGAATTAATATCACCACAAGCAGCACAGGAACAATTTGCCATTAATTTTCATGCTCCCTTAATTATAAGTCAAAACCTAATTCCTCAGATGCGAAAGCAAGGAGGCGGAAGAATTATTAACATTAGTTCATTGGGAGGAAGAATGGCATTTCCCACCGCAGGGCTTTACAGTTGCTCTAAATTTGCCTTGGAGGCAATGAGTGATGTTTTGCGGATGGAGTTAAAAGCGTTTAACATTCAAGTAAGCGTTGTTGAACCGGGTCCAGTAGTTACCGATTTTTTTCGAGTAGCCTCAGAAAAAGTGCAGCAAAATCTACTCGAACCGAAACAAACGCCTTATCAAGCAGTTTTTGAGAATATTCAAGCGATCGACCGTCAAGTTCAATTACTTGGATGGAATCCCGAACGAGTCGCCAAAGTTATCATCAAAGCCCTAAGCGCCAACAATCCCCGTCCCCGTTATCTTGCTGCTACAGGCGGTAACATTTTAGTATTTTTAATGACTAAAATCTTGCCAACTTGGGCAAGAGACGAATTTTGGAAACGCTTTTATGGGATTGATAAAGTAGAGAAAGAGTGGAGGAAGGGGGTTAGGGAATAGGGAATAGGGGTTAGGGTGTAGGGTGTGGGGGGTAGAGAAAGCCGAGGGAGCAGGGGAAGCGGGGGAAGCGGAGGGAGCGGAGGAAGCTTCGGTGTGCGGAGGAAGTAGCGAGTAAAAAAACTTGCTTACTTTAGACTTTAAACTTCAGACTTAAAAACCTTCTGCCTTCTGCCTCCTGCCTACCTGCTGCCTGCTGCCCGCTCCCTGCTCCCTTTTTTTTCAATGAACTATGAACCATGAACCATGAACAAATAACAAATAACAAATAACAAACTACAAACAATGGATTTACTAGAATATCAAGCTAAAAAGTTGTTTGGGGAAGTAGGGATTCCTGTTCTATCTTCTCAGACAATTAACGAACCTAGGCAATTAAAACAATTACAGATTCCCTATCCGATCGTCTTGAAATCGCAAGTTAGGGTTGGTGGTAGAGGAAGGGCGGGGGGGATTCGTTTTGTCGAAAATACGATCGATGCGATCGCCGCAGCTAGAACGATTTTTAATTTGCCTATTCTCGGAGAATATCCTCAAGTTGTCCTAGCAGAAGCTCGCTACGACGCACAGAGAGAATTTTTCTTAGCAGTAGTATTAGATTATCAGCTCAAACAGCCTGTCCTACTTGGATCGAGTCAGGGCGGAATGGATATAGAAACATTGCTGCAAAACTTACAAAAAGTAGCGATCGAAAGCACTTTTTCGCCATTTCATGCTCGACGTTTGGCAATTAAGATGGGACTTGAAGGCGAATTAATCCAATCTACCAGCGCGATTATCGAAAAAATGTACTATCTATTTATCGATTTAGATTTGGATTTAATTGAAATTAATCCTCTGGGTGTCAGCGCTACAGGGGAATTAATGGCTTTAGATGGCAAAATTACTGTTAATGACTATGCTTTGCCAAGGCATCCCGATTTAATTACCCTAACTGAGTCATTGAATACCAGTAAAGGCGATAAATCTCCTGTAGCTTCTCTCTTAGGAGGGATAGTTAATCTATCAACTAGATTGACGAGCAGCGAAGTAAGTTCTTCCCTTGAGACATCTAAAACTAAAGCTCAACCTCGAAAACTAGATTGGGGCGATGAAAAAGGAAAAATAGGTATTATTTGTAATAGCTCGGATCTGGCTTTAGCTACATGGGATTTAATTTATCAGGAAAAAGGAAAACCAGCCTGTTTGTATCTAGTTGCAGAAGAACAAAACGAAACACTCTTCAACAAAAACTATTTAATTGAGCAATTAGAAACAGCTTTAACAGAAATTATCGAAGATAAAAAATTAAAAACAATTTTAATTAATATTTTGGCTAGTCCAGAAATCAGTTTAACTGTAGCTGAGACGATCGCCTGTTACTTACAACCAAGCAATGAAATGAATAGCGATCGCGATCGCGAAGAGAGAGAGCTAATTCCTACTGGGATGCGTTTACCTACCCATCGTCAATCTGCTAGTGCGATCGACCCAAAAACGATCGAGCAAGTTAACTTTGTCATCCGCTTAGTTGGTGGAGAAACGCAATCTATTCAGGAACAGTTAGCTTCTTTTTCAATTTACTGGACAGATAAATTAGAAGAAGCGATCGGCCAAACAATCTCTTTCGCTAAATTAAAATAATCGGCTATTTCCATTTAGCTCTGGACAAGAAACTATGAGTTGGACGCTTCCAAGTAAAATTATCGTACAAGGCATTACTGAACCACAAGGCGCATATTATTCTCGAAAAATGAAAGCCTATGGGACTGAAATTGTCGCAGGAGTTGGGATTGGCTGTGGCGGTCAAAGAGTAGATGATATTCCTGTATTTGAGTTGGTAGAGGAAGCGATCGAGCAAGTTGGAGAAATAACAACCACCCTGATTTTCGTCAAACCCGATCGAGTACTTGATGCTGCTCAAGAAGCGATCGCCGCCAACATCAAACAAATCTTGATTATGACGAATGGTGTCCCTCCTCTGGATCTGGTGACATTGCTCAAACAAGCAAAAACAACTGATACTCTAATTCTTGGACCAGGTAGCGGTGGTATTATCATTCCTAATAAAATCTTACTGGGAACGATCGAACCTAGTTTTTATACCCCTGGCTCGATCGGGTCGATCTTCTCTTGCAATCCCCTTAGCTATGAAGTGAATTTAGCCTTAACCCAAGCTGGTTTGGGACAATCTATGGCGATTAGTATTGGTACTGGTTTGATTCTTGGTTCCGATTGTCAGCAATGGTTACAAGTTTTGGAAGAAGATCCCAATACAGAAGCGATCGTTTTAATTGGACAACTTAGTGATGCCATTGAAGAAGCAACGGCTAACTATATTAGCTCTTTTACGAGCAAGCCTGTTATTGCTTATATTGCTGGTCTACAAACCCCCTTAGAAAGACCCGTTCGAGATGCAGCAACAATTATTGCCAATCAATTATCCTATTCGGTTCCAGCCACTAAAAGAGACAAACAAATTGTGACTACTCTACAAAAAGCTCAAGTCCTCCTTGCCAAGCGTCCCTCACACATTCCAGAATTAGTTAAGAAAGCTTTACAGGGGAATAGGGGTTAGGGATTAGGGTTTAGAGGTTAGGGTGTTAGGGTGTAGGGTGTAGGGTGTGGGAGAAGTAATGAGTAATGAGTAATAAATAGCAAGTGCTTCGTTTTGAGAAAACGAAGCCTCCGAGCAAGTAGCGAGTAGCAAATAAACTTCCTGCTTTCCTCCTGCCTCCTGCCTTCTTGCACTAGCTACTTAGAAAGATTCCTCTCCAATTAAAATTAATCATAAATCTTTCTTGTTCATGACAGCTAAACTCTAGCTGTAAATAATTATCAGTATCTCTAGATGTAGCTTCCAAACAAGAATCTCCTATTTCATTTAATATTTTTACTTCTAGTTCTGAGGGTAAATGAGTATCTTCTTCGCTTGGATAAATACGTAAATTAACATCAATTAATTCAGAATTTTCTCTAGTTAATTGCACTACTAAAATTACCGTAGCTGAATTTTCTTTGTCTAAAAAATGAATAATTTTGCCACGCTCGATCGTGCTTTCCAAGGGTTCGATTGTCGTTTGAGTTTTCCTGAAATTATTATTATTTGCTAATAATAATTCTGTTGGCTGCCATGTTAAATCAAAAATTCCTGCCAACCACTGAGATAAATTAATAGATAAATCTTGTCGATATAAGCGATCGATTAAAGTATCTAAAGATTGCAGGCGATCGAGAGAAATTGACTCGAATGGATCGGTAATTTTACTAGCATTAATAAACCCTAATAACTCTACTCGATTTAATTCTTCGCTAAATCGAACCGCCACATAACCCAAGCGATCGCTAGTAACTTCTGGAGGTAGCATAAAAGCAGTTTCTCCAGGCAAAATAGGACGGCATTCCAATTTACCCAGATTGGGTAAAACTAGATCGGCAGTATCAAAAATAATTCGAGATCCAGAATGCCAGCAATCACTGCGATCGAGCGCAGTTGGTACGGAAAGCATTTTAAGATAGGAATTAACAGCACAAACAGCTAAAGTATTTAAATAAATTTGTTTGCCTTTGTGAGTATTTTTTTGCTCACTAGCAAATTGCTGCGCGTAATGATGAGCATTTCGATCTAGAAGGATATTTATTGGTTCATTGTTCATTGGTGGTTAGTTATTTGTTGTTTGTTGTTTGTTGTTTGTTGTTTGTTGTTTGTTATTTGTTATTTGCTTCCCTGCTGCCTGCTGCCTGCTGCCTGCTGCCTGCTCCCTGCTGCCTGCTCCCTGCTGCCTGCTGCCTGCTCCCTGCTGATAGCTGATAGCTAATTGCTACTTGTAAGACGACGCGCTATCTCTTGCAGGAGAGGAAGACATTTCTGTTTCCAATGGGAATATAGGGTTTGATTGTTGAGATTTAATTCGCGAGAGAGAGCGGCTATTTTTTTGGGTGGATCGGATAATAAAAGTTCTATTGCTAGAAGGTGACAGTGGCATTGTGGACATTTTCGTAAATGACAGTCGGTGAGTATTTTTTCTGGATCTTGTTCGATGTATTGCCAGATTGCTTCGCCTTGACGCTGTTGCTTAGCTGCTTGCATTTCGGCGATTTGGCGATCTAGTAAACTCAAAGAAGATCGAGGATCGGCAAAATTATCGATCGCATCTACATAACTATCATCCTCAGTTCGAGAATTTATGAAATCAAATTTATTATCTGGAGTATAAAGATCGCGAATGCGCCATTTGAGATAGCCATTAATCCAAGTCACAAAGTCAGTTTGGATCGAAGGAGAAAGACTTTCAAAGCGATCGACGTTTTTACATACCCATTCCAAAGTACGATTATAAGCTTCGGGATAATCTTGATGAGATGATTTATAAATACCTGGTAGTTGCTGGATTAAAATTAGCAGTTGATTGAGTGCTTTTTTCCTTTCGGGTGTATCTGATTCGTATTGGCGTATTTTGGCGATCGCGTCTTTTAGTTTTTCATTCATTATTTCACGGTGGCTAAGGCTAGCAGCTTCTTAGAAGTTAGCTAACAGTCTCTTTGGTTGTTACTAAAGCAGTATCTTCAAAGGATGAGTAATCAGTAGGTTTAGTTAGAAATAGATGAGAAGCACTTTTGACAAAACCAGCCAAAGGAACGGCTACTAATAAACCTAAAACTCCACCAACTTTAGCGCCAATTAATAATACGACTAAAATCCAGACAGGATTTAAACCAGTGAATCCTCCTAGCAAACGAGGCGCAATTACATTCTCAATCAGTTGTTGAATTAGTACGGCGACGACTAGCACTTTGATTCCCAACCAAAAGCTTCTCAATGCCATTAACAAACTGACAGTAATGATGCTGAAGCTTAAGCCAAAGGGAAACAAAGCCATGAATCCCACTATTAAACCAAATAGCAAACCCAAAGGAAGTCTTAAAACTACAAAAGCAGTAGTCATAGAAACAGCAACGATCGCGGCGAGAGATGCTTGACCGATATAATAATTTTCAAAGTTCTGTTTGAGTAATTCTCTTAAATCATTTCCTGTGGGTTGGGGTAGCCATTGATTGACTCCATCCCATAATTCTTCGCCGTGCAGCAATAGGTAAAATGTAAGTACTACCGAGAGAAGAACATCAACAGTACTACCTACTGTTCCCAGCACAATACTTAAAGCTTGACCCGTGAAAGATTGTAATTGACTAGAAAGTTTTACTGTTAGTTGATTGGCTAACCCAGTCAAGTTAATATCTATGTTGTGAGCAACTGCTAAATCGTTGAAAGCTTGTAATTGTTGCAGTCCCGATTGAAACCAACTGGGTAGACGCACGATTAATTCGTTAAGCTGAGAAATCGCGATCGGCGTTAAAGTGAGTCCTAAAGTGCCTAAAATTAAAAAGGCGCAAATAAAAACGATCAGGACAGCAAGATTGCGTTTAATACCGTGAGTAGCCAAAAACTTAACTAAATAGTTCAAGACAAAGGCAAGCAGATTGGCAATAATAAAAGTGCCAATCAAGGAGTCAAAATAATTAAAAACGGTCAAAAATAGCCAACCGTTTAAAACAATTAGGGGAAAAGCTAGTCCCCAACTAACCCATCGAGGTAATGTGCCAATTATCTTCATGTAAATGATTTTAGTTAAATATTTTATTTAAGTTATTAGTAGATAATTTTCCATGCAACCTGTTGACTTTACAACTCTATCTGCTGTTCGTGCCGAACTTTGTTCTGATTGGATACCTGCTAAAGTGGAGCAAGTATACCAGCGCGATCGCTATACTATTGCTCTAGCATTAAGAACTCTTAAAGGAAGGGGTTGGTTAACGATTGCTTGGCATCCCCAAGCGGCTAGAATTGGCATTGGTGATGCACCGCCTCGTGTTCCCGATACTTTTACTTTTAGCGATCAATTAAGGCATCAATTGAATGGTTTGGCTTTGATTGAAATTAGAGCGATCGCTGCGTGGGAAAGAGTTTTAGACCTCCAATTTGCTAAACGTCCTGGTGAGACACCTATTTGGCATCTCTATGTGGAAATTATGGGCAAATACAGTAATGTTATTTTAACTGATGCAGACGATCGCATCGTTACCGTCGCCCATCAAGTCACCTCTAATCAATCTAGTGTTCGTACTGTCCAGACAGGACAACCTTATCAACTCCCGCCAACACTACTCGGTAATCTCCCTAAGATCGACGAATCACAAGCCAACTGGCAAGATAGAGTTAGTCTAATTCCAGGTACAATTAAGCGTCAACTGCTGCAAACTTACCGAGGATTAAGTCCTAGTGTAGCTAATTCGATTATAAAAGTAGCAGGATTAGACCCAGAACAATCTACGGAAAGTCTTCAAGAAACAGATTGGCAGAGATTGTTTGAGTACTGGCAAGAATGGTTAAATATACTCGAAACAGGCAATTTTCAACCTGGTTGGACTGCTGCTGGTTATACGGTTCTCGGTTGGGGAATTACTAAACCAACCACAAATACTCAAACATTAATTAATCGCTATTATACCGATCGCCTCGATCGCGAAGTTTTTCAACAACTACGTCATCAGTTATGGCAAAAAGTAACTAATTCTCTCAAAAAATTGCAGCAAAAAGTGGATACTTTTGAGACTCGCTTGCAGCAATCCGATCGCGCCGATGGCGATCGCGCCTCCGCCGATTTATTAATGGCACATCTCCAGCAATGGCAACCAGGAATGACATCGATTACCTTGACAGATTTTGAGACAGGAGAACCAGTTACAATTGCTCTCAATCCTGAAAAAAATGCGATTCAAAACGCTCAATTACTCTACAAAACCCATCAAAAACTCAAACGTGCCAAGGATGCTGTCGAACCATTACTAAAAGAAGTGCGATCGGAGATTTATTACTTAGAACAAATTCGCGCCGAACTAGATCAATTAGAAAACTATCAAAACTCCGAAGATTTACAAACCCTAACTGAAATCCGCGAAGAATTAATTCAACAACAATATTTTCCAGGCGATCGCCAAACTCACACCAACGCCAGTGACGAATCTAAACCACATCGCTACACTACCCCCTCTGGTTTTGAATTATGGATCGGTCGTAACAATCGTCAAAACGAACAATTAACTTTTCGCTTAGCTGGCGATTACGATCTTTGGTTTCATACCCAAGAAATTCCTGGCAGTCACGTTCTACTCAGGCTGCAACCAGGTAGTGTCCCCGACGAAGCTGACTTACAATTTGCTGCCGATTTAACTGCTTACTATTCTCAAGCGCGTCAAAGCGATCTAGCACCAGTAGTTTACACCGAACCCAAATATGTTTACAAACCCAAAGGCGCTAAACCTGGAATGTCAATCTACAAGCAAGAACAAATCATTTGGGGTCGTCCACAGATAGCAAAAAATTATGTGAGTAACCAAAATTAACAGGAAAGTTTAATTTTTATTTACAAATTAGCCGTATAGGCTGTTACAATAGTTTATTGAAGAAATCAAAAATAGTTGCCGAATTGGGAACGCGCAGCTAAGATTTCTCCAGGATTAAACGACAACAAAAATTAAAGACACCAGCGATCGCAACTCAAGAGGTTTATCTCTTTAAGCGCCTTTCGTTGGTTTTTTTTAGTTGATTGTTCATGGTTCATGGTTCATTGCGAAGGCAGAAGGCAGAAGGCTCCCAGGCAGAAGGAAAGTAGAAAGTAGGAAGTAGGAAGTTTTTTACTCATTACTCATTACTCATTACTTCTCCCCCTCTCCCCTGCTCTCCCCCTGCTACCTCCTGCCTTCTTTTGACAAAATCTTTACATTAATCACCATCAATATTGATTAATATAAACTAACTCAAGCAAATAATTTATAACTTGAGTGTTAAATAGTTAACTAAAATGTCAGACCAATTTTTCTCCCAGCCAATCCCTGAAATTGATGTTGAAGAATTGGCTATGCTTTTGGCTCAATCGCCAGAACAACTTCAACTAATTGATGTCAGAGAACGTGATGAAGTTGCATATGCTGCTATAGCTGAATTTGAGGTTTTACCCTTAAGTGAATTTTCTCAATGGGGGGGGCAGATCCAAACTCGTTTTAATCCTAGTGTAGAAACTATAGTTATGTGCCATCATGGTATGCGTTCCGCACAAATGTGCCAGTGGTTACTGAACATAGGGTTTACAAAAGTAAAAAATGTTTCTGGAGGTATAGATGCTTACTCCGTTCTTATCGATCCCAATGTGCCTCGATATTAGTTGAAACTTGCCAAGTAATCACAAAAAAATTTTTCAATAGCAGAGACGGGAGTTATCATACTTAATCAATTCAAATAATCAATTTAGTAACCACTTTTAACTAAAACATCGATAATTGTCCTGTTCATGTCCGAGCATCACCATCTTAGCGATCGCCATCAAAATATTCTTAAAGCAACTGTCCAGCATTACATTGCTACAGCCGAACCAGTTGGTTCTAAAACTTTAGCAGAAGAATTTAATTTGAGTATTAGTTCTGCGACGATTAGAAATGCAATGGGTAGCTTAGAAAAAGCTGGATTGTTGTATCAACCTCACATTTCTGCTGGCAGAATTCCTTCAGATTCTGGCTATCGAGTTTACGTCGATCGCCTGATTTCTCCCGATTCTAAAATAGCCAAAAAACTAGAGCGTTCTCTCAATCAACAGATTAATTGCGACACAGGAAATTACGAAGTAATTTTGCAGAGAGCAACCCAAATATTAGCAGCTTTAAGCGGTTATATTGCCTTAGTTACTTTACCGCAAAATCCCAACAACTATCTGAGACATTTACAGCTAGTCCAAGTCTCTCCCAGACAGGTGATGTTAATTATTGTCACAGATGCCTATCAAACTCAATCGTTACTGATTGAATCATCGGGAGTAATAGGCGATCGCGAGGAAGCTGATGCAGAATTAGTTGAAGAAGAACTACACATTTTATCCAACTTTTTAAATAGTAAATTAAAAGGAAAATCTCTGTCAGAATTAGTTAGTTTAGACTGGCAAGAAATAGACCGAGAATTTGCTAACTACGCTGATTTCTTAAGAAATTTACTTAAAGAACTGCAACGTCTTTCTAAGCCTGCTCATGCTACACCAATTGTAATTAGAGGTGTTTCTGAAGTATTGCGTCAACCAGAATTTTCTCAACTGCAACAGGTACAAATGCTCTTGCAATTGCTAGAAGAAGAACAGAAACAACTTTGGCAACTAGTATTTGAAGTTTCTGACTCCGATCGCACTTCTCGCCAAGTTACAGTTAAAATTGGTTCTGAAAATGCTCTCGAACCAATGCGAATTTGTGCTTTAGTTGCTGCTAATTACTATCGAGATGATGTACCGATAGGAAGTGTCGGCGTGATTGGTCCGACTAGAATGTTATACCAAAACGCGATCGCCTTAGTAGAAAGTACGGCTGATTATCTTTCTGAAGCGATTGGATGAAGGAGAAGGCAGAAGGCAGAGGAGGCGCGGATTCGGAACCTGCGTCCGAATACAAAGCGCCGTGGCAGAAGGCAGAAGGAAAAATAAAGAATGAAGCATAGAAGTTTATTACTACTAATTTAGACGGATTTGAGATAAGAAGCTGATAGCTGAAATGCTGATATCTACGAACCCTATTATTCTCGGTTTCATACATCAAATCGACAACAATTTATCCTATTCCATTGCTTGCAATTTTTCGATCGACTCGTCACACCAATCAATCCAGGCTTGATAGTATTTAAGACCCATCTGTAGAGTCAAGCTTTGACAAAGCATTTTATTGTCAAATGATTGTGTTTTGCCAAAAACTTCTTTTTCTGTTTCTTGAAGCTTTAATAAATTTTTTTGATACAAACGACGTTGCTGTTCTAGTTGACGAATTAATATTTTGCGATCGACCAAATGTCCTGCAAAAATTTTAACTAAGATATCTTCTCTAACTACTCCTAACTCTGTTTCGCTATCGATCCATTCTGCTAAAGTTTGCTTGCCTAAATCGGTTATGTAGTAGATTTTCTTGTTTAAAGGCCCTTCATGGCTAATTTCCTCCATCCTTACTAATCCTTGTTCTTCTAGTTTTTTCAATTCTCGATATATCTGTTGGTGACTAGCTTGCCAAAAATAACCTACCGAACCTTGAAATTCTTTAGCAATTTCATAGCCACTATATGCGTCGTTACTTAGTAAAGATAAGATAGCGTGTGCTAGTGCCATAGACTAGGGATTAGGGGTTAGGGGTTAGGGAAGGAAGGAGGCTCCTCGGCAGGAGACTTTTATGCAGAAGGTAAGTAGGAAGTAAAAAAACTCATTACTTATTACTCATTACTTATTACTTATTACTACACCCTAAATACTACTCTTTTTCTGCGTTGGAACTCGAAAGGTAATCGATCGCGAGAAATTTTCTCGATCGAATTGCTGGCAATGTTAAAATCATGGCAAGGAACAATCGCCCTATGACCGCAAAATACCAAACTTCTACTCTTTATAACCAAGATTTCAACCTCTGGCTTTCAACTACTGCTCAACAACTGAAAATGCGAGATGTGCATAATCTAGATTGGGACAATTTACTTGAGGAAATAGAAACGTTGGGTAGGAGTGAAAAGCAGTCTTTAGAAAGTAACCTGCGTATTTTATTGATGCACCTACTTAAATGGAAATATCAGCAGGAAAAAAGATCTAATAGTTGGCGTTCTACTATTCGAGAACATCGCAAGAGACTACAGAAAACTTTTAGGGATAGTCCTAGCCTCAAGCGATATTTTGATGAGGTATTTGATGAATCATACCAAGATGCAAGAGAATTAGCTGCTGATGAAACTGGTTTTCCTCTCGATACTTTTCCTAATAGTTGCCCTTTTGATCGAGATGATTGTCTCAATCCCGATCACTTGCTTGACTAGACTAGCAAATTTACATTCCTACTCTTGTTTCGGTGATGGAACTCGAAAGGTAATCGATCGCGCTAGATCGCCTTCAGTATACTCAATCGTAAATAATCCAGCATAAATATCCGAGCCTTCGGGTAAAACTAATGTGTCTTTTCCTGCGATCGCGCAACTGGCAGTATTTTTTTGTAAGGCTTTATTGCTTGGACTTTCTTGGCAGCTATCTGGTTTAAATGTAACGCTAGTCGTTTGATGATCCGACCATTGACTTAATTTTAAATTGGGGATAGGAAGGGGAATAGCAGCACCAGCAGCACCGTTTAATGCTTTTGATAGTAGACTGTCATCTGATTCTCTGGTATGCAGAAGTTTTACTTTGTCTCCCGTTTTTTCAATGCGAATCCATTCATCTTTAGCACCAGAAGCCGCTAGTGGTATTTTAATCGTTTCAGGACGACCTGCTTGACAACGGGAATTGAGAGGAAATTTTTGACATAGACTATCCCAGTCAACTTGTTCTGCATTTGTCTTTGTCGTTTGAAGTGTATTAGCTCGATCTTGGCAGTTGGAATTCTGGGGAAATCTTTGACAAAAACTTTCTCGATCGCTTTCTTGTGCTTGACTTGGTTTATCTACAAAGCTATTTGAGGCTAGCAGTAATCCTGCGATCGGAATGAGTTTATACACTTGTTCTAGCAAAGTTATTTTCATCTTTAAAATCCTCGATAGATTTAAGTGATCTGCTTCTGTGTCTAGATTCTGAATAAGGAGATTCGAGATCTCGCCCCTTCATATATTCATGTTTCCCAAGATCGGACTCTTGCAGATCTTTTTGATTTGAGTTATTTTTATGCAAAAAATTGCATACAATAAGTTTAATATAAAAATGCCATCGAAGCCTATGCTGGAAACTAAAAAAAGTTCGGAACATTTAAGCTTTGAAGCAAAAAAATCTCAGCCTAAGAGATGGATAACTGGAGTAGGGGCGATTGCACTGTTATTTTCTGGATGGACGATCGCCCAAATATTTCCAGCAAACGTCGATCGAGTAGAGACTCCTGAAACCTCCCTACCAAATCGAACATCTCTACTACCTGTAAAAACGGTTAAAGCACAACCAGTTACTTCTTACAAAACGACAACAACTTATACAGGAGAAGTAAAAGCATCTAGAACGAGTGAATTAGGCTTTGAGCGATCGGGTAAATTGGTTTGGGTTGGAGTCGATCGCGGCGATCGAGTTAAGCAAGGACAGGCGATCGCCAGATTGGATACAAGTAATTTAGAGACGCAACGCTTGCAGTTAGAGGCGCAAACAGAGAAAGCTGTAGCTGTATTAGAGGAATTACAAAACGGGGCGCGTCGGGAAGATATTAGCGCCGCCAAAGCTGAGGTAAAAGATTTAGAAGAACAATTGCGATTGGAAGAAATTAAGCGCGATCGCCGAGAATATTTGTATGGGCAAGGTGCAATTAATCGAGAACAATTTGATGAGTTGGCTTATGGAAGTAAAGCACTCGCTCAAAGATTAGCGGCTGCAAGGAGCAATTTAGATGAATTGCTAGCAGGGACGAGAACAGAACAGATAGCCGCCCAAAGAGCAGAAGTTAGACAATTAAAAGCCCAAATTGCCGATCTAGACCTTACCATCGCTAAAAGTACCATCAAAGCACCTTTTACAGGAACGATCGCCACCCGTCAATTAGACGAAGGAGTAGTGATTGAATCTGGACAAGCGATAGTACGTTTAGTAGAAGATCTGCAACCAGAAGTAGAAATTGGTATTCCTGTTGCGATCGCCTCTACACTTCAACCTGGAAGTTGGCAAAGAATCCAAATTGGAGAAAAGACTGTATCTGCCAAACTAGTTTCAATTTTGCCAGAAGTGAATACCGCTACTCGTACTCGTACAGCAGTTTTAAAGCTAGATCGATCGACATCAGTATCTCCCCAACAAATTGCCCGTTTACAAGTTAGTCAAGTGATCGCCACTGAAGGTTATTGGTTGCCGATCGCGGCTTTGGTAAGAGGAGAAAGAGGTTTGTGGTCGTGTTATGTGGCTGTTAGAGAGGGTGTAGGGGGTAGGGGCAGGTTTAGAAACCTGCCCGTACGGGGTGTAGGGGAAAAAGAAAAAATTTATCGAGTTGAGAAACAAGACTTAGAGGTTTTGTATGGGGAAGGCGATCGGGTTTTGGTTCGCGGTACCTTGCAAGCGGGAGATGAGGTAATTGTTGAAGGTGTGCAGCGTGTTGTTGTGGGGCAGTTAGTGAGTCTTTGAGGGTTCGCGTACCAGAGGTAAAGTGCTGAGAGGCTGAAAGGCTGATGGCTGATAGCTGAAAGGCTGATAGCTAACAACAAACAACTAATAACTAACAACCAATGACTAATCTATTTTATCGAAACTATCGACTGCTGATTTTGACGATCGCGGTAATTATTATTTGGGGTATTAGTTCTTTTCAAGCTTTACCGAGATTGGAAGATCCTGAATTGGTATCTCGTTTTGCTGTGGTTAAGACTTTTTGGACTGGTGCTGATGCACAGAAAATTGAGGCATTAGTGACGGAGAAAATTGAGGACAAAATTGCGGAAATTGAGGAGGTGGACAATTATGAATCTACTTCTGGTGCAGGGACTTCGATCGTGACGGTGGAATTGCTCGATCGCGTTAGAAAAAGTGAAGTGGATTTAGTTTGGTCGCGTTTGCGAGATAAGTTGCAAGAAGTTAGACAGGAATTACCTCAAGGTGCAACTAATCCAGAATTGGAAGAGGGGGAAGTTAGGGCTTATGCTTTGATTACAGCACTAACTTGGGAACAAGATACGTCTCCTAATTACGCTATTCTCACGCGCAAGGCGAAGTCTTTGGAAGATGAATTGAGGGCGATCGATGGGACGGAAAAAGTAGAATTTTTTGGTGCGCCTGATGAGGAGATTACACTGGAAGTTAATTCTGCTGAGTTAGCTTCTTTGGGAATAACCTCTCAAGAGTTATCCAGACAAATTCAACAAAGCGATTCTAAGTTGGCGGCAGGACAGTTACGGAGTTCTGGCAACGATCTATTAATAGAAGTGAAAGGAGAATTAGATTCTCTAGAGAGAATTCGTCAAATTCCCATTCGCTGTAATAGTTGCAATTCCCAGAGTCAGTTTACTCGTTTGGGAGATATTGCCAAAGTTGAAAAAGGAATCGTTACTCCTCCGAATCAACTGGCGATCGTTAGTGGGAAACCAGGGGTATCGGTAGCGGTATTTGTCGAGTCAGGAAAAAGACTCGATCGCTGGACAAAAGAAGCCGATCAGCTTTTGACTGAGTTTCAAAAACAATTGCCAAGCGCTATTAAGTTAAACATTCTTCTGCAACAAAACTCATACGTCCAAGGACGATTAAATAACTTACTTTCCAATCTGTTCTTTGGCGCACTGCTGCTATTTCTGGTGACTATTTTTATGATGGGTTGGCAGTCTGCTGTAGTGATTCAAACTGCTTTACCCCTTAGTATTGCGATCGTCTTTGGTTGTATGAATTTAATGGGGATTCCTTTACACCAAATGGCGGTGACGGGGTTAATTGTAGCGCTAGACATTTTGATCGACAATGCCATTCTCGTTGTCGATGAAGTGCAAAATCGTCTCAAAGCAGGAATGAAAGCAAAGGATGCGATCGCGCAAACTGTTAACTATTTGCTACTTCCTTCCATTGGTGCCAATTTAACTACGATGATTGGGTTTTTAACGATCGCTTTACTACCAGGTAGCGTAGGTGAATTTGTAGGTACGATCGGCACTAATGTCATCTTGTCAGTGGGTGCATCTTTTTTAGTAGCGATGACGATTATTCCCGTCTTAGCTGTGAAATTACATCAATATTTCGATCCAAAACCCCACAACCCACATGTCAACCAGGGCAACCATAAAGGATTGCCCCTACACCCTACACCCCACACCCTATTATTACGCAATGGTTTTTCTCACCCCAGTCTAACCAGAATCTACCGTCGCAGTTTGGATTGGACGTTAAGAAGACCAGTTGTAGCTATACTAATATGTCTAATTCTGCCTACGATCGGTTTTTATGTTGCTACTACTTTGGAAATTCAGTTTTTTCCCGCCGCCGATCGCGACCAAGTTCAGGTGCAATTAGAATTACCGCCTTCTAGTTCTCTGCAACAGACTCAATCACTGGTGAAACAAGTAGGCGATCGCTTTTTAAAATATCCAGAAGTGACTGACATTAGTTGGTTTGTTGGCGAAAGCGCACCCAGATTTTACTATAACGTTATCGGCAATCGGGAAAGAGAAGCAGATTATGCTCAAGCTTTGCTGCAAATGAAATCGATCGCTTCTCGGGATTTAATTGAAAAAATGCAAGCTGACATGGATCGAGTTTTTCCCAATGCCAGAATTTTAGTCAGACAATTAGAACAGGGGCCACCTTTTGATGCGCCAATTGAGTTAAGAATTTTTGGTAATGATATCGATCGCTTGCAGCAATTGGGAGAAAAGGCTAGAACAATCTTAGCTAATACCGATCGCGTTACTCATACTCGCGCTAGTTTAAATGATATTCTACCCCAAATTGCTTTTCGTCCCGATGAAGAAGAAACTCGTTTGGCTCAACTCGATCGCAGTCAAATCGCCCAACAATTAGAGACAAATCTCGAAGGTACTCAAGGCGGATCGGTTTTAGAATCTACTGAAGAATTGCCAGTACGAGTGCGTCTTGGCAATCGCGATCGCGAACAAATAGATCGCATCAACTCGATCGATTTATTGGCAGATACACCTAAAAATGAAAATAGCTTAAATTCAGTTCCACTGTCAGCTTTAGGCAAAATCGCGATCGAACCAGAATTATCAACCATCACCAGACGTAACGGCGAACGCTTAAATCTTATTCAGGGATTTATTGAAGCGCATTCTCTTCCTGCTGATGTTCTCAAAGACTTTCAGCAGCGATTAAAAACTAATCTACAGTTACCCCCTGGTTATTCTTTTGAATTTGGCGGCGAAGACGAAGAAAGAAACGATGCAATGAGTAACCTTTTTGGTTTTGTTGGTGTATTAGTAGTATTAATGATTGCCACGTTGGTTATTTCTTTGGGTTCTTTTCAGTTAGCCGCTTTGATGGGTGCGATCGCTATGTTTTCTGTCGGTTTATCTTTTCTTGCCATTTGGCTATTTGGCTATCCTTTTGGTTTTAACCCGATTATTGGCACAATCGGCGCGATCGGGGTAGTAGTTAACGATGCGATTAGTATTTTAGCGGCTATTAAGGACGATCCGATCGCACGAACGGGAGACAGAAAAGCGATTAGAGAAGCGATCGTCCATTCTACTCGCCACGTACTAACCACTACTTTTACCTCCATGTTTGGTTTTGTGCCTTTAATTCTTGGCGGTGGTGGATTTTGGCCGCCTCTAGCTGTGGCGATCGCTGGTGGTGTGGTTGGCGCAACGCTGTTAGCAATTTACTTTATTCCTGCTGCTTATCTTTTGCTAGCTACAAATAAATTTCAAGCGATTAATATGCCAAAATACGAAGCATAGCCAAACTTCTTGACTTAGTTTTTTAGCTGATGAGTGCTTTATCAATTAATTTCCAGGCTATTCCAATAAGCGACGAACAATTCTTGCAACTCTGTCAAGACAATCGAGATTGGAAATTTGAGCGCAGCGCCAAGGGAGATTTAATTATAATGCCACCAACAGGAGGAAAAACAAGTAGTAGTAATGCTAGTATTACTGCTCAACTATGGATTTGGAACGAGCAAAATAAATTAGGTAAAGTATTTGATTCCTCTGGTGGTTTTAAATTACCCAATAATGCCAATCGATCTCCCGATGCTGCTTGGATTGCCTTATCGCACTGGAATAATTTAACTGACGAACAAAAAGAAAAATTTATTCCTCTTTGCCCCGATTTTGCGATTGAGTTATTATCTCCTACTGATAGTTTAAAACTAACTCAAGAAAAGCTACAAGAATATATAGACAATGGGGCTAGTTTGGGTTGGTTAATCAATCGTAAATCCAGACAAGTGGAAATTTATCGTCAAGGACAGGAGGTAGAGATTTTGAATTCTCCTACTATTTTATCTGGAGAAAATATTCTACCTGGATTTACTCTCAATCTTGAATTAATTTGGTAGTGTATCAATTAAAAGTAGGGGCGAATGGCGATTCGCCCTTACAAAAGTCAAATCAATGAAGAAAATTTGGCAATCCCCATAAGTGAAGTTCAAACTCGGTTAAAGAGTTTAGAGTTTGATGGGAATTGGCAAAAAGATAGCGATCGACATCGGGATCGGGAATGACAACTACAGACATTCCTGCTGCTATTGCTGCTTCCATTCCTGCGATCGAATCTTCAAATACTAAACATTGTTCTGGTTTTGCTTCCAACCGTTTAGCAGCTAATAAAAATATATCTGGTGCTGGTTTACCTCTGCCAATTTCTGGATCGTCACCAAAGACGAACAGATCGAATGCTTGCAACCATTGTTGATGATTGATGGTTTTTAATTGAAAATGATGACGAGAGGAACTTGTAGCGATCGCTTGGGGAATTTTTTGTTGATTTAAATGTTGAGTTAAGCGTACCGCACCAGGAAGCGGTTGAGAACTTGGATATAACTGATAAATAATTGCGTTTCTTTCTTTGATATATGCTTCGGGAGTAAGGGGAAGTTGGAGACAATCGACAATAATTTCTGCTGATTCTAAAGTAGTTCTACCAGCCACTTTTAGTTTGAGTAATTTATCATAAGTTCGATCGTAGCGTCGAGCAATTTCTTGGTTTACCTTTTCGTGGATGGATTCGGTATCCAACAACAAACCATCCATGTCATAGATAATATGAGTGACTTGATTGAACATAATTTTTGAGCTACTTATCGATCGCCCTTCTAGCATAACCAATACTAGGAGCTAGCGTAATCTAAAACCCTTTCCCATCCCCAAACTTTTGCTACCCGCAGAGGCATAGTTTTTCCTGAAGTAAATAAGATATATTCTTCACCTATGTCGCTTTCTGTCACGTCAGCAACCAGTTTATTTCTAAGATCTCTACTCCAAATCTTTTCTGCTTCTTCCCACCACAATTGGCAGGCACTTTTAAAGTTAGGATTATTTAAATATTCATCTTGCCAAACAAAAGGTTTCCAATTTTCTTGAATTGCTTTGATTAAAAAAGCATTAGGATAATCAAATTTTTCGCGATTGGTTTGTTTCCAAAGCCAATAAGTAATAGTTACTTGAAAGGCAACTTCTAAATCGCAAATACAATTAGATATTGCCTCTTCAACATCTTCTCTAGAAAAATCAATACCAATATAAGTTAAAGCTGGTTTATATTTTCTAATTATTTCTTTGGTTATTTCATCTAATTCGCTAAACATTGTTTATAGTTTATTGTTAATAGCTAAATATTAACCAATTCGATAGAATAGCCAGAGCAGTTTCCGATCTCAAATATCTAAATTATGCGATCGCACAATATTTTTGAATTATTAGAAGCCAGAGAATGAATTCTCACCTCTTATATATTAAGTCCATCTTTGTGGACTGAAATACTTATTTAGTCGTCTTTAGACGACTTTAATATATTAGGCAGCGATTTTAATCGCTGACTGACTGACTGACGGGTTAATGAGAATGCTGCTTGATTGCGATCGCTTAGTAATTTCCTTAAGATTCATTATCAAAGAGCTTTTTCTAAAGCGCCCAATGCTGCTTTAATTAGTTGATAATAATGAGGTTTAGTTACATCGACGGCTTTGTTATTAGTTTGCATATCGCTCAAAAAGCCAATTTTTTGACCGCGGCTAATTGATAAAACATTGCCGCGATCGTTTTCAATTGTTAGTTGATGTGCGGATTTTTGCAGACTACAACTATAGACTCTGCCTTCATAATTAAAAGTAGTAAAATTATTTGCTTCTATTTGCTCTGTATCTACAGGCAATTTCATTCCCACTACTTCTAATTCGATCGAGATTGTATCTTTCCAGCAATTTTGTTTGAGTTTATAAGCAAGATCGAGACGATTTGGTAAGGGAAAATATTCACCCCAACGCCAGGCGATCGCCTTCATAGTTACTTCAGGATAATCTGCTTGCGCTACAGTAAATTTGAGATGATTTTTACCAACAATTTTTTGTTCGATTATTTTGACATTAGGAGTCCAAAATACTGGAAATTCATTGCCAATACCCCAAGGTTGCAAATTATCAATTTGTTGATAGAGATTGAGGTTAAGGCGATCGAAGTTAGCTTGCGCGTCAATTTTAACTAAAGGTTTGAGATGTTCTTTTTCTAATAATTTATGAGCAAAAGTACTAAGTCTTTGTTTGAATCCATCCAAATTATTGGCGGCTAAACTAAAACCTCCCGCCGCTTTATGTCCTCCATATTTTCCTAATAAATCGTGGCAAAACTCTAGTGCTTCAAATACATTAAATTCTTGAATCCCCCTCGCCGAACCCCTAATTTTACTGGGATCTTCCTCTTCATAAGTACCAATAAAAACAGGAACGCCGTATCTTTCCACCAAACGAGAAGCAACGATACCAATTACACCATGATGCCAATTATGGTTGACAACTACTAAAACCCTCGCCTGTTTCCAATTAATTGGTGTTTCTTCCACCAAAGCGATCGCTTCTTTTTCGATCTGTTCGCATAACTGTTGGCGCTGACGGTTAATTTCTTCGCATTGTTTGGCGCGAAAAAGCGCTACGGCTAAATCATCAGTAGTTAGTAATTCAATTACTGTTTGCGGATCGCCAATTCTGCCGATCGCGTTGATTCTAGGTCCCAATTTAAAGCCAATATCATCGGGATGCATTTGTTTTTGCTGTTCGTCGATACCAGCTTCGGACATTAATGCTTGTACCCCTGCAATTTTAGAATCAAGAATTTTCCTCAACCCTCGTTTCAACCAGCGGCGATTTACTCCCACCAAAGGCGCTAAATCGGCGATCGTTCCTAAAGTAAATAATTCTAATAATTGGTCGGTTAATCCTGCTAATAAACTCAAACTCTGTGCTGTAGTAACAGCTAAAATATAAGCTACACCTACCCCTGCTAGTCCGCGATAGGGAGAAGCTTCACGAATTAGCTTAGGATTGAGAATAGCATCGGCGGGAGGAATTTTTTCGGGGACATCATGGTGATCGGTGACAATAATATTTAGTCCCAATTCTTTGGCACGAGCGATCGGTTCGTAAGCAGAAATTCCATTATCGACGGTTAAAATTAAACTAATACCCGCCGCCGCAAATTCTTCCACGATCCGAACATTAATCCCGTAACCATCCTTCATGCGACTGGGAATAGCATAATTTACATCTGCACCCAAATGTTTTAAAGCACGCAATAATAAAGCCGTGCTAGTCATCCCATCAGCATCATAGTCACCACAGATAGCTATTTTTTGAGAAGCGGCGATCGCCTGCTTTAGTAAAGTAACGCTTTTCGCTAGATCGGGAAATTCTTCTAAAGGTGAAGGTAAAGTTTGGGATTCTGGATCGATGTGAGTGCTTGCTAGTTCGGGAGTTTCAATACCGCGATTGAGTAGTACTTGAACCACTAAAGGATCTAGTTCCGTAATTTGGGTGATGCGATCGACTTCTTCTAGATTGGGGGATGCAATTTGCCATCTCTGATTGGGGAGGCGTTTGTTCATTTGAATTTCTCTAGCTAGCACTCAAGTAAGAATAGACAAAAAAACGAACGCCTGTCATCGATTTTTATTTATTTGTTAGTTTTGGAGAAGGCAGAAGGCAGAAGGGAAAAAAGTCTAAAGTCTAAAGTCTAAAGTTTTCTTACTTGCTACTTGCTACTTCCTACTTTTCTCTCCCTCTCCCCTGCCCCCCTGTTCCCCTGCTCCTCAGCCCCTCCGCTTCTCTGCTCCTCCGCCTTCTTGTCTCCCGAAGGAAGTGGAATCAGCTAATTAACCGTCGATGGTTGCTTGCTAAAGAAAGCTTGTAAAACTTGTTCGGCAATTTGCGAACCAGTTAAACCGAGAGTAGCGATCGACTCGTTGGGTTCAGCGTGATCGACTAAGGCATCGGGAACGCCAAAACGCTTGACGGGAACGGTAATATTATTGTCCAACAGCGCTTCAGCGACGGCGGAACCAAATCCACCCATCAAACAACCTTCTTCTAAAGTGACAACCTTACCAATTCTTTGGGCTAAGGATAAGATTAACTCTGTATCTAGTGGTTTGACAAAGCGAGCGTTAACTACAGTTGCTTCAATACCATGTTCGCCCAGAATTTCTGCTACTTGCATCAAGGTGTAAACCATAGTGCCGTAACCAACCAAGAGAACGTCATCGCCGTGGCGAAGAATCTCTCCTTTACCAATTGGCAAAGCTTCCCATCCTTCTTCCATGAGAGGAACACCTCTTCCATTACCGCGAGGATAGCGCATCGCGATCGGTCCATCGGTGTATTCCACTCCAGTAACTAACATACGCTGCAACTCGGCTTCATCTTTGGGTGCCATAACTACCATGTTAGGAATACAGCGCAGGTAGGCAATATCATACATACCTTGGTGAGTTGGACCATCAGCACCGACAATACCCGCACGATCCATACAGAAAAATACGGGTAGATTCTGGATGCAAACATCGTGGATGATTTGGTCGTAAGCGCGTTGCAGGAAGGTTGAGTAAATAGCGACAACTGGACGCATTCCCTCACAAGCCAAACCAGCAGCTAGGGTGACAGCGTGCTGTTCGGCAATACCAACGTCAATGTATTGCTTGGGTAACTTAGCTTGCAACTTATCCAAACCCGTACCAGTAGCCATGGCAGCAGTAATGCCAATAATTTTGGGATTATTTTCGGCTAGTTTGGTTAAAGCATGGGCAAAAACCTTGGAGTATCCTGGTGGTTTGGGTTTGCTAGAAGGGTGAGCCTTACCAGTTGCTAAGTTAAAAGGAGTTTGCGCGTGGTATCCAACTCGATCTTTTTCAGCGATCGCGTAACCTTTTCCTTTTTCGGTCGCGACGTGAACTAATACTGGTCCTGTAACTTTATGTGCTTGCTTAAAGGTAGCAATTAATTCTTGTAAATTATGACCGTCGATCGGACCAAAGTATTTAAAACCGAGTTCTTCAATCACAGCGCCGACTTTAGGAACTGCTAAGCGCTTCATTCCTTCTTTGAGTCTTTCCATTTCTGGAGTGAAGGAGTCACCAAAAAAAGGTAATTGCTTAAATTGTCCTTCTAGATTATCTGAGAGAAATTGAATGGGATCGCTTAAACGAATTTTATTAAGGTAACGAGAAATTGCCCCTACATTAGGGGAAATAGACATTTCATTATCATTTAGTACCACCATGACATTGGTGTTGGGTAGGTGTCCCGCATGATTGATCGCCTCCAGCGCCATCCCGCCTGTCAGCGCACCATCACCAATAATTGCTACTACTTTAAAGTCTTCACCTTTAGCATCTCTAGCTAACGCCATACCCAAAGCGGCTGAAATACTGGTAGAAGCGTGTCCAGCACCAAAGTGATCGAACTTATTTTCACAGCGTTTTAAATAGCCCGCCACACCATCTTTTTGTCTGAGCGTGTGGAAGTTATGGTATCTTCCCGTTATCAGTTTATGAGGATAGGCTTGATGCCCTACATCCCAGAGAACTTTATCTCTTTCGAGATCGAGAGTTTGATAGAGAGCAATAGTCAATTCTACCACCCCCAATCCTGGCCCAAGATGACCGCCACTAGTAGCAACGGTTTGTAGGTGTTTTTCTCGAATTTGACGAGCAATATCTTCCAGTTGTCTGATTGTTAAACCATGTAACTGATTGGGATGACTGATTTCGCTTAAATGCATATAGGTGTTCTCTACTCTTGCTTAATCGATCGTCTATTTTTAACTTTAAAACTTTAGGGGATCCGATCGCGCAAATTGGTGATTATTTATATTATTTGTCTAATTGTCGCTTTTAAATTAATAATTATTTAGCGATCGACATGGTTGGAGGATGGGCGATTGTCGATCGGACATCAAACCATAGATTCCTCGTTGTCTGCCTCGATCGGAAGTTGATATTTTTGCAGCCGAGCAAGGTACTCCAGCACCTTGGACTGAACCTCGTTGAGGAATTTCTCCTGGCTCTTTTCGGTATCCAGTTTTCTAACAAACTGAATTTCTGACAAGATCTCTTGGCACTCATCAGTGGTTGCTCCATCTTTCCCATACAGAATTCCAGTTGGATATTCATGAATGCAGTACTGAAGCGATCGGATCTGCATACTCAGCAAGTCTTTCTGCACTTCAGGATTACTGGGATCGAGCGAGTAGCATTCTTTGAGTAATCCATAATCAGTTTTGAGATCGATCTGCTCATGGAGATGTCTTGCTTTGTAGAGATTTTGGGCTGTACGAGCAAGCCACAAAACTGACCAGGGATCGTGGTTTTGATACCCCTTTAGCAGGGCTGGAAACACAACCCCCTCGTAGAGTTCATGACGAATTTTGTCCCCGTACTCGTGTTCTTCAGCTTCTAGAAACTGACGAGTCCACTGTTCTTTTTCTGTAAGAGAGGTGAATGAATTAATGAATTGCAGAAGGTTTTGTCTCGCTTCAGCACGAAGACCAATCGTTTTAAAATGCAAATACTGTTTGTAATGCTCAAGCTCCATAATTTATAGTTTGCAGCAATTTTTTCATCAAGGAAGAGAAATGTTAGACCGAGAAGAGGAGATTTTAAAAGAGCAAAAACTTTTCTTAAGTACAAAAATTTTAAAGATTAGAAAAGAACAACTGCAACAAGATTTCGATCGACTAGAATTTAATTCTTTAAGCCTAGATCTTTGGGATGTTTCCAGCAGTTAATTCTACCCAATGCCAATAAATAATGAACATCGCTAGAAATCTACTTGTAACTCTCTGCTTATTGACAACGTTAACTTGTTTTACGGCTAGATCGGTTATTGCTGAGAGTGAAACTGAAGTTGAGCTTAGAGATGATAGTTCTCCTTTGGTTGAAGAAAAAATAAGTTCTGGTTTAGTAACAGTTTCGATCGATTATCAACCTCTAGATCGAGAAAGAGAAACTTTTCTAGAGCATGGTAATTTACAATATCGCATCTTTTATAATGAATCGGAAAAAGTAAACGTAGAAACTATAACTTTTAATTCGGGTAATATTTCTCTACGTGATTTAGATAACAATGGTACTGCTGAAGCGATCGTCAAAACGTTTAGCGGCGGCGCGCATTGCTGTACTAATATTCTAATTTACTCATGGAGTGGCGATCGCTTTGTCACAACAGAACTAGGGGAATTAGATGGTGATGGTGGTAATTTTAAAGACTTAGATGGTGATGGTAAGTGGGAATTGGTGACAGTAGATCATGCCTTTCTTTACCAATTCAGTAGTTATGCTGGTTCCTTTCCACCTTCACTAATCTTAGGTTTCAATAATGGTGATTTGCAGGATTTGACTCGTCAGTATTCTAGGGCGATCGCCTCTAGAGCCAAACAAATGTATCGAACCTTTTTAGCTAACAAAAAAAACAACCTAGAAATCAATGGAATTTTGGCTGGTTACGTCGCCCAACAAGCTTTATTAGGCAAAGAAAAAGAAAGAGAAGCATGGGATTTTATGCTCTCTAATTACGATCGCAATTCTCAATGGGGTTTAGAAATTTATGAAGGCGATCGTCAAGTCGGTCAATATCCCAATTTTCCTACAGCTTTAAGAGAGTTTTTACTTAAAAATGGTTATTTAAGAGCATTGGAGAGAAAATAAGCCAAAGAACAAGATACCACCAACAATATCGCCACGAGCGGCTTCTTGTCCAAAAATAGAGTTTATTTCTGGCGGAAATGGTATGAAAAGATCTAGAAGTACGCAGTAATTATAATTTATTATTTTGATTTATCCGATCTATTACCAAGACTACCAACATATACAGCAATAGCAATTACCACAAGCAGAATTCCTGAAAAGACTTCGTAAACGCAAAAAAGCTTGGAAAGAAAATGTGTTGGCTTAATATCACCGTAGCCAAGTGTTGCAATAGTTACGCCACTAAAATATAGCGCATCCACAATATTATCAAAACGTGGCTCATACATTGAATAGGGAAGAAGGAAGTGAATAAATCCAAAATTCAAAGTTAGGCTTCCATAGCTTCTAATTGCGAGTCTGATTCTTTGCGAAGGCTTGAGTGATGTTTTCGTTTCTTTCTTGTCGATTTTGTCAAGACTGTCGCAATAGAAAGCATAAAAAATTTCGTTGCAACGAGAGAAAGCAAACCAGAAAAGAAGACAAGATAAGAGGTAATGAAGATAGTAAGGTGTAATAGAAAAAAGCCAGAAAAGAAGAGAAATTAACACTTCTACTGATAACAGCGTTTCGTTCCAAATCATTAGTATTTGTGCTTTTTCTTCTGCTTTACTACATGATTCCAACCAACACTCGATAATTAAACGTGTTGGAGACCAGACTAAACAAGGAATAATAAATAATAATTGCGACAGCTTCTTGTTAGACATCTATGAACTTCAAATAAAATAGCTATTCTGTCCTTGATTAGCTTTAATCGGTGGTACTAAATTTAATATTTGATGATTTATGAATGAAACTTTTTTTGCCGAAAGGTCAACAGCAGATACTAAAGCTGATGCACAGATGATACGGGGAGATGATTTATACTTACAGCGATGAATGAACACTCGATTACCTGCAATTCTCTCGTTTTCACAAGCTTGCGCGAGAGTTGATGTAGTAACGATATAATCGAGAAGCGAAGAATTTGGGACATTCTTATCAAGCCAATCGTTCTGCCAAGGCTGCTTTGAATCTAAACGATGATGGACAATGATGTAGAGAGCCATAATTAATATATATTTGAAATGCAATTTGGCATCTATCGTAGGCGACAGAAACCAGTTTGTCATCGTTGAAATTAACTAGCGGTATTTATTTGACTCGATCGATTTTATTTTTAATAAGAGTAATAAAGAAAATGAAAATTAAAGGTATTATACGCGATAAGAATATTCAACTATTAGAGAATATATCTATTGCTGAAGGAACAGAAGTTACTGTAGAAATTCCTGAATCTTCTTTAATAAACCAAGATAGCCAATGGCAAAAACTACAAAAAGTTATTGGTACTTGGAAAGATGATTCAGAAATAGATAAAATTTTCAATGATATGGATGAAGAACGTCATAAATATCGTGGACGAGATCTCAACTTTGAAGACATTAAGTAATTTGAAATGTATTTATTGGATACAAATATTTGTATTGCTATTCTGAAGAATAATTCTAAAGTGATTCAACATTTTCAGGTAAAATATAGTAATTGTTATATTCCTTCTTTAGTTTTAGCGGAACTTTATAAAGGTGTTTATTGTTCGAGTCGCATTACTGAAAACTTAAACACATTAACTCAATTTGCCGATGCTTTACCTAAGATAGATTTTGACAGCAAAGCAGCTATAGAATTTGGGAAAATACAATCAGAACTTAGAAAACTTGGTAAACCTACGGGAGAGTTAGATGCTTTAATAGCTGCTGTTGCTCGTTCTCGACAAGATATTGTAGTTACTAATAACACCCGTCATTTTATTAATATTTCTAATTTACAGTTAGAAAATTGGTTTGATTAACTACGGCGATCGCTAAATTGAATTACAGCATTAGGTTATACGATGCTTAGCAGCCAAATAGCCGTTATCATCAAAACTTCGTTTCTTGACTAAAAATGCTTTCTATCGCTGTTCTTTACTATATCTGTTAGAATAAATTATCTAAAATAATAATTTAAAATTATACGATCGCGACACAAAAAAAGATAAAGCGATCTTACTAAAAATTTAAAAAGTGCCTAAAATAGGTAAAACTTTTTTCTTGAGTAGTTCGATTAAAGCTGGTTGCATATATTCGTAATTGTCAGGAATATCCAAACAAATTACTCGCTTACCTTTCAGCCAAGATTTAAATTTTTGGTTTAATTTATGTTGATGAGATTTTTCCATCACAAAAATGAGATCTGCCCATTCAATATCTTCGCTGGATAGAGGCATTTCTGACGTGCGATCGATACCTGCTGAAATTACTTCTAATCCTTCATATTCTGAGAAAATTGCTTCAGCAGTCGGACTACGCAATCGATTTTGGCTACAAATAAATAATAATTTTTTCATCTACCCAAAACGAGTCTTCCGTATTTAGTGTGCCAAATTATTCCATAATGAACCAAAAACCGCCTTTTTACTTGAAGCTCTTAATATTTTAGACATAAATAACCTCTATGCTAGTTATATATCTCGGATAAGTTTCTTGTTTTTTAAAGATACGGTAAAAAAAGCGAATAAAGATACCATCTATACGCTCAAAAAAGACAAATCATATAAAATTAATCTAATCTTACCTTTATTCAAATTTATTCATATATCTGTCAATCCGCAGTCGCGAACTATGAACAGTACCTTTTTAAAACGTCTTAATAGTCCCGATCGCCCTGTCTTAGTATTTGACGGTGGGATGGGAACTAATTTACAAACTCAAAATTTAACCGCAGATGATTTCGGTGGTGCGGAATACGAAGGTTGTAATGAATACCTCGTGCATACCAAACCAGAGGCGATCGAAAAGGTACATCGTGGCTTTTTAGAAGCAGGTGCGGATGTAATTGAAACCGATACCTTTGGTGGTACTGCGATCGTTCTCGGTGAATACGATTTACAAGATAAAGCTTACTATTTAAATAAAGTAGCCGCAGAGTTAGCGAGACGAGTTGCAACTGAATATTCTACACCAGAAAAGCCTCGTTTTGTTGCTGGTTCGATGGGTCCTGGAACTAAGTTACCAACCCTCGGACATATTGACTATGATACCCTCAAAAATGCCTATGTAGAGCAAGCAGAAGCTCTATACGATGGTGGCGTAGATTTATTATTAGTAGAAACCTGTCAGGATGTACTGCAAATTAAAGCAGCCTTAAATGCGATCGAAGAAGTTTTTGCTAAAAAAGGCGATCGTCTTCCCTTAATGGTATCTGTCACTATGGAACAGATGGGTACTATGCTAGTCGGTACGGAAATTGGCGCAGCAGTAGCCATCTTAGAAAGATATCCTATTGACATTTTAGGACTAAATTGCGCCACGGGGCCAGATTTAATGAAGCCCCATATTAAATATTTATCGGAAAATTCTCCCTTTATCGTCTCTTGTATTCCTAACGCTGGTTTGCCAGAAAACGTTGGCGGACAAGCACATTACAAGCTTACACCAATGGAATTGCGGATGAGTTTGATGCACTTCGTAGAAGATTTGGGGGTGCAAATCGTCGGTGGTTGTTGTGGTACTCGCTACGAACATATTCAGCAATTAGCTGAGATGACTAAGGATTTGACACCAAAAGAACGCAATTATCGCTACGAACCTTCAGCAGCATCTATATATAGTACCCAACCATACATTCAAGATAATTCTTTCTTAATTGTCGGCGAAAGATTAAATGCTAGTGGTTCTAAAAAATGTCGCGATCTTTTAAACGCGGAAGATTGGGATAGTTTGGTTTCTCTAGCAAAATCTCAGGTTAAAGAAGGCGCGCACGTTCTCGACGTTAACGTAGATTATGTCGGACGTGATGGCGTGCGAGATATGCGCGAATTAGCATCCCGTGTGGTTAATAATGTCAACCTTCCTTTGATGCTTGACTCTACTGAATGGCAAAAAATGGAGGCGGGTTTAAAGGTTGCTGGCGGTAAATGTATCCTCAACTCGACTAACTATGAAGATGGTGAGGAAAGATTTTTTAAAGTAGTCGAACTGGCTAAAAAATATGGTGCGGGAATTGTCGTCGGGACGATCGAT
>CAZJTL010000018.1:0-4334 GCA_964548905.1 uncultured bacterium | reverse complement strand
ACGTACCGCAGACAAGAAATTTGCCATTGCCAAACGCGCCTATCATGCCATTATTGACTATGGTATACCCGCCCATGAAATATTTTTCGATCCTTTAGTACTTCCAGTTTCTACAGGTATTGAAGAAGATCGAGAGAATGGTAAAGCAACTGTCGAAGCAGTTAAAAGAATTAGAGAAGAATTACCAGGTTGTCATATCCTTTTAGGGCTATCTAACGTTTCTTTTGGTTTGAATCCTGCGGCGCGTCAAGTATTAAATTCTGTCTTTTTACACGAAACCATGGCGGTAGGTTTGGATGCGGCGATCGTCAGTGCTAGTAAAATTTTACCTCTATCCAAAATCGATCCAGAACATCAAAAAGTTTGTCAGGATCTCATTTTCGATCGCCGTGAATTTGATGGCGAAGTTTGTACTTACGATCCTTTAACTAAACTTACTACTTTATTTGAAGGAAAAACAACCAAGCGCGATCGATCTAATGATGCAAATCTACCCATAGACGAACGACTCAAACAACATATCATTGACGGCGAACGTCTCGGTTTGGAAGAAGCTTTAGCAAAAGCTTTAGAAACCTATCCTCCACTAGAAATTATCAATACTTTCCTTCTCGATGGAATGAAAGTTGTCGGCGAATTATTTGGTTCGGGACAAATGCAACTTCCTTTCGTACTGCAATCGGCGCAAACTATGAAAGCAGCAGTCGCCTATTTAGAACCTTTCATGGATAAAGAAGATAGCAACGGTAGTGGTAAAGGGACGTTTGTGATTGCTACTGTTAAAGGTGACGTTCACGATATCGGTAAAAACCTAGTCGATATCATTCTTTCCAATAACGGTTACAAAGTAATCAACCTCGGTATCAAACAACCAGTAGAAGCGATCGTTGAAGCTTACGAACAATATAAACCCGATTGTATCGCTATGAGTGGTTTGTTGGTGAAATCGACAGCGTTTATGAAAGATAATTTGGAGACGTTTAACGAAAAAGGAATTACCGTACCTGTTATTTTAGGTGGTGCGGCGTTAACTCCTAAATTCGTTCACCAAGATTGTCAGAATACTTATAAGGGTAAGGTAGTTTACGGACGAGATGCTTTTGCTGACTTACATTTTATGGATAAATTAATGCCAGCGAAAGCGAACAATAATTGGGACGATCTTAAGGGATTTTTGGATGAAGTTGCGTCCGCAGATAAACGCGGATTAACGCAGATGGATTCTGGTAATGGGGATAAACCTTTCGGTGATGCTAATGCTGATACTATTTTTGTAGATGATGAGAGCAAAAAACCAGAACCAGTTGTTATCGATACCAAGCGATCGGAAGCGGTAGATATAGATATCGATCGCCCGACTCCTCCTTTCTGGGGAACGAAGATTTTAACACCAGAAGATATTCCTTTAGAGGAAGTATTCTGGTATTTGGATCTACAAGCATTAATTGCTGGACAATGGCAATTCCGCAAACCAAAAGAACAGTCTCGCGAAGAATACGATGAGTTTCTAGCTAAGAAAGTACATCCAATTCTCGGTGAATGGAAGCAACGTATTATTGAAGAGAAATTACTACATCCCACAGTAATTTATGGTTACTTCCCCTGTCTTTCTGAAGAAAATTCCTTGCACATATACGACCCCAATAATACCTCAACCGAATTGGTAAAATGGGATTTTCCACGTCAGCGTTCTGGTCGTCGTCTCTGTATTGCTGATTTCTTTGCACCTGTGGGAAGTGAGAAAATGGATGTTTTCCCAATGCAAGCGGTAACGGTAGGAGAAATTGCGACAGAATACGCTAAGAAGTTATTTGACGGTAATGATTATACCAATTACCTCTACTTCCACGGTATGGCGGTACAAACTGCGGAAGCTTTAGCAGAATGGACTCATGCGCGTATTCGTCGCGAGTTGGGTTTTGGTAATGAAGAACCAAAAACTGTTAAAGAAGTATTGCAACAGAAACATCGTGGTTCTCGTTATAGTTTTGGTTATCCTGCTTGTCCGAATATTCCCGATCAGTATAAGCAATTGGAGATATTGGATACTGGAAGAATTGGGATGTTTATGGATGAAAGCGAACAGTTATATCCAGAACAATCGACTACTGCTTTTGTAGTTCATCATCCTGTGGCTAAGTATTTTAGTGCTTAATGGTGCTTAATGGCTGACTTAATCTATCTTGACTACAATTGTTTTCAAAGAGGATTTGACGATCTAGAACAAACTAGAATCAAAATGGAGGCTTTAGCTTGTCAAGAAATTTTTACTAAAGCGGAAACGAATGAAGTAATTTTAGTTTGGTCTTTTATGCATCAAGACGAAACTTTGCTTTGTCCTTTCCCTCAGAGAAAATACGCCGTTTTAAACATGGCTGATATTTGTCAAGTTAAAGTCCCTCCAAAATTGGAAATAGTTGAGTTAGCTAAATCATTTCAAAAACAAGTTAATGTTTCTTCTAAAGATGCTATTCATTTAGCTGCTGCTGAATATGTCAAAGCAAGTTTCTTTTTAACTTGTGACGACAATTTGATTAAGCAAGGAATAAAACTCAGTTTACAAACAGAAATATTGAATCCAATAGATTATGTAAGAAGGGAGATAAACTCATGAATAAAAAACTAACTATGAGTGATGCAGAAGTAACTATAAAAGGAATAGAAGCTTTACAAAAGTCTCTAGGTTCTGCTGCTACTTGGAGATTTTTAAGTTTACTTCATGGTGATGCAACTGACTACGTAAAAATTTCTCAACAGCTTTATCAAGATCAAAGTATAGATGAGATTTACAATAGAGCCAAATTAAATTGGGAAGAATAATTGTCTTCTAGTTTAAGACTAGGTATGTGTAATGAAACAGCTACCAGATGACACTACTATGTTATCGCTTCTCGAACTTGCTCAAGATGCTGAAGAAAAAGCTAAATCCTTATGGGATTTTACACAGCAATAGATGAAAAATGACGCACTCGTTTAGAATCGAAGCGCGAAGCAATATCTAGACGAAATAATAATGTCAAAAAAAATATTGAGATTTTATCTTGACCATATTCTAATTGCTATATCAGCTAAAGATTCAGCACGTTTTTGTATTGTTTCTTCGTTCTAAGTGTCTATATCTTGAAAATATTTATTTAGAGCAATATTAGACTCTTTATAAATAGTTTTTTTCTCGGCAAATGGTTTATTAGATAAATCTGAATTGTAGGCTGTTAATGTAAGATTAGCAAGAGTATGTATCCATTTCTTATGAACTATTTTATAATCAGTGCCTAACATTTTCTGCCATTCTTTCTTTTTATCTAATGATTGAGGCATAATATGTTCTATTGTTAAATTACAAGGATCAACTTTTTCTTTGCAAAGAGATGTTTTTATTGTCTCTAAAAAAAGTTTAATTCTATCATTTTCTCCTTTAGAATATATACTTTTGTTGATAATTCCTTGACGAAATGCCTCTTCATCTGGCCAAATCTTAGTTTTATCATAACTTTGAAGAACTTGCTGCAATCCTTCTATTAAATTATTGGGATTTGTGTTTTTTACTTCTGTGTACAGATTATCGAAAATTTTACCTAAGCTTTTAGGAGAAATTCCAGCAAATAAACGACGAACAAAATAAGATTCTAAATAATTCAGTATTTTTTCAAAATTTTCTAATGATAATTTCTCTGTTTTATATTCATCATAAAGATTGAGAATAAATATATGGCAGGTTGTAAAATCAAGCCTGATTAAACGTTTAAATTTATCTTTTAGTCTAGGTTCTTGTTCTAGTTCATAGAATTTTAAGTTCTGATAATATTTTGCAAATTTGATAAGATTTTTTAATTCAGCTTTGATTTCAGATATTGGATTAGGAGCATTTTTTTTACAATTTTCAAACTTTTTTTTGATATTTTTATACACTTCTTTTTGATTAACATTATTACCATGTTTACGTAAATAAAACCAGAAGGCATTTGTTAATTCATCTGCATACGGCTTGTCTTTCATATTTTGCTTAAAGCTTTCTTGTAGAGGTAACCATTCATTTTTGTATACTTCTTCTCGTTCTTTTGAAGGTAATTGCATAAATATATAATTCCGAACTAAATCTGCTTGAGTCAATTCTTTCCCTTTATTATTTAAACTTTCAAAAATAAGATAGGGATTATCATCATCATCTGAAGTTATATTAACTAATACTAACTTTTCCAATAAAATCGTTTTAAGTTTGGGATAATCAAAAGAAATATCTTCATCTAAATTATGATTTTTAAGTTTTCCCTCGAAGAACTTATAAGTGCCTAAACAAAATTAATTACATATTCTTTTCCAAAATTGTTAAGCAC
>CAZJTL010000017.1:35474-39290 GCA_964548905.1 uncultured bacterium | reverse complement strand
TACTCGCTACTTGCTATTTATTACTCATTACTCATTACTCATTACTCATTACTTCCCCTAAACCCTAACCCCTAACCCCTAACCCCTAACCCCTAACCCCTAGTTAAAAGCTTACAGATCACCAAATATTTAGCTACTATCATTTAAAATCTATGTAAAATTTTGCCTAAAAAAAACTATGACCGATCCTGTTGTTGATGTCCGCAACCTTCAAGTTCAATTTGTCAGCGAAGATCGACGCAACATCGCCGTTGACGGTATTAGTTTCCAATTGCAACCAGGACAAAAATTAGGAATTGTTGGTGAATCGGGTTCGGGTAAGTCGGTTACTTCCTTGGCGTTAATGGGTTTAGTTCCCAATCCTGGCAAAATTACAGGGGGAGAAATTTGGTATCGCGATGATAAAGAGACAGAAGCAGTAGATCTGATTAGAGTTGGCGAGGAAAAAAGACGACGATATCGGGGCGATCGCATTGCCATGATTTTTCAGGAACCGATGAGTGCCCTAAATCCCGTTTACGATATCGGTTTTCAAATTACTGAAGCGATTAAGTTACATCAACAGGTATCTGATGCAGAAGCGAGGAGACAGGCGATCGCGCGTCTTCAAGAGGTAAAATTGCTTACCAGTGACGAACAACTCAGACAGCAATATTTAGAAGATATTAAACAGCAAGAAAATCGTCATCTTACCAGCGATACAGAAATTGATCGCTATCTGAATCAACAAAAACAGGCGATGCTCAAACGCTATCCCCACGAACTATCTGGCGGACAGCAGCAACGGGTGACGATCGCTATGGCAATTTCTTGCAATCCTAAAGTATTAATCGCTGACGAACCTACCACAGCTTTAGACGTAACCGTACAAGCTAGCATTCTCCAACTATTACGAGATTTATGTAGTGCGCGAGGGATGTCTCTGATTTTTATTACCCATGATTTAGCAGTTATTGCTGAATTAGTCGATCGAGTGGCGGTGATGTATCGAGGCAAAATTGTCGAATACGGCGAGATCGGAGAAATTTTTATCAATCCCCAACATCCCTATACTAAGGGTTTGCTCGCTTGTCGTCCTCGTCTGCATCAGCATCTAAAATATCTGCCAACCGTCTCAGATTTTATGGAAGTGTCTACCGATTCGTCGGGTGAAGTAGTAATTTTAGAGAAACAAGCCGAGCGATCGCCAGAAAATTCTATAGAAATTAATTCTGCTGAGGCAGAAGCTAGATTAGCAAAGTTATTGGTAGATAAACCCCTACTTTCAATCAAAAGTCTCCACGTTGGTTTCTCCCAGAAAGGAATGTTTAATCGCACTCAAAAATATTTGATGGCGGTAAATAACGTTTCTTTTGATGTTTATCCTGGGGAAACCTTGGGATTGGTAGGTGAATCTGGTTGTGGCAAGTCTACTCTCGCTCGTACTCTGCTACGCTTAATTCCAGCCATGCAAGGTGAGATTATTTTTCGTGGGGAAAATCTGCTTAATTTAAAAATGGGGGACAAAAAACTGCGTAATTTGCGTCGAGAGATGCAAATAGTTTTTCAAAATCCCTACAATTCCCTCAATCCCAGAATGTCTATCGGTAGGGCAATTATGGAACCAACGATCGTTCATAACTTGCTCCGCGATCGCAAAAAGAGACAAGAAAGATTAGCTTATTTACTCGATCGCGTGGGTTTAAATCCCAACATGAGCGATCGCTATCCCCACGAATTTTCTGGCGGACAGCGCCAAAGAATATGTATTGCCAGGGCATTAGCGCTCAATCCTCAGTTTATTATTTGCGATGAATCGGTTTCTGCCTTAGATGTTTCGGTACAAGCGCAAGTTTTGAATTTATTGAAGGAATTGCAAGAGGAATTTGGTTTGACTTATATTTTCATCTCTCACGATTTAAGTGTAGTTAAATTTATGAGCGATCGAATTATGGTCATGAATAAGGGCAGAATTGAAGAACTAGATGCTGCGGAAAAAGTCTATCGATCGCCCCAGAAAGAATATACTCGTCAGTTAATTGCTTCAATTCCCAAAGGGGAATTATAAATTTAGTTCCCATGGAAAAGCTGCGATCGCAAGATAAGCAGAACTGTTAGCAGCTAATAAAACAGGTGATGAAGACATTCAGCGGCGATCGCGCCTGATTCTCATCTTCGTTGATCTGGGGAGCATCCCAGTTTTTTGCAACGAGAGTAAGAATCAGTCAGGATAGATTATAGACGAGTGTATTTATCATCTAGGCATAGTGGGAACTTCTTTAAGGTTTCTTGCCACATTGTTTCTGTCGATCGCGCTACTGAATTAGACCGTATGGCGCGGAACATACCGAATCGGCAAAGACCTGCACCAAATGCTAATCGCATCAGCAGCAAGGTAGGCACTTCTCGCAGAGATTTAATTAAACCAGGTAGACCAAAACGCACTAATCCTTGAGGTCTAGCTACTCCCTGCCAAATAGAATCTAACCAAGATGGAAGAGTTTGTTTAGTCCAGTCTGCGGTGATTACTTCTCCTTCAACTAATCCAGTCTCTAGCAAAAGTTCACAAAAGCCTTCAATACTGGAAAAAGCAGGATGTGACCACTGATCTAATAGCTGTCGCATGACTGGTTTTTCCCAGAAATTTAGCGGTTTTTGGCGATCGTCTCGCTGATTCCAATCAGCTACAACTAGCACGCCACCAGGTTTTAGTACTCGTATTAACTCTTTAGCAAAAATGGCTTTATCTGGCATATGAGGACCAGCTTCGATCGACCAAACTAGATCGAAACTAGCATCGGGAAAAGAAAGCGCCATGGCATCATCTACGACAAACTTGGCATCAACTCCTTCAGGGGTTAACTCTTGGGCGCGTTTGACCTGTTGAGGACTGATAGTAACACCTGTAACGGAAAATCCGTAATCTTTGGCTAAAATACGGCTGCTTCCACCAATTCCACAGCCAACATCTAAAAGGGTTGTACCGCAAGGAAATTTGTCTAAACCTCCCCATTTAACCATCTCATGCACAAAATCAGCTTTAGCAACTAGAAAATCTTTTCGTTGTGGTGGTGAACCATAATGACCTAGGTGAATGTGTTCGCCCCAGTAAAACTCCAAAATACCGTCTTCTGTCCATTGGTCGTAAGAATTAGCTACAGAGTCAGACGATTGGTAACGACGTGCAGTGAATAGATAGAGTGCAATACCCAATGTGGTTAGGGTAAGGAGAAGTCCAAGGGAAGAAACCAACAAACTCATTACGCTTAAGCCTTAATATTTCTTGACAATTTTATCTTATTTATTTTATACGTTCGACTTCAGCTACTTAGAGGTTCGACAACACGAATTATGAGAATGGAAAAATATGATAATTTTAAGCTGGGGCGATCGCCTAAATCGCGATAAATTACTTGATTAGTTGAAGTTGCTTGTTCGACAATCCAGGCGCGATCGAGTAGATGGCGTTGTTGAAGAATCTGCCAAATGCGATCGTATACAGAACGAAATTTCATCAATACAATAACATCCCCTAAATCTAGAGCCGTTTCTAACTCTTGGAGATTGTAGAGTGCGGGTAAAACAATTAGCTTTTGGTTGCGTTCGGTTAAAGGTAATCCTAACACTGATGCCGCAGCTAGAGGAGAACAAACCCCAGGTATTCTCTCAATCTTGGCTGTGGGGTACAATTGTGTCAGAGTTTGAGCCAAATAGTTAAAAGTACTATAAAAACTAATATCCCCTTCACAAGCAAAAGCGACGTTTTTCCCTTGTTCTAGGTAATACCAAATCTTGTGTGCAGCTTCTTGCCATGCTTGTAATAAAACTCGCTCTTCT
>CAZJTL010000017.1:0-35464 GCA_964548905.1 uncultured bacterium | reverse complement strand
TTCTCTGGTGTAAGGAAAATGCAAGGCTAATTTAACTTGTGTGGGTTTTAGCCAAGGCGTAGCGATCGCCTCAGCTATTCCTAAATTGCGACCAACTCCCGCAGGAAAAGCAACTACTTCGGCTGCTTGTAGTAGTCGCAATCCCTTGACTGTAATCAATTCGGGATCGCCTGTACCAACGCTAATTCCGTAAAGAATTCCCGATCTGTTTGCTAAATAATGTTCATGGTTCATAGCTCATTGCTAATTGCTGCAAAAGGCTCTAATTCTTGTACCATCATTCAAAGCATTTCGATCGCAATTCCAACTATTTGAAGTCATTGGGTTGTGCTTGGTAATTAGAGTAATTATTGACACCGTAAGAGTTACCTGAATTGGCTGAATTAGTATTGTTCAAATTAGATGGTGGTGCGCCATAATAGGTAGCGCCATATCCATACCCGTTTTGATTTGGATAAGAATTGTAATTACTATTGGCTTTTAATTGAGTTTGATACTGATTGAGATTGGGGCGATTAAGATTATTACTAGGTGTTACTTGTTGGGAATTGTTAGAAATTCCTCGATCGTAATTGGGAGAAAAATTACTAGTTTGATTCTGATTTATGCCCGTAGATAAACCATAGGGATTAGCAGGCTGAATTGGATAACTATTGTTCTGATTAAAAGCTGAAAAATTCTGGTAATTATTATTCAAATTAGACGGATCTGATAAATTTACTTGATTTTTAACATTGGCTGCATTTAAATTGCCAAATAAATCAATTGATGGCGAAGTTGATGGTGTGGAAGTATAAAAATTGTTTCCTCTATATTTATTTGTAGACCAATTTCTTCTAGCACCAATAATGCCTATATTTTGGCTGTCAATTTGTCCGATACTGCTATTCGATTTAAAAGACGATGAATTGAAAAAATTTTGATTGTTTGGCGCGATTATGCTAGTTCCTCTAAGGTTAGTTTTGTCTGAGAGAAAATTATTTTTTGGTAAATTATATTGAGGTGCCTGTAGCTGAGATTGAGGACTTGCTTTTGATAACTGCGAAGTCTTTTCTTGCTGTGTTTTAAACTGATTGAGCCAATTTTGATTGATTCGATCTTGACCATTCTGTGCTTTTACATTAACAGATGGAGATGGCGCTAGAGCTTGATTTCGTTCTAATTCTGTCAATAGCAACTGTACATTATCTATGTCAGCACCTACAGCCAAATCATCAGAAGATAAAGAAGAGCTAGAATCAGAGTTTTCAGTGCTGTTGGCACTAATATTAGTTGAATTAGAATCATCTGAATTGCCTTCTAATAACTCTGGATGCTGCCAATACTGGTAAACAGAGTATCCTACTACAGTTAGTATGGCTAAAGAACCCCAAAATAAAGGATTTTTGAAGGGTTTTAATCTTGCTTTGAGGTAGCGAATGGAAGCAGGAGTTGGTTTGAGAGAGTTCATAAAATTAGGGAACAGGGAACAGGGAACAGGGAACAGGTGAGGTGGTGATAGGGAACTCTTAACAGGAACTAGCTTAAAGAATTGATGGGGTGATAATAGTCATTTAAAATTAACACAAAATAATTGATTTACTGGAATTTTTAGAGATAAATTAACATAAAACTTGAACATTGTTTTACTTTCTAATCCCTAACCCCTAATCCCTAACCCCTAATCCCTAATCCCTAACCCCTAACCCCTATTTCGCTGCTTTTGCTATTAATAATAATGCCGCACCTAAACCTAAGAAATTAGGCAACCAGGCGGCAATAAATGGTGGGAGAACACCCCAAATCCCCATAGAAGTGGTGAAAAATTCTAGTAGATAATAGGAGAAAATTAAAATTACGCAAATACCAAAACCAGTAGCTTTGCCTGTATTTTGAGGTGCCATACCCAACGCTGCTCCTACTAGACCAAACACCAGACAGACGAATGGCAGAGCCATTTTTTCTTGAATACGTACTTTAACCTTACGAATTTCTTTGTTATCTTCGTCGCTAGACTGGAGAACGTCTAAATATTCTTGAGCTTGAAACAGATTCATTTCATCGTATTTGGGCTTTTTCGCTATGTCTAGTGGCGCATCTGGTAGAGCGAGTTCTTGGTGTTGAAAGCGAATAATGTTGCGATAAGAGCCATCGGGAGCAATTAAATAGATAGTACCGTTGAAAAAATCCCATTTATTTTTGGCTAAATTCCAAGTTGCCGATCGCGAAGTAATAATGCGATTGACTCCTGCATCCGAGCGATCGAGAATAGTCAAGCCGAGCATTTGTTCGCCATCAAATTCGTCAGCATAAAACAAACGACTCATAATCGTTTTTTGAGAGCCATCAGGTTGCTTGACTCGATCGTATTCCCGAAAAAGAATGTTATCACTTCTACGAAAAGAAGGTTTATCTTGCTTGAGTGCTTTTTCTAAGGTCAAAGTCGCTTGATAGTTAGCATTGGGAGCTAAAAAGTTATTCAGTGAGAAAGTGATCCCAACTACGAAAATGCTTAGTAACAGAACAGGAACGATAATGCGATAAACACTAACGCCAATACTGCGTAAAGCAATAATTTCGCTATCGCTAGAAAGACGACTATAGGACATCAAACTTGCCAGCAGCATTGACATGGGAAAAGCGAAGACAATAAAACCTGGCATCTTTAACAACAATACTGTCACCGCTATACCTAATGGTAATCCCGACTCTGTGACTTTACGTACTAAGTCAAACAGCGTGTCTATTGCTAATACCGAGGAAGTAAACAACCCCATCCCAAAAATGAAAGGTACGATTAGTTCTCTCACAATATATACATCCATGACGGAAAAGCCAGGGATAGATATTTTCAAGGTTTTGGCTAGTTTCATGGCAAGAAAGAGGGAACAGGGAACAGGGAACAGGGAACAGGGAACAGGGAGCAGGGGAGCAGGGAGCTTCGGTGTGGAGGGGCAGCCCATGAACAATGAACAATGAACAACCAACAACCAACAACCAACAACTAACAACTAACAACTAACAACAAATAACTAAACTTGAAAATTATCGCCTAAATAATATTGACGAACTAGAGGATTGCTATACAGTTCTTCGGCGTTTCCAGAGGCGAGAATTTGACCATCTCGCATGATGTAAGCGCGATCGACGATTTGCAAGGTTTCTCGAACATTGTGGTCGGTGATTAAAATACCCATGTGGCGATCGCGCAATTGTAAAATTAGTTTTTGTATTTCTGCAACGGCGATCGGATCGACTCCAGCAAAGGGTTCGTCTAACAAGAGGAATTTTGGTCCATCGATACCAGCAGCTAAAGCTCTAGCTAGTTCTGTTCTTCTCCTTTCTCCTCCTGAAACTTGCGATCCTTTTACGTTTGCCACTTTTTCTAAACGAAATTCATGTAAGAGCTTTTCTAGTTTTATTGTTCTGGCAGGTTTTGGTACGTTTGTTTGTTCCAATACGAGTTGAATATTTTCTTGCACGCTGAGGTTACGAAAAATACTGGCTTGCTGAGTTAGATAGCCAATTCCCAAATGCGCTCTTTCGTTAATAGTGAGATCGGTAATATCTTTGCTGTCGAGCCAAACATGTCCTTCGTTTGGTTTGATTAAACCCGTAGCGATATAAAAAGTGGTGGTTTTACCAGCACCATTAGGCCCTAGTAAGCCAACTATTTCTCCTGCTGAAACTCTCAAATTAGCTCGATTGACGACACAGCGCTTACCATAGAATTTATGAATGTTTTCTAAAGTAATAGTCACAGTTTACTTCTCGATCGCTTGCAATTTTTATTATTTTCCAAAAATCAGGAATTATTTGATTTTTCACGGGAATTTGGGTTAAATTGAGGAATTTGGGGAGCTGCATTAGAGTTGGTACTGCTAGGATTATCTGGAATCAGATAAATTGACTCTACTTGCTGGTTAGACTTAGGTGTAGCAATAAAATGACCTTCATCAATTAAATAAGTCATTGTCTCTGCTTGCATACTATTCCCTTCCTGAAGCACATAGACATTCCCAGAAAGGACGAGACGGCGTTCGCGACTGTAGTATTGAGCTTGAGCGGCTGTACCCTGAATTTTTCTAGCTGGATAGTTAATCTGCACGTTACCAATAAAAGTAACTACGCCCGTATTTGAGTTCGCCTCTACTCTTTTAGACTTGATGCCTAAACCAAGATTGGGGTTAACTTGTCCAGTAGAATTTTTAGTTTGAGCTTTTAGAGATAAAGGAAACAGCGCGATCGCGGCAGCAAGCACCAGAGAAATGATATTAACTAACATCCACCTCAAAGGCTGGCTGAGATCTCCACCTTGAGGGTTCCTAAGATGGCGCTTGCCGATCGAAAGGATGGGAGAGAAAAACATGATGGTTAAGTCGATGATGGTAAAGTGATATCCGTTGAGCAATCATGTGCTTTGGATAGTTGTTAAAAAAACACTGACAATTTGACTGATGAAACATTAATTAAGTTTCCCAAGCAAACTAGCCTTTAACAACCGATCGATCGCTTTTTACCGTTTTGCTTGAGACTCATCTATTTTGTTAATTTTAGGTAGCTTATACCTAAAACTATTATCACCATTGGGATCGACAGTTGCCAATTCAAGTTTTTGGACAAATTCGCCTATAGATTCTGGCTCTATTTGTTGTAGCGCCCTCAATAATTCACTACTTTCTGCTAATAATTGAGAGATATCAACATTTTCATGTACTGGTTGATAATCTCTTAGCCGTTTAATTCCCTCTCCTAATAAAATGACTGCACCACGCCAATTTAGATTACCTAGGTGATAACAGCCAACCGCAATTTGCAATATACCTTGATAAAATCTCTTTTGAGACTCAGCAGCCTCCATCCACAAAGCCTCTAGAGTATCGTGACAGTCATAAAACTGTTGTTGATTAAATTCTTTTACCCCCTGCCAAAATGCTTGTGGTGCCATATAGATCGATTAACCGCCCATGCTTCGACGTGTTTCTTTGATAATTTCCAGATCGATGTCCTGTTGTTCGCCTGCAAATTCGTTATCTGGTGTGATAAATAACATACAGTGACATTCTTTACGTTCGCGCATCGGTACGCAGGGACAATTCCAAAAAGTATTTTTTACCTCCGCTTCCTTATCTTCGTAATGACGACAGGGGCATAAAGGTGCGCCTAATTCTTCCTTATGTCTTGCTAACCCTTCGATAACTACAGCAGTAACAGAGGGATCGATGCAAAAATAAGTATCGGTTCTTTTGGCATACTGTTCAGAAAAATTCTTCATTGATTCGAGAATTTTGTCTCGATCGGCTTTATCTTTGGATACAGTCATAATCTTGAATGGGGTAATTATTATATTCTCTTTAAATTAATATGTTAGGGCATCTTAGTTCAAGAAGAGATCTAAATCCTCCTTCAAAACCTACACTGTTGCCTGTTGCCTGTTGCCTTTAAATTATAGTTGAGTATGTTAAAATATTATGTATGACATATTTATAATTAACGTATGACAACAGCTAAACTTGGTTTGCGCTATCAAATTGTAGTGCCTAAAGATGTAAGAGAAATCTTGAAACTAAAACCAGGAGATAGGCTTGAGGTAAAGGTTGAAGACGGCAAAGTTGTCATGATTCCTCAGCACAGTCATGCTTCTCGTCTGTTTGGCAAACATCGCGAACTTTGGCAAGATACCGATCCAGTTACCTATATTCGGAGTGAAAGAGAATCTTGGCGCGATTAGAAGATTTAGAAGGTAAAAAAATCGCTCTTGATACTGTAGTTTTTATTTACGCTTTAGAAGGAAATCCAGAATTTGGTTCGCTTGCGATCGCAGTTTTGGAGGCGATCGAACAAGGAAAATGTAAAGGTTTTGCTTGCGATTTGGTACTAGCAGAATTAATGGTGAAACCTTTGCGTCAGGGAAAATCAGAAATCGCCCAAGAATATGCTAGCGAACTTCCTCAATTTCCTAATCTTACTTTTTGCTCTATTACTCGATCGATTGTAATTGCTTCAGCTAAGCTTAGAGGTAGCAGTAATTTAGGTTTAATCGATGCTCTACACCTTGCTACAGCCCTTGAAGTTGGATGCAGTATTTTTATAACCAACGATGCAGCTTTAAATCATCCTTCATCAGGTATCGATATTTGGATGTTATCTGAAATGAACCTCAGTTTGGGTTAAGACAGTTGTTTACGATCGCCACTCGATCGTTCTCTGCAATTAAATTTAACCGCTTGAGCGAGGATGTGAATTTGTCATCCTATTTACAACTAAAATATTTTGATTGCGATCGCTCGTTCTTTGATATAAAAGTCGATCGACTCCTTCTTGGGCTAAATATACGCCTAAACCGCCAATTTTTCTTTCTTCTAAAGGTTTTTCCAGATCGACAGGTTGTGAATGTTGAGTAAGATCGTAAGCTGCCCCAGTATCTTCGATCGAGATAGTTAAAGTTTGCTCGTCAATTTGAGTGTTCAAAGTTATTTCCCCTTGAATTCCCAATGCTGGATAGCCATGCATAATAATATTAGTAGCAATTTCGTCTACTGCCGTTCGCAGTCGATAGGCTGTTTTTTTGTCTAATCCAGCTTTTCGCGCGGCGGCATTGACATATTGAGCGATCGCTCCTAAAGATTCTAAATTACCAGCTACTGTTAAAGTGTTCATTGCTCATCGCTCATTGTTCATTGCTCATTGCTCATTGTTCATTGGTTATTAGTTGTTTGTTATTAGTTGTTTGTTCTTTGTTTCTCCCAGTCTACCCTGCCCCCTGCGCCCTTTGCTCCCTAATCCCTAACCCCTAATCCCTAGCTAATTGCAGCAGCTTCGTCGCCATCGAGGATGATGACACTGTGATGAAAACCTGTTTTTTCGATCGTGTCTCGTACTGATTCTTGAGGATCGAGTAAATAAATATCTACTCCAGTTCCCATCTTTTGTTTGGCGAAAATTAAGACTCGCAAACCAGCACTTGCCATATATTCAAGATCTTGCATCGCTAAAACCAATTTTTTGACACCGAGAGTAGCTGCTTGTTCTACTTCCTGTTTAAATATAGGTGCTGATGACGCATCTAATTCTCCAGATAAAGTAATAGTTGCGATCGAATTGGTGGTTTCTAGAATTGCGTTAAAGCTCATGATTTTTTCTGGTTAATTGTTCATAGTTCATGGTTCATTGTGAAAAGAAGGCAGAAGGCAGAAGGAAAAACAAGACTTAAGTCTTAAGTCTTAAGTCTTAAGTTTTTGTACTTGCTACTTGCTACTTGCTACTTACTCTCTACTTTCCTACTAAAATTACTACAGATCGATCGCCTATAAGTATCGATCGCTGATTTTCTAACAGGGGTTCGCTTCCTGGTTGATAGGAATCTTCACCAGCAGGAACACCAGTATTAGCAAATAAATGCCATTGCATACCTGCGGGTAATCCTGGTATTTCAAACCAATGTGCTTGCCAGTGCATATTCATGGCTACATAAATGTAATTATCCTCTGCTGTTCCTTGTTGGGCATGTTTGCCACACAGCATAAAGGCAAGAATACGGCTATGAGTTGACCAATCTGCACTCCAAGCTTTAATTCCATGCCAGGTAATATCAGCATAACCGCTATTCATGTAATCTCGATTCCAAAAATGGCGGCTGTTTCTCAAGACGGGGTGAGTTTTACGGAAAGAGATGCAGTGTTTGACAAACTGGAATAAATCTGAATTAGTTTCTAGCAAATCCCAATTGAGCCAATTTAGTTCGTTATCGTGGCAATAAGTATTGTTATTACCATTTTGCGATCGCCCCATTTCATCTCCCATGAGAATCATAGGGATTCCCTGGCTCATCATTAGGATTGCGATCGCATTCCGCATTTGTCGCTGGCGCAAGGCATTAATACGAGGATCGTCTGTCCATCCTTCTGCACCGCAATTCCAACTTTCGTTATCGTTAGTACCGTCGTTATTATTCTCCCCATTAGCTTCATTATGTTTGTAGTTATAGGAAACCAAATCTGCTAGGGTAAAACCATCGTGAGCGGTAATAAAATTAATTGAGGTAGCAGGAGTGCGACCTGCTAGGGCATAGAGATCGGGAGAACCTTGGATTCTTTGGGCTACTTCGCCAATATTACTCTCACCTTTGAGGAATTTACGAATACTATCGCGATATTTACCATTCCATTCCGACCAACGACCGTAAGCAGGAAAAGAACCTACTTGATATAAACCACCTGCATCCCACGCTTCAGCGATTAGTTTGCACTTGGCAAGAATCGGATCGAAAGCAAGAGATTCTAATAAGGGTGGATTGGCTAAAGGTGCGCCCCAAGGATCGCGCCCTAAAATAGAAGCAAGGTCAAAACGAAACCCGTCGATGTGATATTCACTCGCCCAGTAACGGAGACAGTCTAAGACTATACCTCGGACGATCGGATTATTGCAGTTGAGAGTATTACCGCAGCCACTAAAGTTAAAATAATAACCTTCGGGCGTAAGCATGTAGTAGGTTTGGTTATCAATGCCTCGGAAGGAAATATAGGGACCATTTTCGTTACCTTCCGCCGTGTGATTGAACACCACATCTAAAATAACTTCAATGCCATTTTTGTGTAATTCCTTAATTAAGGCTTTCAACTCATCTACTTGCATTCCCAATTTTCCCGTAGCAGCGTAACCAGCTTTGGGTGCAAAGAAGCAGACTGTACTGTAGCCCCAATAATTGAGTAGTGTTTCTCCCGTTTGCGGATTGGGGCGAGAATTTTCAAACTCGTCATACTCAAAAATAGGCATCAGTTCGATCGCATTGACTCCCAATTCTTTGAGATAGGGAATTTTTTCGCGAATCCCTGCAAATGTCCCTGGATGTTTCACCCCAGAAGAAGAATGCCGAGTAAAGCTACGCACATGCATTTCGTAAATAACCAAATCTTCTGGAGGAAGTTCTAAAGGTTGGTCATTTTCCCAATCAAAATCGTCAAAAGCAATTCTGGCACGATGATGGTAAATATCGTCCCAATCGGGTTTGACACCCCAAATATCTCGACCGCCAACAATCTTGGCATAGGGGTCCATTAAGATTTTACTCTTGTCGAACCAATGACCAGCCTTAATATCTTTTGGTCCATCAAAACGATAGCCGTATTCGAGATTTTCGTAATCTAAGTCGAATACGACCATGCAATAGACATTACCAATACGAAATTCTTCAGGAAAAGGTATTTCAGCAAAGGGTTGGGGTTGGTGTTTTTTAAATAGTACTAAGGTACAAGAAGTAGCATGACGGGAAAAGATTGAGAAATTTACTCCACCAGGAACTAAAGTGACACCAAAAGGAAAAGGTTTGCCATAACGTAACTTAAAGCTTTCATAACTATGAGTGGGATGGATATCGATACGTTCTAGTAACATTTCAAATCGGGGTGTAGGGTGTGGGGTGTGGAGTGTAGGGGCTAGAGAGGCGGAGAGGCGGAGAGGCGGAGAGGCAGGGGAGAGGGGGGGACGGGGAGAAAGTAATAAGTAATGAGCAATAAGTAATAAGTTTTATACTTCCTACTTCCTACTCCCTACTCCCTACTCCCTACTCCCTACTTTCCTTCTGCCCTCTGCCTCCTGCCTCCTACTTAAGTGCTGCCATTCCAGCATCTAGGGTTTTGCAGACGGTGAAAAATTCGAGAAATCCTGTGACGGACATCGTATCTTCAATATCTTCTGAAAGTCCTACGAGGACTAGCTTGCCGTTTTTGGCTGTGGTTTGGCGATAGAGAGATAACAGCACCCGCAAACCTGCACTAGACATATAGGCAACCTGAGATAGATCCAGAAGAATCTTGCCCTCTGGTTGGACGTAAGGGGATACTTGGGATTGTACGGTTGGGGCTGTATTAGCATCTATATCTCCTGCCAGTTTGATTACTATTACTCCTGTAACTGTTTTGGTTTGAATATTCATAGTTTGTTCATAGTTAATGGTTCATAATTCATTGAATAACAAGATCGGGTTATGTTCTGCAATTAATGAAATATGAATAAGGGGTTAGGGGCTAGGGGCTAGGGGAGCAGAGAGGCAGAGGAGGCAGAGGAGCAGAGGAGCAGAGAGGCAGGGGAGCACAGAGGCAGGGGAGCACAGAGGCAGAGGAGGCAGGGGGAGAAGTAATGAGTAATGATTAAAAAACTTCCTACTTGAGGCGCGGATTCTGAGGTTTCCTCAGAATACAAAGCGCCGTCCTACTTTGTTCCCTATTCCCTAGCCCCTAGCCCCTTTTTTCCCAATGAACCATGAACAATGAGCAATGAACTTATGTAGAAACAATTGTGACTTTAACTTTGACTCGTTCTTTGGTGTTTGGCAGTTTCACCGTTAGTTTGTCAGCGTTAAATTTGGAGTAAGCTTCACCATCTATTTCCACGGATTCAATCTTGATGCTACCTGGAGGGAGAATATCGGGTGATACTCGCAAGGTATCATTGGGGAAACTTCCTGGTATGGGTTTGAAATAAAAGTCCATGGGATGCTTATTAATTAGCAAGTTGCTATAAACTGCTGCTAGATAGCACAATTCAGTAGAGTGATAACCACTCATGGAGTGCGAACCTTTACCTCTTTCGTTTCCGCTAGCTAGGAAGGGAATACCATTAGCGAGAACGTTAAAATATACGCCGCCATCTTCGGTATCCAAAAACCAGGCGTTATAAAAAGCAGCCGCTTCTCTTGCTAGACGATGATAGTCGTCTTGATGAAGGACTCCTGCGAGAATAAAATAAGCAAGGATTGATTGTTCTTGTTGCCACCAAGCTTTGCGATCGTGCCAGACAAAGCGATAATCTGTTTGTCCTGGTTCTAATATTCTTTCAACAACATCGTACCAACCACCTCTTTGGCGATCGCTACCTACAGAGGGCATTAGATCGGCGATTTTAGTAGCCAAGTCTCCGTATTCCTGCTTGGGTTTGAGGGAATTCATCCGCATCAAATTCCAGGCAATTTTAAGATTGTGTCCGACTACAGCGCGGTTTTGTTGCCATCCCCAAGTAGTATCGTGACTCCAATCTTCGTTGAAACGTTCTTGTACGAAAGGACTATTTTCATAGTCGGGAAAACGTTGGACGATCGTATCGAAAGTATGTTCCAGCATATTGGCATATTCCTGCTTACCAGTAGCTAGCCAAAGATTGATTAGATAAGCTGGTGCATGATCGCCGACAGAATTCCAGTTCTTTTTGCCTTGATTGCGTCCTAAAGCTGCGCTTTTGGGATCGAGAGTGACGGGATCGAGATGGGAAAAATAACCGCCTTGAGAGCGATCGAGGAAGAAACTATCAAATAGTTTGACAGTTAATTCTGCATCGGAAAGAATGCGGCGATCGCCTGTAATTCGATAAGTTTGAATCGGCCCCGCTAAAGCGTATATTTGTTCGTAAGCGGGAATAGCATCGTAATCGTCGCCAAATTCGGAAGCAAAGATTTTATGTTCTCTTTCCCCTTGTACGTCAATCCCGTGATACCAGTAAACAATACCTTCATCTAAATCGACAAAGCGCATATGTTCCCGTAGATATTCGGTACCCTTTTCGGCTGCTTCTAAGAATTTATCTTCTCCTGTCATTAAAAAGGCGGTAGCAAAACCGTAGACGAGACGGGAAATAGTATCAGTTTCTTGACGGAAATTAACGGTCGATCGCGCACCAGATAAACTCAGAGTAGTGCGATAGTTGCGATAGTCAATTTCTTCGTCGCCAAATTGAGCTTTAAGATAAAAATTAGCCAACGAATGAACTTGATCGATCCACCAATTTGGTTTTTCAAAGATGTAATCGTTTTCCTTGCGACCGACAAATACTATCGATTTGATTTCAATTTTGGGACTGTCGGGATAAAAAACACCGTAAGCAAACAAATATCTGCCTGGAACTAGCATTTCTCGCATCGATCCAGTCGCATCTGGATAAGCTTCGTCGAGATTCTGTACTAATTTGGCATAAGTCATCGGACTGAGACGACAATGAAACTCGCGATCGTCTGCTGTTTTGAGTCCAAAAATGTCACTGTCGCGATCGAAAAAGGTAACGTAACCTGCGATTAAATCGGAGAAGGGGAAGTTTATGTTGTTCATGAAGGATTAGGGGCTAGGGGTTAGGGATTAGGGGCTGAGGGGCTGAGGTGCAGAGAAGCAGAGAGGCAGAGAAGCAGGGGAGAGGGGGAGAAAGTAATAAGTAATGAGTAATGAGTAATAAGTAACAAGTTTTATACTTCCTACTCCCTACTTCCTACTTAAAAAACCTTCTGCCTTCTGCCCTCTGCCTTCTGCCTTCGTTAGTTCTTTTAGAAATATCTCCATGAATTCCTCTACTACACCTGGATGTTTTCCAGAAATTAAGTTGCCATGAATGTAAACTGGTACTGTTTCCTCACCTTCGTAGACGATCGAACCACCAGCATTTTCCACATCACAAATGATATTGTGGGCGCAGGTAACTTTACGGTTTTTAATTAGTTCTGGATCGGCACAAAATAGCCAGAGACTATGACAGATAGTGCCAATTTTTAAACTGTTTTCATCCATCTCTTTAGCAGCTTTGCGAAGAAATTCAACTGCTGGTGAATGATTGGGTTGATTTGGTTTAGCAGCGACTTGATAGCGCAAACGATCCATTGCATAGCCACCGATTAAAATAATGCCTTTGTAATCAGATGGCTTAATGTTATTGACTTCTACTGTCACAGTAACTCGATCGATATGATCGTTACCTTGAAAAGTCAGACTGGGTTGATTCCAAAGATGGGAAATATACTCTACTTCGTATCCATTTTCGGGAAAGAATTCGTTGAAACGTCGATATTCAGTTTCATCGAAATGTTCTTCAATGAGAACACCTATTTTTCCTTTACTTGTCATAACTATCCTTAATTTCTTTATTTGCGTTATTTATCCGCGTTCATCCGCGTGCATCTGCGGAGAAAATTTCATTCAACATGCCAAAGCAACCAGCAGCTTTATTGAAACCTGCATACACGCACATAAATAACAGTAATTCTTCAATTTCTTCGCGAGTTGCACCTTGTTGCATTGCCATTTTTACGTGTGCGCCAAAAGGATTACCTGCACCTGTTTGATCTTGATTGACTACATCAACAGCGATCGTAATTAAGGCTTTAGTTTTTTGATCGATTAACGGTAATCCCCAAACTTCTCCCGCAAAGCGAGTACATAAATCCCCAAATTTAGGATTGATAGCATTCAATCCCGCTTGCAATTCCATATCATCGAGGACAGCATTTTTATAGCCTGTCTTCTCATTTGTGGTTGTCATTTCTTTCCCAAGTTTTTAGAGTTAGCTATCAGCTTTCAGCTATCAGTTTTCAGTTATTTGCTAGCTGCTGACGGCTGATGGCTAAAAAGCTATGAACCATGAACTATGAACTATGAACAAATCAATTAAGTAGTAATCAATTGCAACAATCTTTCTTCAGCAAAAACATCACGATAGAAGGTCAATTGTTCTGTTTTCAAATAACAGCCTCCTCGGTGTCCGCGTCGCATCCAAGTAACATTTCCCTTGGCAATAGTTTCGTTGGTTTCGTCATCTACACATTTCCATTCAAAGTAGGTAACTTCACCATGAAACATAACGATCGGCCAACACATAGTTACTCCAGGCTGAGCAATTAATGCCCACCAATGTTTTTCTCTTTCTTTTTGCATTTCTATGCCACGATAGGGACCATCTTGACACAAATAAACAAGGTCTTGATAATATTCTTCAGTTAAAATGTCGCCTCGTCCTTGTCTTAATGCTTCGCAATGAGTCGGCCACCATTCTTTATTTTCTTTCTCAATTTGTTCGAGAGTATAGTTAGCATTGACTTCAGGCAAAACATCTTCTTTCATGGCGATGAATTTTTCGCCCAATTGAATTAATTTTTGTTTTAATTCATCACTAACTAATCCAGGCTTTGAATAATCAGCAGCTAGATCTTTGTAGTAGTTAACTCGCTTGTTCATTTGCTATTTACCTCGTTGATTTGGTTGATTTTATTTCCAGAGTATTGTGTTACTACTAATATTTAAAATTAGTAGTACAGTATCATTTGAAAGTAGGAAGTAGGAAGTAGGAAGTAGGAAACTAAGTATTAAGTCTTAAGTATTAAGTCTTAAGTAAAAAAACTTCTACCTTCTGACTTAAAAACCTTCTGCCTTCTTAAAGTCAAGCTGGTAGTTGATAAGTTAAGCTGGCAATGTCATAAACTTTGATATCAGGTTCGCGATCGATCATTTCAGGAAAAAGAGTCATCAGCCTTTGGGTATAATCTGCTTTTAAGTGCTGGCTTAATGCTTCTCTACTTTGCCATTCCTCAAAATAAAGGAAGGAATTTGGTACGGTTGATTCTTCGTAAAAACTGTAGCTAATTACACCTGATTCTTGTCTGGAAGGTTCAATAATCGATGTGGCAATTTCTAAAAAAAGCTCTCTTTTTTCTGGTTTAATTTGAAATTTACATGCCGCTACTACTGGAACATCTAGTTGCTGATTTAACTTGATTGAATCTTGTGTGGTTACTTCCATGAATTTAATTTGATGAACTTGCTATCAAATTAAAAAGCGATCGGGAAGAACTAGGGAATATACTCTAAATTTAAATTTCTGATGACGGTTGATGAAATGGTACGTAGTAAACCCTTAAGGGTTTACTACAAGCAAAAACTATTAATCTTTAAGTGCTGGTGCAGAAAGAGACATCATAGCGGGACGTTCTTTTGCTTTCGATGCTTGTTGAATTAGACTCGGTACTGCATTTCTGCTGATTGCTGTCAAGCGATTCGTGGTTGAATCATAAATTTGAGTAGTCAGCTTAGGATAAACACCAATACCAATAACGGGAATCAACAGACAAGCAATGATAAATACTTCTCTTGGTTCGGCATCAATTAGATTAGTATGTTCTACCAATTCCTCATTTTCTGGCCCATAAAGCATTTCTCGCAACATTGACAGCAAATAAATAGGAGTAAGAATTACTCCAACTGCTGCTAAGAAAACCATAATTACCTTGAAAGTAAAATTGTAAGCATCACTAGTTGCAAAACCGACGAAAATCATCAATTCTGCTACAAATCCGCTCATTCCTGGTAATGCTAGCGAGGCAAGAGAACAAGTTGTCCACATGGCAAAGACTTTTTTCATCTTTTGCCCAACACCGCCCATTTCATCCAGCATTAAGGTATGAGTGCGATCGTAAGTAGCACCTACCATAAAGAAGAGACTAGCGCCAATCAAACCATGGGAAATCATTTGCAGCATCGCGCCACTAACGCCCAAATTGGTAAAAGAAGCTATACCAATTAAGACAAATCCCATGTGTGAGATCGAAGAATAGGCAATCTTCCGCTTGAGGTTGCGTTGAGCAAAAGAAGTTAGGGCAGCATAGATAATATTTACTACTCCTAAAATTACCAAAATTGGGGCAAAAAAAGCGTGAGCATCGGGAAGCATCCCGACATTCATGCGTAACAGAGCATATCCTCCCATTTTTAAGAGAATACCAGCCAGTAACATGTGCGCTGGTGCTGTAGCTTCGCCATGGGCATCAGGAAGCCAAGTATGTAAGGGGAAGATTGGTAATTTTACGCCGTAAGCAATCAAAAAACCTGCATAGAGAAACAATTGCAAGTTAAAAGCATAATCTTTAGCCGCGATCGCCCGCATATCGAAGGTGACAGTATCGCCATAGAAAGCCATTGTTAAGGCGGCAATCAAGATAAATAACGAACCACCTGCGGTATAGAGAATAAACTTGGTAGCAGCGTAGAGGCGTTTTTTACCTCCCCAAATCGACAGAATCAAATAAACGGGGACTAACTCTAATTCCCAAGCTAGGAAAAATAACAGCATATCCTGAACCGCAAAGACAGCGATTTGTCCGCCATACATTAACAGCATCAGGAAATAGAAAAACTTGGGCTTGAGCGTCACTGGCCATGCTGCCATAATGGCTAGAGTGGTGATGAAACCAGTGAGAATAATTAGGGGCATCGACAAACCGTCAGCCCCTAGCGACCATTTTAGGTCTAATTCTGGTATCCAAGTGTAACTTTCTACCAGTTGTAAGTCTGGATTGCTTAAATCGTATCCAGTACAGAAAGCATAAATAATAATGGCAAAATCAATTAACCCCACGGTGAGGGCATACCAACGTACTGTTTTCCCGTCTTTGTCAGGAATCAAAGGAATGGCAAAAGATGCCAAGACAGGAAACAGAATGATTGTGGTTAACCAAGGAAAGTTAGCAATGTTCATTGCACTTGTAAATTAGGATCGCTAAATTGGACATGTTATCCTACATGCATTGCGTTTGGGCTGATAGTTAAGGAATACAAAAGCCCTCACCATAACCAGAACAGCATCAACAACAATCTAGCAGTAATTATCGGTTGACAGTATTTGAATAATATTAAATTTCGCGATGCTTTAGCAGGTGTTAGGGGACTAGGGATTAGGGGCTAGTACAAGAAGGCAGAAGGCAGAAGGGAAATAAGTTTTAAGTCGTAGGGACGTTCCATGGAACGTCCCTACATAAGTAGAGAAGTTTTTTACTTCCTTGTCCTCCTTGTCTCCCAGTCTCCCCGTCTCCTTGTCCCCTGTCACCTGTTCCCTCAAACTGTTTGTTTTTTAAACAATTATATTTTAATATAGTTTAAACTATAAACTGAATTCACCTACCTTCGTTCGAGAAAATGACTTGAAAAAAAAGACTCATAATCGACCTCATTCTGCTCCTTTTTTGCCTTTTCATCCAGCTTTAGCGGATTGGACAAGCTTATTAATTATAAAGGCAGCCGAACGCTTGCGTAGTTCGTTTAGCGACCGTTTATCTGAATTGGAACTAGAACCTAAGCATTATGGGATTCTTTTTTTGCTTCGCAATTGCGGTTCCCTTTCTCAAGTAGAAATTGGTGAGTGGATGAACATCGATCGCGCACCGATGGTACAAATTGTCGATCGCTTGGAACAACAAGGATTAGTTGAACGCAAACAAAATCCACAGGATCGCCGTCTTAATGCGATCGCGTTGACGCAAAAGGGAGAAGCAGTGTTAGTAAGAGGAACCGAAATAGCTAAAGCTGTGGAGGATGAATTCTTCGCCAAACTACCTGCAAGCGATCGCCAGCAGTTGCATCAATTGCTAACTAGATTGCTAGAATCCGATCTCAAAAAAATTGACTAACAATTCAACATGAAACAAAAATTACGCTTAAGTCTATTCTTAACCTTAATAGTTGGAAATTGCTTGTTTCCCTTGAAAACAAAAGCTAGTTTTGCTAGCGATTTAACCGTCGAACTCGATGGATTAAAAAATAAAGATGGACAAGTTTGTTTGAGTTTGTTTTCTGGTAGTAAAGGCTTTCCAGATCGTGAAAAAAATGCTCTACAAAAACAATGCATCGTCAATGATGGTTCGCCTTTATCAGTAACTTTTAAAAATCTCCCTTTAGGAAGTTATGCTGTTGCTGTACTGCACGATGCCAATCAAGACAACAAGATTAATAGTAATTTTCTAGGGATACCAACTGAAGGTTTTGGTTTTTCTGGCAATCCAGCAATTATTTCGGGCCCACCTAAGTTTAATGAATCGGCGATCGTGGTGACAGGTTCTTCAACTAAAATTCAAATTCAATTGATGTATTTATAGAGGGATTAGGGGTTAGGGATTAGGGGTTAGGGGTGTAGGGGTTAGGGAAAAAAACAAAGATTCGATTCGGAGGGAGCAGGTGAATATAGTCGAAATACTCAAACAAGATTATCAGCGTTTTCCAGTTAACCAAACTTTTAGTATTTATGCATCTGAGGTTTACTTTAAAGATCCTCTCAATCAATTTCGTGGGGTGAAACGTTACCAAGAAATGATTAGTTTTCTTAGTAACTTTTTTAAAGACATTCACATGGAACTCCATGAGATTAAGCGCACGGGAGCAATAATCGAAACGGAATGGACTTTATCGATGACACCGCCTTTACCTTGGCAACCTCGGCTTATGATACCAGGTAGAAGCGAATTAAAAATCAGCAGCGATGAACTAATTATTGCTCATATTGATTATTGGCATATTTCACGCTTTGATGCTCTCAAACAAGTCTTTCGTAAAAAACATTTATTGTAGATCTTCGCGATCGTTATTAGCTAGACAGTCTTTTAAACTTATGAAATTATCATTAGCTATTTCAAGTTCAGTTTGAATAGCTGCATATGGGTATTTTTTGAGACAATAAAGTTCTTTAATTTGCTCTATTAATTGATGATAAGTATCGATATCTAGAATAACTGCAATCTTCTTGCCACTAGTATCAGTTAAATAGTGTTTTTGTACATTAGCAATCATTTTTTAACCTAAGTGAACAATATACTTCTCAATTGTAAGCCTCAAAGTTTTTATCAATTATTACATTCTTGCAAGATAAACTATCGAGTTATTCAAATTAGTAATTAGTACAGATACTACTGGCGCGTAAAACTTTAATTTGATGCTATAAAAAAAGTCCGCAGATAAACACAGATAAACGCGGATAATTATTTTAAGATTCGGTTTTCTCGCTCGGCTTAATAAATTAGTCGCTAATCAAGTAACCAACGACTAGCGATCGGCATTCGCCAACCAGTACCAAAGGCGCGATCGGTAATTTTTAATCCTGGGGGTGCTTGTCGGCGTTTAAATTCGGCACGTGCGACTAATTTCATTACTTTTTTGACTACTTCTGGATCTTGTCCCGATGCAACTATTTCTGGTTCGGATTGATGTTGATGGATAATGCGATCGAGAATATCGTCTAAAATTTCATAGGGTGGTAGAGAATCTTGGTCTAATTGTCCTGGTTTTAATTCTGCGCTTGGTGGTTTGGTAATTACATTGCTAGGAATTAACTCGCGATCGCGATTCAACCAACGACAAATAGAAAAGACGCGAGTTTTAGGAACATCAGCAATTACTGCCAATCCTCCATTCATATCACCATAAAGAGTACAGTATCCTACTGCCATCTCCGATTTATTACCAGTGGAAAGCAGTAGATAACCAAATTTATTGGCGATCGCCATCAATAAATTACCTCTGATACGCGATTGAATATTTTCTTCTGCAATACCAAAAGAAGTACCTGCAAACAGAGGTTCTAGAATGCGATCGTAAACTGACATCGCCTCGCCAATTGGTAGCTTATGACTATCGATCCCCAAGTTATTTACCAAAGCTTTAGCATCGGCGATCGAATGTTCGGAACTATAGGGAGATGGCATTAACACACCAAGTACATTTTCCTTACCTACTGCGGCGGCGGCGATCGCTGCTACTAAGGATGAGTCAATCCCACCACTCAAACCTAAAATTACTTTAGAGAAACCAGATTTTTTGGCATAGTCTTTTACTCCCATTACTAAAGCTGAAAATATTTCTTCTTCGTCGGTTTGGGGTAGGGGTTGGATTTTTTGCTCTAAAGTAGCAGTTGAAGGTAAAGTTAACTCGTTTTTTTCTCGATTCAAGTCAATCACTACCAAATCGCGATCGAAAGCTTTAGCGCGACAAATAACTTCACCTGCACGATTAAAAGCAACGCTATTACCATCAAAAATCAAATCGTCGTTAGCACCTACTTGATTGACGTAGACGAAGGGAATTTGAAAGCGGGTTGCAGCATGAGAAAGCATTGCTTCTCTTAATTTCTGCTTGCTAAGACTGTAAGGAGATGCTGAAAGATTAACGATTATATCTACACCCGAATTCGCCAAATCAGCGATCGGATTAATCTCGTAATTACGCTTACCCCAAAATTGTTCATCATTCCATAGATCCTCACAAATGGTGACACCGATTTTTATGGGAGGCTGAGAGGCTGAGAGGCTGAGAAGCTGAGAGGCTGAGGGGCTGAGAGGCTGAGGGGCTGAGAGGCTGAGGGGCTGAGAGGCTGAGGATTCAGAACCTGCGTCTGCATATAAAGTAAATGTGTTAATTTCTCTTCCTGATTCAAAGTAGCGATCTTCATCAAAAACATCGTAGGTGGGTAGTAAGCGCTTATGAAAGATCCGCTCAATTTTACCGCCCTCTAACAATGCCATACTGTTGAATAGGGGTTTTTCTCCGCGATCGCTAGCATTGGGGTTAGTTTCTACCATTCCTACTAGTACCGCCATATCTTTAGGTAACTGCTGCGCCAACTCCTCTATCTGTCTCCGCATCGATTTAATAAAACCTGGATACAGAAGTAAATCCCTCGGTGGATAACCACAAACAGATAACTCAGGGGTTAGCAACAGACGAACACTTTCTAAAGCTGCTTGTTGCGCTGCGGCTAAAATTTGTTGACTATTGCTGGCAATATCGCCAATGGTTGGATTAATTTGAGCGATCGCAATTTTCATTATTGGTTTGTTCATGGTTCATGGTTCATGGTTCATGGTTCATTGCTAATAGTTCGTTGTTCATTGTTCATTGTTCATTGCTAATGGCTAATCGCTAATGGCTAATTGTTCATTGTATTTATTTCAGACTTTAGACTTTTTTACTTGCTACTTGCTACTTGCTACTTTTTCCCTACACCCCTAGCCCCTAAATAAACACCAAAGGCTTATCTTTTAATGGTGCGAATGCTTCGGCATCAAAACGATATAAACTAGCAGGACGACCAGCACCTTTTCTTAATCCTTTAATACCTGTATCGTATAAAAAATTTAATTTTAATAAACGATTGCGAAAGTTAGAATAATCAGAAAAATTTTCACCTAAAACTGTACAGTAAAGTTGATAAAGTTCATTTAAAGTAAACTCTTTGGGTAGCACATCAAAGGCGATCGGACTGTACTCTAATTTGTTTCTCAATCGACGATAACCATACTCTAAAATTTGACTGTGATCGAAAGCTAATTGAGGAACTTGTTGCACTTGATACCAAGCAAGATTGTTAGTAGCTTTAGCAATTAATTCTGCTTCTTCATATCTAACTAAAGCAAAATAACTAACCGATAAATATCTAACTCCGAAACTATCAGGTGCTTCTCTAGGATCTCTTCCAGGACCACCAAAGGTATAAAGTTGTTCTAAATAAAGATTATTTACTTTAATTTTTTCGGCTAAAGTTCGATGAGCAGCATCTTCTAATGATTCTCCTTGTCGTACTAAAGTTCCTGGTAAACACAATCGATCTAAAAATGGTTCTTCCTTTCTTTTAATCAACATTACTAGTAGTCGATTATGGCAAAGATCGACCGAAAAAATAACATTATCAACTCCTACTTTAAAGTCAGCTAATACTTTTTTATTACTGAGATTTTCTATTTCTTGGATAGCCATATAGAGTTTCGATTAATTGATAATTATATAGTTGTAAAGGATGCAGCTATCAGCAGGGAAGCAAATAACAAATAACAAATAACAAATAACAAATAACCATGAACAATGAACTATTAACTATGAACAATATAATTTTTCACGATAAATATAATCTTTGACAGTTGATGCAACTAGATGAAAATCTTTTTGCTGACGATATGCTGTAGAAGAAATTGCAGGAGCATCTAAATCGGCGATCGCGTAGTTTGCTCCTAGGGATTTTAATCTTGCTAAATCTTTGGCTTCGATCGCATATCCAGGGCGAGGTACGATTAAAATTTTTGCCTTTTTAAATAATTCTTCAACTCGATACCATGTAGCAATTTGTTGGACTAAATCCGAACCAACAATTAGAGTGTATTCTACTTGTTTGCCCCAAATGTTAATCGCTCGATCGACAGCAATTAAACTGCGTCGATCGCTTAATTCTTCATATATTTGCAAGTTATTTTTACTAGTTTTAATTTCTGCGATCGCTAACTCCAACATCCGCATTCTTTGTTGAAGAGTTGCTTGATGTTTCTTGAAAGGGTTATCTGATGCCCAAACTGCTACTAAATCGTAGCGATTGGCTAACCATTTTAAAATAGCTTGATGCCCTGCTGTTGGTGGATCGGCACTCGTCCCAAACAGGGCAATTTTGGTTATTTGTTTTTGGTTATTGGTTGTTTGTTGTTTGTTGTTCATGGTTGATGGTTCATGGTTCATTGCAAAAAGAGGAAACTTTTAACAGTGAACAGAAAAGTAAATAACTTGCTTAATTTAAACTTCAGACTTTAGACTTTTAAAAACCTTCTGCCTTCTTTTCCCTAGCTCCTAACAAGTGATTCTAATCCTTCAGAAATTTCTACTTTCAGAGATACTGTTTCATCAATTTGACGGATGCGATCGGGCAAAGAAGCAACAGAATTAGCTGTTCGTTTGCGAATAGTTTCAATACTTTCTGCTGTGTCTAATCTCTTTCCTGCTTTCATCACTAAATGTAATAAAGATTGCTCGTTATTAAGCGGTTTTTCTTCAGCTAAACCTAAGCGATCGCCTTCGATTTTTCCTTCATTTTGTTTTCTAAAAATTTGTTTGCGACCTGGATATGTTCTTTTATTATTAGATAATTTGGCAGTAGGAATACCATCAATTTCTACTAATTTGTATACACCGTTAACAGGATTGCCTGTAACTAATCTCGTACCTACTCCATAACCATCAATCGGTGCGTTAGCTTTCTTTAAATTACTAATTTCCCACTCATCTAAATCACCACTGACAAAAATCTTAGTATCTGGAAGGAGCGATCGCACTTTTTGCGATAATTTTCCTAAATCTCCAGAGTCAATCCGCACTCCCGCTACTTCCATTTCCCCGTTCCTAACTCGATTTGCCAAACGTTCCGCCGCCGCGATCGTATCGTAGGTATCAATCAGTAAAGATGCACCTGGAAAATAGCGACTGAAAGCAGCAAAAGCTTCATCCTCATTACCAGATTTGGCTTTAATTGCCATTACTAAAGCATGAGCCATCGTACCACTTGGTTTTTTTCCTAACTTTAATGCGGCTAAAACGTTAGAAGTACTATCTAAGCCTCCTGCTAAAGCAGCCCTCGCCGCCCAAATTGCACCTTGAGGGCTAAATGCTCTTCTCGTTCCAAATTCTAAAATTTTGGCTGCTTCTCCTGCTACATCTCTAAGACGAGCAGCTTTGGTAGCAATTAAGGTTTGATAATTAATAGTATTGAGGATGTAGGTTTCGATTAGCTGTGCTTGCCATAAGGGGGCTTCGATTCTTAAGATCGGTTCGTTGGCAAAAATTGCCGTTCCTTCTGGTACAGCCCAAACATCTCCTGTAAATCGGCTCGATCGCAATAACGACCAAAATCTCTCTGGTGCTTGCTCAAATATACCTGTAACCTGTAGCGCCCTAATTTGACTATCGGTAAAGTGCAGGCTTTCTAAATATTCTAATGCTTGTTGTAATCCCATGGCGATTAAATAGCCAAAGCGATCGGGTAGCTTTCGCACAAATAATTCAAAACTCGCCTTAGACTCCTCTATCCCTTCTCCAACATAGCAAGCAGCCATTGTCAGTTGATAGAGATCGGTGAGGAGACTAGATTCGTCAGCCGCTAAAAAAAGCTCTTGCTTCACTTCAATTACAACATTCTCAATTCTAATTATGGTCTATATTACCATAATTCAGCTAAAAAAGTAAACTTTTGTCAAAAGTATTAACAACAGAAAACTTGTTTGTAATGAACCCTTAAGAAACTTGTTTGTAATGAATCCTTAAGGATTCACTACGAACCCATCAAATCAATCTGAACAGAAAACTACTAACAAGCGATCGATCTATAAACTATAAATATTTATGAAAAAATATATAGCTTATACTAAGTTTCTAGTTTATTTCTTAAATAAGAATGATAATAGAAGATATAAAGCCTTATAGTGGTGTGATTAACCAGAATATATACCAATGCAGAGGTGTAATCATGGTCAATATTAACAGTTTTTTAGCTTACATTACTACATATCTTACTGAAGCTTTTGTCAGAATTTTTGCTCCTAATGATGACGAATATCCTGCAATTGGAATTCAACCTTTTGAAGGAGAAATCTATCAACCAACATCTGGATTAGATTGGTAGAAAATAGGGATTAGGGGCTAGGGATTAGGGATTGGGGGCTAGGGATCAGAGGAGTAGAGGAGAAATAATAACTTTTGACTTTTGACTTTTAACTTTTAATTTTCTCCACTAAAAGAGTTAGCTTTGATAATTCAAAGGCAGAGTTACTCTCATCCTCGTGCCTACTTCCTGTTTACTCCTTAGCTCGATCGCGCCTCCGTGTAAATCTACTGCTCTTTTGACAATCGAAAGACCTAATCCAGTACCAGCAATATTGCCGACGTTATCAGCACGATAAAAAGATTCAAATAGATGTTTTTGCGCTTTTTCAGGAATACCAATCCCTCGATCTTGAATCGTAAAACTAGTTTGTTGTAACTCTAAGGAACAGCATACCTCAAAATCAACTATTTCGGTTTCTAGAGAGTATTTAAGCGCATTTGTGAGTAAATTAGACAAGATATAATGTAGTAATTTAGGGTCTAAACTTACTGTTTGACAATTAGAAATAAACTTAAAATTAATGCGTTTGTTCTTGCTAGGTTCTACCTCAGCAATTAGTTTTTGACAAAAATTTTCTAAATCTAAATTGATTGGCTGAAAAACCATATTTCCAGACTCAGAGCGACCGATCTCCATAATGTCTTTTACTAGTCCTTGCATTCGTTTGGTTGCTTCGGATGCAGCATTTAAGTAAATCTCTTGCTCTTGGATGGAAAGGCTACGATCTTGTAGTTGGTTTAAACATAACAAAATACTGGTAAGAGGATTGCCAAATTCGTGGGATGCCATTGACATAAACCGAGATTTTACGTGATTGATTTCTCTTTCCTTTTGCAAAGCTTTTAAGCTTTCTTCCTCAGCTTTTTTTCTGGCAGTAATATCACGACCAATGTAAATATAGTCAAAAACATTTCTAATTTCTGTGCGAACAGCAGCACAAGAAAATTCAACGACAATTTTTTTATGTTGTTTGGTTTGACAATTTAATTCTATGTTTTGAAAGAAAGTTTCTGTTTCTAAAGGTTTTTCATAAATCTGTTCGATCGCGAAATAGATATTATCGACAATAGAAAAAATAGAACTTTCTAGAAATTCAGATTCAGAATAACCAAATAAATCTTCTGCTGCTTTATTGATTTTTTTAATATTGCCTGATTCTGTAGTAACGATCAAGGCATCTCCCATAAAGAAAACTATTTTTTTAAGATAATCCTCAGAAATACTTAAAGCATTTAATAAAACTTCTGCATCATTTGCTCTTTGAACTAAAAATTGCTCTAAAGCCATAATTTTTGTAGTATCTTCTAACCAAATAATTAAGCGATCGTCTAACTTGTTAACAATTAAATCTAAATATAGTGAAATACCATCATCTAGATAGCGATTAATACCTTGTAAAACAAATTTATCTTGTTTTTCTGTTAAAATCTTTTCAAAAATATCCTCGATTCCAATTAGTTCTGGCAAACCCAAACAAATATTTTTTCCCAAACATATTTCTTCAGGAAATTCAGCAAATCGAGCAGCATTAGCAGATAGATCTGTAATCGTCAAATCCTGATTGATTATAATAAATTCTCTCCCATTAGGAATAAAAAGCTTTTGTTCGCTCATACGCATTATTTATTTTTTTTTAATTAATTCAAAGTTATTGCTATTTTAATTAAGGTTTAAAGCTAAACAATTGGAGGCAATTTCAATAAAATAATTTAAAATTATAAGATTAAACAAGAACAAAAAAAGTCATGATTCTAGCTAAGATACCTCCAAAAAGATCAGATGATTTTGTTAATTTCAAAGCTTTCTGGGTTTTTGTCTGTAATAATTTGTATTAGGTATTACTTTAACCATTAGCCTGAAAGAACATGAGCTTATCTCTAAAACAGTTGAGTGTCTATTTTACGATCTTGGCACTCGGCGGTAGTATAGGTTTTTTGGGAAATCGCTATTTAAACGCGAGACAGGATCGTCTAGAAAGATCGGAAGTAATTCCAGCTAGTTTTCCGTCTTGGCAAAATTTACCAAGCTCTTCGGTGGAAAATCTTAATTTTATCGCTAAAGCCGTTCAAAAAGTTGGACCATCCGTAGTAAGAATTGATGCTACACGCCAACTACAAAGTTCTAACCCAGAACAATTCAAGCAACCCTTCTTCCGAAGATTTTTTGGCGATAGCAATGGTTCGCCCAACTTGCAAGATAAACTCGAACGAGGTACAGGTTCTGGATTTATTATTAGCCCTGACGGAAGAGTAATTACTAATGCTCATGTAGTCGAGGGAGTTGGACAAGTTAAAGTAACCCTCAAAAACGGTAAAATTTTTCCAGGTAAAGTGCTAGGAGTCGATCTAGTTACCGACATTGCGGTAATTAAGATTGAAGCAAAAGATCTGCCTACTGTCAGCTTTGGTAAAACCGAAAAATTAAATCCAGGTGAATGGGCGATCGCCATTGGCAATCCACTTGGTTTAGATAATACAGTTACAGTAGGAATTATTAGCGCTATAGAGCGATCGAGTACTGAGGTTGGTGTACCCGATAAAAGAGTAAGTTTTATTCAAACCGATGCAGCGATTAATCCTGGTAATTCTGGTGGTCCCCTACTCAACGCTACTGGAGAAGTAATTGGCATGAATACAGCGATTCGCGCCGATGCTCAAGGATTGGGTTTTGCTATTCCCATCGAAACTGCTCAACGTATTGCCAACCAGTTATTTGCTAAAGGACAAGCAGAGCATCCTTACTTGGGTATTCACATGGTTACTCTCAACGATCGAGGGAAAGAAGATCTCGATTTGAGTAATAACCTGAGTTTAAAAATTACGGAAACTGAAGGGGTACTAGTAGTTAGAGTTATTCCTCGATCGCCAGCAGCAGAAGCAGGATTTCAAGTTGGAGATGTAATTAAAACAATTGCCGGTCGGCAAGTCAGCAATGCGAATCAAGTACAAAATCGAGTGGAAGCCAGTGAAATTGGACAATCTTTAGCCGTAGAAATTAAGCGCAACGGTAGCTCTAAAATTCTTCTGGTTAAACCAGGTATTTTCCCTATCCCAGAATTTGAGTAAGATTGCCTTAACATTAAGTTCCTCGGCAAAAATTAGGCTTTATGTACAAAGTCTATATATACCGCTTCTAGCCAATCATAAATGCGATCTAACTCTTCAAGAGTCACTAGCCCATATTTCCAGAGGATCATGGGCAAAGGGTCTGGATTCTGCTCCCAAGAACGTTCGACAATAACGAGAGAGTCTTTTGAGAGCAACAGTTCTTCTCTAAGAAATTTGACAAATTTATCATAAATAGCAGGTGTCAAAATTCACCTCCTGTAGTTAAAGTTCGATCGAGTGTTTTGTCTGGATAATCTTTATTATTTTCGGAACTATAGTTTGGATCGCCAGTGTTTTCGATCGCCACATAATTCGACTAGTAAGAGGTGTAAGCTTAGATAATTCAACACTTGGGCTAGCGATCGCCAATCTTACTAAGAATTGATAATTTTTATAAGCAATAACGATGACAAATACAACCAAAAAGTACCGTTAAATCATAAATATACTAGTTTTTATAAAATTTGCTCCTCCAAGTCAGTTTTTTTTACTCGTTCAGCATCGTGTCTTTAAAATAATTAGTATTTAGAATAATCTAAGTCTAAGATTTCACTTAACTTTAGAGAATAGCAGCGATCGCTAGCAAATTTTGGTAAAGATTGTAGCTAATTTCCAAAAAATTATTATTCCCCGCTCAACAAAACTCTTTCTACCAAGTATCAATCACTCATCTGCGAGGATTGAATTTATCTTATAACTTTTCAATTTTTAATATTTGCTGGTTTCAAAATCAGCAACCAATCTATTCGCAGGGAGCAGGGGAAGCGTTTCGTAGTCAACCCTTAAGGGTTGACTACAAGCAAATCTATACTTGACAAACTATTACTTAACTGGCTGTTCCGCAAGAAGTCCCACTGTATAAACGGCGCGGAACATCGAGCATTTATGCGAGTACCGCGCCATGTTTTACCGTCGATTTTCGTATCATGGCAAAAGGTTTTTTGGGTAAACACACTATTGATGCTGCGTTTGGTCAGTTCCGTTCTATTCTCAAATATGTAGGATTCAGGCGGGGTAAGTTTGTTGCCGAAGTAGACCATAAAGGCACTTCTCAAACTTGCCCTAATTGCCGTGCTTCAGTCAAGAAAGAACTATCAGACAGGATTCATTCTTGCGCTGAGTGCGGTTATGAGACAGATCGAGATATAGCATCAGCTCAAGAACTGTGTAATCGAGGTATAGAAACGTATCGGGGGACTCCCGAAAAGCAAGAAATTGGCTCTCAAGTCGTACTGTCGGGGGCTATGTGCCTAGATAAGTGGCGCAGGGGAGCAAATTCTAGATCGCGAGGTTTACAAGCCCACGCTAGAATCACAGTGAGCCGTTCAGGGGAACAATTGATTTAGCGTGGGAGTATGTCACCCAGTTCGATCGCCACACTGTCACCTACATTTAAACCTAACTCTTCTGCTCTACCGCCTTTTAATTCAATTACAGCATCGACTAAAGTAGAAGGACCATAAGTAGGACAGGGTTCGCTTTGGCAAGGTGGAGCGTTTTTAGCGATCGCCTGAACTTTATTGTCTCTCAAGAAAATCAGATCCAAAGAAATCAAACAATTTTTCATCCAAAATTGAGTCATTCTTGCTCGCTCAAAAGGAAATAACATCCCTCGATTGTCAGCAAGAGATTGCCGATACATCAAACCCAAAGCTTGTTGTTCTGGAGTCTGTGCCACTTCTAACTCAATAACTTCTTTGCCAAGAGTAACCTTCGCACCAATTGGCAATACTTGACCGATTTTTTCCGATTCTGGGGAAGTGACAGCAGTATTTGGCTTAGATATCACTGGAGAGAGACTAACACAAAAAAATAGAAACACTTCCAATCCTAAAGCGATCGCCCAAACATTCCGACTCTTCATCAACATTCCTCATTTAAATCCCCTAATCCCTACCCCCCTACCCCTACACCCTACACCCTATACCCCTACACCCTAATCCCTAATCCCTAATCCCTAGCCCCTAATCCCTAGCTAAGCCTCCCTCAACACATACCCCACACCGCGCACCGTTTGGATCAGGCGTTTTCGTCCTTCTCCTTCAATTTTTAAGCGTAAATAGCGAATATACACTTCAATCACATTAGATTCGCCTTTGTAATCATAACCCCAGACATTTTCAATAATCTCCTCTCTGGTGAGTACTTTATGGGGGTTAGACATCAGATATCTGAGCAAGTCAAATTCTTTCATCGTCAGTTCGATCGCTCGTTCTTGACGCAATACTTGCCTACTGGCAGTATCTAAAATTAAATCGCCAAAACGCAATTCTTCTGTGTTGGTGTTTGCAGGTTGTAAGTAGAGATTTACAGAGCCTAAAAATAATTCTTTGTTATAAGGTTTGAGTAAATAATCGTCTGCTCCTGCTTCTAAAATTGCCACCCTTTCTTCAACCGTTGCTTGTTCGATCGACATGACAATTACAGTGCGATTGCCCATGTTTCTAAGTTGACGACAAAAATTTAGACCAAGTTCCGCCGAGCGAGTTTTATCAATGACAATCATTACTGGTTGCCATTGCGCTACTTGCTGCACGGCGCAATCGATCTCCTTAACTGTTACTGTCGTATATCCTGCTTCTTGGAGGTCGAGCGTCGCTTGTTCGCTAAAAGCTTCGTCAGTTTGAACCAATAAAACACAAGGCATTAGGCTAAATTAATGGCGATCGTAATAATAAATGACTACAAGCTTGTTACGGAAGTTCCACAGAGGTTGGTTTGGCAATATGAGGCAATCCCCAACCCAACTTTTCTCTGAGAATACGGAAGAACTCTGGTGGTTGCAGGCGAATAAAACGAGCCGAGTAAGGCGATCGCTCAATCTCAACTCTGTCTTCGGGTGTGATGTAGCAACCACCGTTACCATCAACAACCATAACCATACGATTTGGCATAGCAGAAAAGATGGTGACTGGTTCCTTCTCTGAGAAAACTAAAGCACGAGATGCTAGGGAATGAGGGCAAATAGGCGCTAATTGTAGCACTGGTATATCTGGTGTTAGCACGGGACCACCAGCACTGAGAGAATAAGCAGTAGAGCCTGTTGGTGTGGAAATAATTACGCCATCAGCAGCAATATCAACTGGTGCATGTCTACCAATTTGAATTTCAAAATGGCACATACTGGTTAAAGGTTCCCGATGGAGAACCATTTCATTAAGACACAAGCCTTCCCACAATAATGATTCTTCGCGCCAAACTCTTACAGTTAGCATCGAACGTTCTTCTATATCATACTCCTGGGCAAGTACTTTATCTAAAGCATTAGTTAAGTTATTAAGATAAGTTTCGGTTAAAAATCCCATGTGTCCAGTATTGATAGTTAACATGGGAATACCACAAGGAGCTAGCTGACGAAAAGCGGACAGAACCGTCCCGTCACCACCTAAGACAATTGCAAAAACTACATCGCGATCGAAGTTAGGGGGAATAAGTTGCTCGATGCGAGCGCTGCAAACGGCATCATTTGGATCGGGATGTTCGACCAAAATACCGCCAATTCCTGTTCCCATGCAAACTTCCCAACCGCCATTGGTCAATTTTTCTCGCAATTCTGAGGCGATTTTACAGGCTATGGGTTTAATATCGTTGTAAATAATGCCAGCTTTTGGCACGGTTATCTATCCTGTTGATGGAACGATCGATTTTGTGTAAATTTTGGGTTAATCTTACTTGAAAAAGGAGTTCTTTTTTTTCTTTTTGTTTTTGTTTTTTTCGTAACCTATTTCCTTGAGCTTTTGCATAATTCTATTAAAATATTCTTGCATATAGGCTTCGACAGTTGTAGTTGCTTGGGGATCGAGCTGAAATAATTCATAGACTTCAGACATCTCAGCATTCAAAGGATTTCCACTTGCTAATACTTCAGCAAAAGCGAGGCGATCGGCCGTATTTTGACCCCATTTAAAAAAGCGAGTGAATCCACGCAAAAAGCGCAACAAGCCTAGGGGAACTCTAGAAATCTTAGCTGTTTGCCCTGATAGTTGCTCGCACAGGCTAATAAGTTCTTGAGCGCCCCAAGCACGAGTGCCAACTACAGGGAAAGAACCTTTTTCAGTAGCAGGAATTTTGAGAGCAGCTATAGCGAATTTAGCGATATCTTGAGTATTCATGTAGGCGATCGGGGTACTTTCTCCTGTCACCCAGACAACCTGATTTTCTAAAATCGGAATCGCATATTGAGCAATTAAACCTTGCATAAAGCCGCAAAGCCTAAGAGTTGTATAGTTCAACTCAGATTCTTCTAGCAACTTTTCTGTACAATACTTAACGTCCATTAAGGGAACGTCTTTATATTTGTGAGCATCAATAATCGAGAAAAAGATATATCTTTTAATTCCAGCCTTTTGAGTTGCTTCAATTAAATTAACTTTTCCTTGCCAATCTACTTGCTTAATGCTGAGAGTATCGGTAATTCTAGCTGTTGCTGCATCAATTACAGCTTCAATATCTTGTAGAGCAGGAGCTAGGGTTTCTGGTTTACACAGATCGCCTTCAATTAATTCTGCACCCCAATCTTTTAAAAAAGAGGCTTTTCTTTGATTCCTAACTAAACAGCGTACCTGATAGCCCTCATCGAGAGCGCGACGAGCAACTTGTCTCCCCAAGGTGCCAGTGGCACCGACTACCAATAATTTCATTTAATTAATAATTATCGTTACTTTTCTTAAACTTTCTCTAAGATTTTATCATGCCTGAAGTAGAGGACAAATAAATTACCACAAGAAGATCGGTTGTCAATTATGGAGATGGTTGGTTAATATCAAGGTCTTTAAACTACATTAGCGAGGGTCATACACCGATCGCCATTTACCGATCTATGTTTAAATACCTGCGAATCAGCTTGGGTGTGGCAATGGTAGCCGTGGCGTTTACTCTTTTACCAGCAAACGCTTTAGACGTACAAATAACCCCAGAGCGTCCTAAATTAGGAGATACAATTTCTGTAACTATCGATACTGAGAATTCCGAGTCAGAACCCAAAATTACTTTGAAAAACAAAAGCTATCCAGCTTTTCCTCTCGCTGGCGATCGCTACCGCGCTTTACTCCCTACCACTCCTCTCAATACTCCAGGGAGATTAACCATACAAGTTAAAAATGGAAAGGAAAGCAAAGATATAAAAGTTTATTTATCGAAACAATCCTTTCCCGTGCAGCGTATTCGTCTCTCAGGCAAAGCTTCGCGATCGGCTACTAAACTAGAACAAGAGCAAGTAGCGGCATTTAAAAAAACAGTTACTTCTGAAAAATTCTGGGATGGAAAATTTGTGCGTCCCAATGCAGGTAGAATTTCCACAGTATTTGGAGTTCGCCGTTATTATAATGGTGTATTTGCTCGCGACTATTATCATCAAGGCGTTGATTATGCTGGAGGTTACGGTTCCCCAATCGTTGCACCAGCAGCAGGGAAAGTTATCTTAATCGGTACAGAAGCAGAGGGATTTCGCGTCCATGGCAATACGGTTGGTATCGATCATGGTCAAGGAGTACTGAGCATTTTTCTACATTTGAGTAAAATTGAGGTGCGCCAAGGAGATCTAGTGAAACCTGGTCAACCAATAGGCGCGATCGGCTCTACAGGAGCTTCCACGGGACCTCACTTGCATTGGGGTCTGTATGTTCACGGAGTTGCTGTCGATCCTGCGCCTTGGCGACTCAGTGGAATTAACTAAAAGTAAATTTTTAGTGAATTTTTCTTGAATTGGGATGTCTTTTTGATTGGCTTGAGGAAAGATGGGGATAAGTTTTCTCTTTAAATAGGATATAAGACAGCGAATTTTCGCTATCTAAAAATCCGCTCTCGATCTATTAGTTTAGAGGTTTTGGCTATGGGAATGAGTATTAAAGAAATAGTAGAACAAGCTTTACAAGATGGTTATTTAACTCCAAGTATGGAAGCAGAAGTTGGTCGAATTTGCGATACTGCTTCCGAACTCTCTGTCGAAGAATATATGGCGTTAGACCGACTGATGGGTTCGCTATTGACTGGAGAGGTGGTTGCTGTCCCTCGTAAGCAGTTTATTAACGTGATGGAAGAGTTGGTTCTGAGTGAGGCAATTACTCGTATTGCTGAAATCGAACAAACTAGCGATAGTTCTCTCGATGTTGGTGATATTGCTGCTTATGCTTTAAACCGCTTGCCTCCTCTATACGCCACGACAGAAGAAGGTGCTAACTATCAACGCCAGAGAGCTAAAGAAGAACTTCAGGAGTTGATCGATCGCCAGGTTAACGAAGCCATCTCTCGTTATTTAGATAGACCTGAATTCTTCCCAGAAAGGCAAGCTTTAGGTAAAAGTGATGGCACTGATGTCGCTAACCAACTCAGTACCCTATTAAGAGATTATGCACCTAATTACGAGCAAACTGTAGAAGCATAACTAGATTTAAGATGGAAATGGGAGCGAAATTATTTTTAGTTAGTTGGTGGGAACTTTCTTGAAAATTACCAGTCTAGGGACAACAAAGGTATTTATCTCGCCTTAAAGTAAGTTCATGAGTCAGTCCATTCCTGTATACTGGTCAGAGATTTGCGGCACTCAAGTTGCCGCAACTACTCCAACTCCTGCCAACATTGGGGCTAAAACTCCTCAAAAGTCAGTGTGTCCAGACAAACTCTCTAATTATGATTTGATTTTGCGCTGTCAGGAAGGGCTGCAACCAGATCGTGCTGCCTTTGCCGAGCTTTTGCGTCGATATCAAGCTCATGTAGAGAAACTTTTGTATCATCTAGCACCTGACTGGTCAGAAAGAGCGGATCTCGCTCAAGAAGTCTGGATTAGAGTTTATCGCAATATTAAGCGACTCAATGAACCAGTCAAGTTTAGGGGATGGCTAAGTCGAATTACGACTAATTTGTTTTATGACGAGTTACGCAAGCGCAAAAAGATAGCTGAGCCTCTTTCCTTAGATGCACCTCGCAGAATGGACGATGGGGAAATGGGATGGGAAATTATTTCTGAATCCCCTAGCCCCGATGATGACCTGAGCATGAGAGAATTTTACGAACAACTCCACAGTGCGATCGCTGACTTACCAGAGGCTTTCCGTACTACTATTGTTTTGAGAGAGATCGAAGGAATGGCATATGAAGAAATTGCCGAAATCACTGGAGTCTCTTTGGGAACAGTGAAATCAAGAATTGCCAGGGCAAGATTAAAATTGCAGTCTGTTCTGCAAAATTATCTTGAAGCCTAGTGGGTGAGAACTGAGTGGACGGATCAATTGACCGTATTTTAATTTCCGCGATCGCACAGACTAGCTTGTTTTGCCGTATTTATTGCAAGCGAGCAGTTTCAATCGTTTTCTATTCAGTTTGACTCAGTAAACTAAGCCACGATGACTTTAAATTCAGACGCTCCCAACCACAACCCCAAGTCAGAAGATTTATTAGCAGATGATGCTGTCGAAACAGATCGCTTTGAATTGTTAAGTGCTTATCTTGATGGAGAATTAAGCCCACGAGAACGCCAACAAGTTCAACAGTGGCTCGACACCGATCCTCAATTCAAACAACTTTATCATCGCTTGCTGAAATTGCATCAAGGGATGCAAAATCTGGCTATGCCAGTCACGGATAGATCCACCGAACAGCTATCCGAGCAAGTTTTCGATCGAATCTCCAAGCAAAAAAAGAGAACCAAATTGTGGACACTAACTGGAGGCGCGATCGCTGCATTGTTTGCTGCTTCTATGTTTAGTTTTTGGACGAACGAAAATCGTCCAGCCGTTAATTTAGCTAAATCTTCATCAGAAAAATCTGTCACCGATCCTGTCATGGTAGCAGTCGCCTTTGATAAACCCGCGATCGATATCCCCAAAGCGGCAATAACATCTTCAAAAGGTTTGGATTTGCTTAAATGATAATTGTTGATGGTTCATTGTTGATGGTTCATTGCTAAAAAGGCAAGAGGCAGAAGGCAGAGGGCAGAAGGCAGGAGGCAGGAGGCAGGAGGCAGGTAATTAAAGTCAGAAGTTATATGAAATACTTAAATGTTTGCTACAGATAAAGCATCTAAAATAAAGTCCCATCTTGTAACCGACGCGATCGCGGATGGAGTTAACTGCGACAAAACATCAGAGAGCTTTTGTCTTAACTGCTCAAGATTGTCAAACAAATCCCATTTTAGATGCTTCTTAATTTCTTTCCACAATCTTTCGCTCGGATTAACTTGAGGACAATAAGGCGGTTGAAAAATGAGAATGACATTATCGGGTAACTCTAGCTCTGACCAAGTATGTAAACGACCATTATCCAATTGAATTAAATGTAATTGTTCTGGATAGGCTTGAGAGAACCAACGCAAATATTCCTGAAAACAAATACCATCCACATGAGAAAATGAGGTTCTCCCCTAGTTTTTTTTAAAGTTATCTACTGCCCCCAATTTTTGTTTA
>CAZJTL010000016.1:0-39879 GCA_964548905.1 uncultured bacterium | reverse complement strand
CTATTTTCTTGGGCTGGAAACTCTCTCAGAATCAACTTGTGTGTACACGGTAGCCCTTAAAGGGTAGTTGTATCTACAGATCCACCCTACTACGATAATATTGGCTATGCCGATCTATCAGACTTTTTCTATGTCTGGCTGCGTCGTTCCATTGGTTCAATTTATCCCGATCTTTTCAATACTCTACTCGTTCCCAAAGAACAAGAGTTAGTCGCCACACCTCATCGCTTTGGCGGTAATAAGCAAAAAGCTAAAGAATTTTTTGAACAAGGATTGAGTAAAACCTTTAAAAGAATGCGTGAGATGGCGCATGATGGATATCCTCTGACTGTTTATTACGCCTTCAAACAAACAGAAACCGAAGAAACTGGTAAAGACACCAATAATGTAGCGATCGCTTCTACAGGATGGGAAACCATGTTAGAAGGATTAATTAAAGCTGGTTTTACCATCACTGGTACTCTACCCATGCGAACAGAATTAAGCAATCGCATGATTGGTAATGGTACAAACGCCCTCGCATCATCGATCGCCCTTGTCTGTCGCCCACGGGAAGAAAACGCACCCTCTACCACTCGCCGTCAATTCCTCAAAGAATTACAAAAAGAACTCCCAGAAGCATTCTTAACCCTCCAACAAAGTAACATTGCCCCTGTAGACTTAGCCCAAGCTTGTATCGGGCCAGGTATGGCTGTTTTCTCTCGCTACAGTAAGGTTTTAGAAGCCGATGGTACACCCATGCGCGTCCGTACAGCCTTACAATTAATCAACCAAATCCTCGATGAATTCCTTTCCGAACAAGAAGGCGCATTTGATGCAGAAACTCGTTGGGCTTTAACTTGGTTTGAACAACATCAATTTAACGAGGGAAAATACGGCGATGCGGAAACTCTCTCCAAAGCCAAAAATACTAGCATCAAAGGAATCGAAGTAGCAGGAATACTCAAAGCTAAAGGTGGCAAAGTCAGACTGCTAAAACGCGAGGAAATGTTTGATCGCGACGAACACAAATTAAAAAACGAGAATTTACAATCTAATTATTGGGAAATCGCCCAACATCTCATTTATACTCTCGATCGCCAAGGTGAAATGGGTGCAGCTAAATTACTAGCAGATTTAGACGATCTAGGAGAAATAGCCAAAGACTTAGCCTATCGACTCTATACCATTTGCGATCGCCAAGGCTGGACGACAGAAGCGATCGCCTATAACAGTTTAGTTACTTCTTGGTCGGAAATATCTCGTTTGGCTGCAATGGAACAACAGTCAGAAAAAATGGTACAAGGAGCATTAGCCGTTTGACAAGATAAAATCTTGCAGCGTACTTTTTATTATGGTTGTCATTCGACAACTTTTTAATTATAATCTGAATTATAAACGTGAAAAAACATCCTAATAAAGATATTAATGATGCTGTAAACTATGCTGTTAAAAATGGATGGGAGGTTGTAGAAACTGGTTCTAGTTCACACGCTTGGGGTAGATTGAAATGTCCTTATAACGATCCTGAGTGTAGATGTGGAAAGTTTTGTCTTGAAAGTGTTTGGTCTACCCCAAGAAATCCTCAAAATCATGCCAAACAAATACGACGGATTGTAGACGGCTGTATAAATAAAGATCGAGATACTGACTAATAGAAGTTTAATACTATGAATGAATATGATTTTTCACTACACTTTAAATTAGCTGACAACACTACAGATCCAAGTATCTATGAAGATAGATTGTTTGAAGCAGGATGTGATGATGCTTTATTGGGTATAGGTCAGACAGGGTATATAGGATTAGATTTTATTCGTAGCTCTAATAGTGCGATCGAGGCTATTTATAGTGCAATTGAAAATGTAAAAAGCGTCATACCTGATTCTGAACTTTACTACATCTCTCCTGACGTTGTAGGTATTTCAGAGATCGCAACTATTATGAACTGTACTAGACAGAACATACTCAAGCTAAAAAATACTCATATAAATACTTTTCCATTTCCGATTAACAGCGATGGTAAATCATTAAATTGGCATTTAGCAGAAGTACTAAAATGGTATCGATCGACAGGAAAAAGTATAGATACCGCTTTGCTAGAAGTAGCAGAATTTGCTATGCAGTTTAATCTAGAAAAGCAAAATAAGAATATAAACTCTGATAAAAATTTGAAAGAAAAAGCTCGTGCTTTAGTTTGTTGATTAATCTCCAAATCAGGATTGTTGGTTGTGAATACTCAGTTAGTTGAATCTTTAGTCCAAGTTATTAATTCTCTGTCAAAAGAAGAAAGAAATTTGCTACAGGAAAAGCTACAACGTCAATCAAATTGGGAAGAACAGCGAAGTAGAATTATTGAAAGAGCAAAAAAAATTCATGCACGTCGTGGTGGAAAACCTTTTAAACCATCTGTAACTGAAATTATCCACCAAATGCGGGAAGAAAGGGATGAACAACTTATGCAGGCTTGTTGTCCTCAAGATGAGGCAAAATTACGCAAAAAGTAATTTAGTTATTTAATCCAAAACTTTTATGGATTTCGATCGCGGTCTGCTTGTTGCTGCATTACTTGACGAACTTGTTCTACGTCTAAACCCAACGCCTCTGCTATCTGTTCCACCGTCGCGCCTAAAGACAGCATAAATGGTACAGATGCTAATTTACCCTGTAACTCTCCTTGTTGTCTCCCTTCTTCTCTTCCTTCTTCCAAAGCTTCTTGGTAAACTCTGGTATTTTTTAAATCACTCAAATTAAACATTTCTTCTATCTCCCTGCGACTGGTTTCTGGTAATTTATAGACTAATATTGCTTTGATTAAATCTAGTAATTCTCTTTCTTGAAATTCATCTTCGCTTTCGCTTCTAATTTTAGCAATCAAAGACCTCCCTTGTTCTATCGCTGCTTCTTCGTCAGCAACTATCAACTTAATTGAAGCAATACCCACAGACTCAGATGAATTTGCTGCTAACTCATCCAGATAAATTCTGGTGACTCGTCTGCTTTCGAGTAATTCAGTGTACCGTTCTGTATTACTTGTATCTATCGATACCGATATAATTTTTTGTTTTTAACAATAACTCGATCGAAATCACAATTAAGAATTAATGTTTAATTTAATTTTTACTTAATATTGGGGAACTCTAGATATATGTATACCAGAGTTTCCCAATGGCAATTACTAACAAAGAAAGAATAGGTAGAGCATTAGATCTTCTTCGAGATGGTTTATATCCTTTTGTCGAACGAGAAATGCTTTCAATTCATAATAAATATTGGGAAAAACAAGCGAGTAGTCATCTTTGTGAAGACCGCAATCTCAAACGTAGTATTGCTCAAAGACTCCAAGAAGATGTCGCAGATTTACTTAATGTCATTTATGGTGAATGGCGTACTGTGTTTGCTAAAACTCTGGGAAATGCAGAAAAAAATATCGTCGGCGAATTAAAAGTTCTTCGTAATGATTGGGCGCACGGTCGTAATTTCTCTACAGACGATGCTTATCGTGCTTTAGATAGCATATCTCGATTGCTTACCGCTATTTCTGCGCCTCAAGCCGATATTGTAGAAAAGCAGAAACAAGAACTATTGCGTCTTCGCTTTGAAGAACAAGCCCGCCATGAAACTCGTAAAGCAGCCAATACAGCTATAGAAAGCAATCTTCAAAGTAGTTTGAAGCCTTGGCGAGAAATTGTTACTCCCCACGATGATGTTGCTTCTGGACGCTACCAAGAAGCAGAATTCGCCGCCGATTTATGGCAAGTTCACTTAGATGAAGGTTCTGACGAATACCGCGATCCTACAGAATTTTTCCGTCGTACCTATCTAACCGAAGGACTCAAACAATTACTCACAAACGCTTTAATTCGTCTCAGTGGCAAAGGAGGCGATCCAGTAATCGAATTACAAACTAACTTCGGTGGTGGTAAAACTCACGCCATGTTAGCCCTGTATCATCTCTGTTTTGGTGTTTCTGCCAAAGATTTACCAGGATGCGAACCTATTTTTGCTGATGCTGGCGTGGATAATCCACCTCAAGACGTTAAAGTTGCAGTCATAGTAGGTAATAAAATCTCTCCTGGTACTACCCACAAGAAAAAAGATGGCACGGTAGTCAAAACTCTTTGGGGTGAAATTGCATATCAATTGGGAGGTAAAGAAGGCTATGAAATGGTCAGAGAAGCAGATAAAACCTCTACTAATCCTGGAGACGTTCTGAAAGAACTATTCAATCGCTACTCACCTTGTTTAATCTTAATAGATGAATGGGTTGCCTATGCACGTCAACTACATGAAAGGAAAGATATTCCTGCTGGAGATTTCGACACTCACTTTACCTTTGCCCAGACGATCGCTGAATCTGCCAAAAATGCCGATCGCGCTTTATTAGTAGTAAGTATTCCTGCTTCTGATATCGAAATTGGTGGCGATCGCGGTAAAGAAGCCCTCAATCGTCTCAAAAATGCGATCGGTAGGGTAGAATCTCCTTGGCGACCAGCTAATGCAGAAGAAAGCTTTCACATAGTTCGCCGTCGTCTTTTTAAAGATATTACCGACCCAAGTTTATTTACTGCGCGTGATGTCGCTATTCGTGCTTTCAGTCAAATGTATCGCGACCAAGTGCAAGAATTTCCTTCAGAATGCCGTGAAAAAGACTACGAACGAAGACTTAAAGATGCTTATCCCATTCATCCCGAACTATTCGATCGCCTCTACAGCGATTGGTCGAGTTTAGATAAGTTTCAACGTACTCGTGGCGTACTTCGCTTAATGGCGAAAGTAATTCGCTATCTCTGGCAAGAAAATGATAAAAATTTGATGATCTTACCTGCTAACGTACCGATGGCTGATGGTCAAGTTCAATCAGAATTAACTCGCTATCTTGACGATCATTGGCTACCAATTATCGATAAAGATGTAGATGGAACTAACTCTCTTCCTGTTGAAATAGACGGACAAAACCAAAATTTAGGGCGTTATTCTGCTTGTCGTCGCGTTACTCGTACTATTTATCTAGGTTCCGCACCTTTACAGAAAGCAGCTAATCGCGGTTTAGATATTCGCAGAATTAAACTCGGTTGTACTCAACCAGGAGAAAATGTTGCTATCTTTGGGGATGCTTTACGTCGTCTTACCAATCAAGCTACTTATCTTTACGTCGATAACAGCGATCGCTATTGGATTTCCACTCAACCCAATGTTACCCGTACTGCAATCGATCGCGCTACCCAAATTCAAGAAGAAAGGGTTTGGGAAGAGATTATTAAACGACTCAAAAGCGACAAGCAGAAAGGAGAATTTGCACGAATTCATATAGCCCCTGGTTCTTCTGCTGACGTTCCTGACGATGAAAACTTAGGCATTGGCTTGGTAATCTTACATCCCAAAGATTCTCATAGCAGTAAATCTAAAGATAGTAGCGCTTTGGAACGAGTCGAAGACATTCTTAACTCCAGAGGTGCATCACCTCGCTATTGTAAAAACTTACTCGTATTTCTTGCAGTCGATCGCATTAAATTAGAAAATTTAACCAATTGGGTTAGTCAATATTTAGCTTGGGAATGGATTATAGAAGACAAAGAAGTTCTCAACCTTGATGCTTCCCAAAGTAAACAAGCAACATCCAAGCGAAAAGAGTCTGATGAAACAGTAGAGATGTTACTTCGAGAGGCTTATCAATGGCTGTTAATACCTACACAACCTGACTCTCAAGGCGCGATCGAATGGGAAGAATATAAAATTCAAGGAAAAGATTCTCCAATTCTACAGGCTAGTCGTAAGTTAATTCACGAAGAACATTTGATTATTAACTACGCTGCATCTACTCTAACTCTAAGAGTTCTTAACGATTATGTTTGGAAAAATAGCAACCACATCGATCTAAAAACACTTTGGAAATATCTAACCAACTATCTTTATTTACCTCGACTCAAAAACGAACAAGTTTTACTCAATGCGATCGCTGAAGGTGTTAGCAATTTACTCTGGAAAGAGAATTTTGCCTATGCTACGGGTTGGGATGAAATCAAACAACGGTATCTCGATCTAAAAGTTTGCGAACATATTACGACTACTTTAAGCAGCCAGAGTTTAATAGTAAAACCAGATATCGCCCAACAGCAAATCGATCGCGAACTAGAAGAGAAAAAACCCCAACAAACAACTACTTCAACATCGAGTAAACCTAATATTGTTAGGGAAGAATCAGCAGATTACCAATCTCTACCCGAACCTAATGTCGATGTTATAACACCTAAACCTTCGGTTAAAAAACGTTTTTATGGCTCGGTAGAATTAAATTCTCTTCGCCTAACCAAGGATGCTTCTCAAATAGCTGAAGAGATACTGCAACATTTAACCAGTCTAGTTGGAGCTAATGTTCAAATTACCCTAGAGATTAGTGCCGAAGTTTCAGAAGGAATACCAGAGCGTGTAATTAGTATAGTTACAGAAAACTGTCGAACCTTAAAGTTTAAATCTCAAGAATTTGAAAAAGATTGAGGCGGACGTTGCGGCGAATGCGATTCACCGCTTTATTGTCTGTAGAGCATCATATATCGATATATGATGGCACAGAAATTTTAGAAGCAAAGGAGTAAATCAGTCCGTTCATCTGGTTTATCTCAATCATCAACCACAAGTTTCTAATCTCACCGATGTTCGTCTGTGGATTTTACGCTTTTTTGGGAACGCTTGCCAAAAATATTATTTAATTTGTTAACCTACCTGCGAAATGTCCGTTTAATATTACCAAAAGTAATAAACTTAAAATACTTAAAGCTATCCCGATCGTAAAAGCTTTAGTCCACTGATAGACTAGCTCGACATGGTAAGAACCTGGCTTTAGGGTAAACTCTATTGTTCCTTCGTCAGAAATATTAATAGGATAAGATTTCTTATTTACATACAAATGCCAAGCAGGATAAGCATAAGTTCTTATTCTTAAAGTCGATGTTGCTGCTGTTGTTATTTGAAAATTTCTTTGATAGCTACCCCAATTTTCAATTTTAATATCTGCTTGACCATTTACTAGAGAAATTTTTGGTCTGCCGATCGCAGGATCTGGAGAAGGAATACCCTTTTTAATAACAGGACGATACTCTCCAACATCGATTAGTTCATCTGTATAAGGTTGATAAAGTGCTTTTTTTACAGCTTCGAGAGATTCAAGATTTGCTCTTCCTGGTTTATTAATTGTGGGAAATTGGCGAGATAGTTTATAACTATAGCTGGTATTTAATAATAAAATTCCTATAATTATTAAGAGAAAAAAGTATTGGAAACGCGATCGCCACTTGATAATTACATAGGTTGCTACTGCACATAAAGAAGCTCCAGCAAAGGAAAAAAGATTGAGCAATCTAAATGGAGCTTGTACTTTTTGTAGAGTTTCACTATCTTGCCAAATTGGTAGAGATAAGTGGCTCATCAAAAATGCTAAGACTAAAGTAAAAGCGAACCATTTACCAATCTCTTGGATGAGTAATTTATCTTGAATACTGAACGAGAAAGCGATGATTGTTAATACAATTATTGCTAATGATTGTTGAAAAAAAACATGGGATAAAGATAGATCGAAGTGTGAAGGAATTAGAGGCAATCCTCCTCCAAACATACCGTTTTTAATTTCTCCAATCACCTCTTTCATAAACTCTATATCAATTAAAGGCTGTTCGAGAATTGCTGGTAATAAGAAAAACGATGCTATTCCCAAACCAATTCCTGCAAAAATTAAAGTACTTATTATATTTTTCCAGGGGCGATCGAGTAAAAAGAACAAAGTATAGAATAGCCAAATAATTGCACAAAGCAGTAAGGTTGGTAAATGAGTTAGGGCAAGTATTGTCCAAAATAGTGCAACTCCAACTCTCCATTTGGGGCGATCGAGAGCTTTATCTGTAACATACCAACCCAAAGGAATCAATGCTATACCAAAAGCAACAGAAATACTCGATACCCAATAAAGATTAAAAGCTATGTAAGGAGCGCTCATATAAGCTAATGCTCCTACCAAAGAAGGCATGTTTCCCCAGCGATCGCGCCCAAAAATATAAAAGTTTAAGCCTGATAAAAATAAAGCTATTGAGAAAAGAATAACAATAGTTTGTTCGATATTAAATCCAACAAATTTGAGTAGCGAGCCTAGATAATAAACCAGAGGTGGATAGAAAACAAAAGTAGGACTACCATAACCATAATTTGTTCCAGCTAGCCATCGAGGATACCAAATACCTTCCGCAAGTTGTTTAGAAAAATGTTGCAGCCAAGTAATGTGCCATTTGAGATCGGTCATGCCATTGATCCCATCACGGATCATCCTCAAGTTGATGACTATAGTTGCTAAAAGTAGAACTGCAACTATACTTATTTCAATCAAATATAGCGATCCTATTTCATTTTTTTGGTCGTTCATAGTTCATCGATCGTTATTCATAGCTGATAGCTCAAACTTGCCTTTGTTTGGAATAAAAAAAGCGTTTATTCAGGTTTGTCATCGACGATAAAATAAGAGCAAATATACTGACAATACTAAGAAGAATTCCGCTTTTAAAAGCTGAAGTCCACTGATAATTAAGCTCTACTGCATAGATACCAGGTTCTAATTGGAATTGCATGGTTCCATCATTGGACATCTCAATTGGATGAGACCGATCGTTGACGTATAAATGCCAAGCTGGATAGTAATAAGTTCTGAGTCCGATCGTAGAAGTTTGTTGAACTTTTATCTTGAGGATTCTTTGATAACTACCCCATTTATCGATCGCAATTTCTGCCTGTCCGCTAACAAGATTAACTTGAAGTTGTCCAAGTACAGGTTCTGGAGAAGATTTACGCCCTGGAATTTGAGGACGATATTCTGGTACATCTATTAGTTTATCTGTATAGGGATCTTTGAGTGTTTGTTGAATGTAGTTAATATATGGAATACTTTCAAGATTGGCTTGACCAGGATTACCAAGAGTTGTGAATTGGCGAGAGAGTCGATAGAAGTACCAAAAATTAGACAAAATAATTATCGTGACAATCAAACCCACTAATAGTTTGAAGCGCAATTTTAACTTCATTACCCCATTGACCGCTACTCCACATATAGCTGCTGCTGCCAACAAATAAATCTGTAAAAATCGCCAAGGAAACTGAAGCATTTGTAAGGTCGAACTAGCTTCCCAAATTGGTGTAGATAAAGGAAGCATCAGAAATGCCATCAGAATAGCAATAGCAACCCAAGATCTTGTTTCCCTAACAACTTCTCTGTCACGCGATACTAAGGCAATAACAGTGAAAATAATAATTACTGAGGATTGATGTGTGAAGAGATAAGACCAGTTATATAGTGGAGTATCACCAATAAAAAATTTATTAATCTCCAAAGAGAGCAGAGGTAAGCCACCACCAAACATATAGTTATGGAAACTTCCAAACATAGTTGTCATTACTTTGGTGTTAACAAAAGCTTTCTCTAGGATTGCTGGTAATAAAAAGAACGAGGCGATACCTACACCAATTCCCGCAGATACAAGAACTGCTACTATATTTTTCCAAGGTCGATTGAGGAGAAAAAGTAAAGTATAAAATAACCAAATAATTCCACAAAGTAGCAAACTTGGTACATGAGTTAAGGCAAGTATCGTCCAAAACAAAGCAACCCCAACTCTCCATTTTGAGCTTGCTCGATCGATAGCTTTGTCAGTCAGCCACCAACCCATGGGAATCAATGCTTGAACAAATATGGATGCAACACCACCTCTATAGTAGACATCAAAAGCTAGATAAGGAGCGCTCATATAAGTTAATGCTCCTACACAAGAAGGAATAACTCCCCAACGATCGCGTCCAAAAATATAAAAGCTCAAACCTGATAAAAATAGTCCCAAAGAAAACAGAACAATAATAACCTGCTCCATACTTAATCCACTAAATTTAAGCAGTGAAGCAAAATAGTAGACTAAGGGTGGATAAAAGACAAAAGTAGGACTTCCATAACCGTAATTTGTTCCAGCAAGCCAGCGAGGATACCAAATTCCTTCCGCAAGTTGTTTGGAAAAATGTTGAATCCATGTAATATGCCATTTGAGATCGATCATGCCGTTGATACCATCTCTGATCATTCTCAAATTGATGAATAAAGTCACTAAAAATAGAAGTGTAACTATACTTAGTTCAACTAAATATAGCGATCTTATTTCATGTGTGAACTTATTTTTTTGATAGTTCATGGTTCATAGCTTATTGTTCATAGCCTTCAGCAAATAGACACTAATCATCTGTTTCCTGTTCCCTTTTTTTGCTGATAACTGATAACTGATAGCTGACACGCTGAGAGGGCAACCATAAAAGATTGTCCCTACTGCTGATAAGTAGCTCAACCTAGATAAAATAAAGTTTGTAGTCAACCTTTTAGGGTTGAAAAATGCACTTGTAATAATGGCTTTAGCCATTACTAGCAACTTAATCTATTTTGTGTTTAATTAAGTAGTTCTACTTAGCTCAAACTTGCCGTTGCTTGAGATAAAAAAAGCGTTTATTTAGGTTTGTCATCGACGACAAAATAAGAGCAAATATACTCACAATACTAAGAAGAATTCCGCTTTTAAAAGCTGAAGTCCACTGATAATTAAGCTCTACTGCATAGATACCAGGTTCTAATTGGAATTGCATGGTTCCATCATTGGACATCTCAATTGGATGAGACCGATCGTTGACGTATAAATGCCAAGCTGGATAGTAATAAGTTCTGAGTCCGATCGTAGAAGTTTGTTGAACTTTTATTTTGAGAATTCTTTGATAACTACCCCATTTATCGATCGCAACTTCTGCCTGTCCGCTAACAAGATTAACTGGAGATTGTTTAATTACAGGTTCTGGAGGAGATTTACTACCTGGAATTTGAGGACGATACTCTGGCACATCTAAGAGTTTATCTGTGAAGGGATCGTTTAATACTCGTTTAATGTAAACAATATCTGGCATCAGCTCAAGATTGGCTTTACCAGGATTACCAAGAGCTGTGAACTGACGAGAAAGCTTATAGAAATACCAAAAATTAGATAAAATAATCAGCGCGATCGACATTGCTACTAATAGTTTAGAGCGCCATTTTAACTTCATTACCCCATTCACAGCTACTCCACCTAAAGCGGCTGCTATAAACAAATAAATCTGTAAAAATCGCCAAGGAAATTGAAGCATTTGTAAGGTCGAACTAGCTTCCCAAATTGGTGCAGATAAAGGAAGCATCAGAAATACCATCAAAGCAGCAAAAGCAAACCAAGATCTTGTTTCCCTAACAATTGCTCGATCGCACAATACTAAAGCAATAATTGTGAACACAATAATTACTAAAGATTGGTGCGTAAAAAGATAGGACATATTATATACATTCTTGGGAAGAAAGAATTTGTTAATCTCCAAAGAGAACAAAGGCAACAAGCTACTACCAAACATATAGTTATGAAACTCTCCAAACATAGTTTTCATAACTTCAGTGCTAACGAAAACTTTTTCTAGAATCGCTGGTACTAAATAAAATGATGCTATGCCTAAACCAATTCCCGCAGATACTAGAACTGCTACTACATTCTTCCAAGGTCGAATCGACAGACAAACTAAGACATAAATTAGCCACGCAATTGTACAAATGAGTAGACTGGGTATGTGAGTTAGGGCAATTGTTGTCCAAAACAGAGCAACTCCAACTCTCCATTTTGAGTTTCCTTGGACAAGAGCTTTGTCAGTCAACCACCAACCTAGAGGAATCAATGCCTGTGCAAATAAAGAAGCAATACCTCCTCTCCAGTAGACATCAAAAGCCATATAAGGAGCGCTCATATAAATTAATGCGCCTACAAAAGAAGGTATGGCTCCCCAGCGATCGCGTCCAAAAATATAAAAGTTTAAACCTGATAAAAATAGTCCTAAAGAAAACAGAAAAATAATAACCTGCTCCATACTTAGTCCACTAAATTTAAGCAGTGAAGCAAAATAGTAGACTAAGGGTGGATAGAAAACGAAAGTAGGACTGCCATAACCGTAATTTGTGCCAGAAAGCCATCTAGGATACCAAATTCCTTCCGCAAGTTGTTTGGAAAAATGTTGAATCCAAGCAATGTGCCATTTGAGATCGATCATGCCATTGATCCCATCTCGGATCATTCTCAAATTGATGAATACGGTCACTAAAACTAACAGGATAACTATACTAATTTCGACTACGTAAGAATTTTTCCTAATAATTTTATCGATCGACATAATCTAGTTGGCATTGGTTATACAGAATTTGCTCATAGTTAACACACAATTATTTAATTTCGATCGCGCTCGAAACTAAATTTATAATTTAATTACCAAAAAAATACAGGATAAAAAATCTAAATTTTTATCCTGCAAGTCAGATTTTTATTTAATAGGGGTTAGGGGTTAGGGATTAGGGATTAGGGATTAGGGAGCAGGGGAGAGGGGGAGAAGTAATGAATAATGAGTAATGAGTAATGAGTAAAAAACTTCCTCCTGCCTGCTGCCTCCTGCCTTCTGCCTTCTGCTGCCTGCTGCCTACTCCCTGTGCTCCCTGTTATCGACCGATACCTACGTAACGAATACCAGCTTGTTCGACAACTTCGCGATCGAGGAAATTACGACCATCGATAATTACTGGATTGGTCATGCGCTTGGACATTTTGGCAAAATCAAGCTTTAAGAATTCTTGCCAGTCTGTAACTAAGACTAGAGCATCGCAACCGTCAGCGAGCATTTCTGGATTGGTTTCAATAATTACTCCAGATAAACCGTGACTCAAACCAGATTGAGAGACGATCGGATCGTAGGCTTTCACTTTAGCACCAAGACGATTGAGTTGCTCGATAATTATTAGAGCAGGTGCATCGCGCATATCGTCGGTATCTGGTTTAAAGGTTAAACCTAACAAACCAACTGTTTTACCTTTAAGAATTTTCAATTCGTGCTGCAATTTTTCGATCGCAATTACACGTTGACGTTGGTTTACATTGACAGCCGATTTCATTAATTCAGCATCGTAACCGTAGTCATCCGCAGTATGAATCAAAGCAGAAACATCTTTGGGGAAACAAGAACCTCCCCAACCAATACCAGCTTGTAAGAATTTACTGCCAATCCGAGAATCTAGACCGATACCTTTGGCAACTTGGGTAACATCAGCACCGACGCGATCGCAAATATTGGCAACTTCATTAATAAAACTAATTTTAGTAGCTAAGAAAGCATTAGCTGCATATTTAATCATTTCCGCAGAAGATAAATCTGTTACTACCACTGGAACTGGAGGTAAAGATGGATCGTCAGCAAATTTGCGATCGACTAGTGGCTTATAGAGTTCCTTCATCATTTCGATCGCCTTAGCGCCATTACTACCCAAGACAATGCGATCAGGGTTGAAAGTATCAAAAACTGCACTTCCTTCGCGCAAAAATTCGGGGTTACTAACTACATCAAAGTTAGCTGTAACTTCTTCAGAAGTAGTAATACTACCACCAGCAGGCACAAGAGATTTCTGGCGTTCGGCGATACCATCGAGGACGATCATTCTTACCCAGTCTCCAGAACCAATTGGCACTGTTGACTTATTCACAATTACCTTGTAACTGCTATCGAGATGTTCGCCAATCCCACGCGCAACTGCTTCAACGTAGCGGGTATCACTTTCTCCTGTAGGTAGAGGCGGAGTTCCTACAGCAATAAAGAGAATTTCGCCGTGTTTGACACCAGCAGCGATATCGGAGGTAAATTCTAATCTTCCAGAAGCAGCAGAAGATTGCATTAGCTCAGACAATCCTGGTTCATAAATGGGGGATTGTCCCGATTTCATTAGTTTAACTTTCTCTTCGTTATTATCTATACAAATTACATGATGTCCAATATGTGCCAAGCAAACGCCTGTAACTAAACCAACATAACCAGTGCCAATCACACAAACGCGCATAAAGTTTGATCCTCGATACTTTGTCTATATTATTGTCAGAGAGTAGTAATTTTCTAATAGCCATTAGCTATTAGCCTTTACCTTGAATTCGATCGCGAAAATCTTCTATAGTCAGTTTTAACCCGTCTCGTAAAGGAATGGTTGGTTCCCAGCCAAGATAAGTTTTTGCTTTAGTAATATCAGGTTGTCTCTGTTTGGGATCGTCTTGAGGTAAAGGCTTGTAAACTAACTGGGCATCAGGATTCACCATATCTTGTATAGTCTGAGCTAATTGTAGAATTGTATACTCACCTGGATTGCCTAGGTTAACTGGTCCGATATAGTCACCATTCATCAAACGAATAAAACCGTCTACTAAGTCTGAGACGTAGCAAAAACTGCGAGTTTGCGAACCATCGCCATAGATGGTTAGAGGCTCACCGCGCAAAGCTTGCACGATAAAATTACTGACTACTCGACCATCATTTTCGAGCATTCTCGGCCCATAAGTATTAAAGATCCTAGCGACGCGAATATCGACATGGTTATCTCGGTAGTAGTCAAAAGCTAAGGTTTCAGCCATACGCTTACCTTCGTCATAACAGGAGCGAATACCGATACAATTGACATTACCGCGATATTCTTCTGGTTGGGGATGAACGTCTGGATCGCCATAAACTTCAGAAGTAGAAGCCAGAAAAAATCTTGCTCTTACCCTTTTGGCTAAACCGAGCATGTTTAGCGTTCCCATCACATTAGTTTTAACCGTCTTAACTGGATTAAACTGATAGTGAATGGGAGAAGCAGGACAAGCAAGATGATAAATTTGATCTACTTCTAAACGAATTGGTTCGGTAATATCATGACGAATCAATTCAAAGTAAGGATTACCTAACCATTTGGTTATGTTTCTTTTGTGACCTGTATAAAAATTATCTAAACATAGGACTTCGTTTCCCTCTGCCATCAAGCGATCGATCAGATGAGAACCGATAAAACCTGCGCCACCGGTGACTAAAATTCTCATTTAACTCAGTTTTTTAAATTTACAAGTCAATCTTAAAATATCTTTAGATTGGGTTTCTGTCTAGGTTAATTTGTCGTAAATAGTATTCCTTTGTTGAAAGGGACGAGCGATCGAGCAAATCGCTTGTTTTAATGTCTCTACCTCCATAAATGTTCCCCCTTTGGCTCCCGCCATAGTAGTAATATGCTCTTCCATAAGAGTGCCACCTAAATCGTTACAACCCCATTGGAGAGCTTCTGTTGCACCTGGCAATCCCAGTTTTACCCAACTGGGTTGATGGTTGGCAATCCAGTTACCCAAAAAAATCCGCGCTACTGCGGTTAAAAGTAGAGTATCAGCTAAGATCGGCTGATCTCTGCCTACTCTATTTTTGAGGGGTTTGGGTGCATCTTCTCCCACGAAGGGAAGAATAATAAACTCCGTAATTCTAGCAGCATAATTTTTAGCTAGAGAAGTTTGTTGAAGCGATCGCAGTTTAGCTAAATGTTCGATTTGTTGCTGTGGTGTTTCGATATGACCTGATAGCATGGTGCTAGTGGTTGGCATTCCCAAGCTATGAGCAATACTAACAATATTCAGCCATGTAGCGGAGTCTATTTTTTCTGGACAAATTATTTTTCTGATGCGATCGTCTAAAATTTCTGCTGCGGTTCCTGGCATAGAATCAACACCAGCCTCCTTTAGCGCAGTAATTACTTCTTTGTAGCTAAGGCGATCTTCCCTGGCAATAAATTGGATTTCTTGGGGTGAAAAAGCATGTAAATGTAGCTGAGGAAATTCGCTTTTAATTGTCTCTACTAATTGCAAATAATAAGCTAAAGAACTGCCATTTATTTTGGCAGTGGGGTTTAAACCTCCCTGCATACAAATCTCTGTCGCGTTTTTTTGGATTGCATCTAAAGTTTTTTCAAAAATTTGTTGCTTGTCTAACCAAAAAGCACCTTCTTCCCCTGCATCGCGACGAAAGGCGCAAAAACTGCAATGTTGCTCACAGATATTAGTGAAGTTAATATTGCGGTTGATTACATAAGTAACAGTATTGCCTACTTGTTGCTCTCTTAGTGAATTGGCTGTCTGACGAATAGCCTCGATAACTTCTGGTTCTTTTTGTTGAAGCAGAATTAATCCTTTTGCTACCGAGATGTCTTCACCTCTGTTAGCTTCGTCCAGAATAGCCTCAATATTATTCATTATTTTTGTTTGCGATCGCTTTGCTTGAATGAAACTAACCAAATATCCGTTTTCTTTATTAACTATCCTAATCGGAATTTTATTTTCATTGTATTTGCAATGGCAAATTCCCGATCGAGTTTATTTTAGTGGAGATGCAGGACTAAAAGCGCTACTGGCACAACAATTAAGTGCTGGTATTTTTCATTTCGATTTAATCCTGCCAGTACCAGAATGGGTGCGTCAGGTTTGGGACAATGGTTTATATGCTTACGAGCCTCCTTTTGTTTATCAATTAAATAGCAAATATTTTATTACTTTTCCTTTTACTTTTCCTTTAGTCACAGCGCCTTTTCAAACTCTTTTTGACTACAGAGGTTTATATTTTGTTCCTTTAGTTTCTACTTGGCTAATTTGGTTGATTTTTTATTTTGTTTGTCAAAATTTTCATTTTAAAGATATTATTACTGCCTGTGCTTTAATTGCTCTTATTTTTGCTTCACCATTAACTATTTATAGCGCTATGTATTGGGAGCATAGTTTAGCAGTTGCTCTTTGTTTTTCTGGGATAGCTATTTTATTAATTAATCGCCAAAAAGAACGATTTTTGTGGCAAAAAGTGGTTGCTGCTGGCTCTTTAATCGGTTTTTCAGCATGGTTTAGACCAGAGTTTTTATGCGCGATCGCTATTTTAATTGCTTTGGTATATTCATTTTTTCTTCTTTCTAAGATCGGCGATCGAAGCTTTAGCGAAAAATATAATCTTAAACTCTATCATTCACTTTTATTTACTAAAAACAGAGAAATTTTAGTTTTCAGTGCGATCGCGACAGTAGGTTTATTTTTTTTCTGCAATAAATTAATTTACAATCATCCTTTAGGAATTCATGCCATTCAAGTAGTCGAAAAAGTTTCTTTATCCCAAAAATTAATAGATGCTTGGAATAATTTTACAGGTCTAAGCATAGCAATTTATCAATATTATTGTGGTACTTTCTTGGGAATTTTATTTTTACTAATATTTTTAATCTATAAAATTGTCGGTTATTTTAACCAACAGTTACCTCGCTACCAAATTTTAAATCTCAATTTGTATGAAATCGCTGTTTATCTCATTTGTTTTGCCTTTATTGTTGGTGTTTCTTTACTAGTTCCTATCGGTACAGCAGGCTCGATCGCAGGTGGAAAACAATGGGGAGCAAGATTTTTATTAATTTTAATTCCCATTATTACTTTACTTGCAGCTAAAATATTCGATCGTATTTTTAGAGATGAAACAAATTTCACCATCATAGGTGAAGGTAGGCAAGAGGCAAGAGGCAAGAGGCAAGAGAATAATATTCAACTTGGGAAACTTGCAATCGCAGTAATCATTGTTATCTGTTTAATTGCAGGCATCAATAAGAATACTTTTGCAGCTACAGATTATTTAAAGAGTAACTATCAAAAAATTTTACCAGCAGTCCAATTTTTAAGAGCAGATAAACATGATTTAATTGTTGTTTCCCATCAATTAGCTGCTCAAGCTTTAGAAGCATCATTCGATCGCCAAAAAATATTTTTTAAAGCTGAAACCAGTCAAAAAATAATTCAATTCAGCAAAGCTTTACTTCAACAGGAGCGATCGGAATTTATTTATATTTGTTATCCTCATAGTCCTTGTAGTTTACCAGAAGAAAAATCAGAAAACTTCGAGTTTAAGCAAGGCGATCGACAATTTAAAGTTCAGTTATCTAGTTTAGGAATTTTTGGAAAATATCCCATCTACAAAGGTGCGATCGTTGAGCGATGAGAAACATCCACGCCTCCCCTAATCCCTAATCCCTAATCCCTATACCCCGTTAACTATTTTTGAGTTTGTTTCAATAAATCGACAATCTCAGGATATTGATTGAATTCAGCTAACTTTAAAGCCGTATAACCCCCCTTATTTTGACGATCGAGTTCGACACAATTAGTCTCCAATAACACCTTAACTGCATCTACATAACCGCGATGACTTGCCCACATTAGCGCTGTTGCATCGTAATTATCCAGCAAATTAACATCTGCACCAGCATCGATTAAAGCTTGCATAATTTCTACATTGCCGCGGTCGCTTGCTTTCATCAATACAGTTTTGCCATCATTAAAGCGAGAATTAGGATCTGCACCTGCTGCTAAGAGAATTTTCACTAGATCTACCAATCCCTGAGATACTGCAATAGTTAATGCTGTCCCTTCTTCATTAGCTAAATTAAGATCGGCTTTATGTTCTAAAAGTAATTGAGTAATTTCCAGGCGATCGTGTAAGACAGCTAAAATTAAAGCGGTATCTCCCAAATCATTTTGAGCGTTAACATCAGCATCAGCTTGCAATAGTGCTAATACTATATCTCGATCGCCTTCAATCGCAGCAAGATGTAAAGCTCGATCGCCATTTTGTTCTCTTAAATTAAGATTAGCACCAGCTTTAATTAATTCTTTTACCAATTCTGTATAACCATTGGTAGTAGCAATAATTAAAGGCGTTTCCCCTGCACTTGCTGACGAGTTAAGATCGGCACCAGCTTGCAGTAATGTCTGTAATATAGCTAAATTACCTTTTTCTGCTGCAACCGTTAAAGCTGTTTCTCCGTCCCGATCGCGTTGGTTAACGTTAATTCCCTTATTAATTAAAGCCTTAACGATCGCCAGATTTTCGATTTCAACTGCTTGGCGTAAAAGATTTGCTTCGATTTTGCAATCTCTTGCTAATAGAAAATCTACAGTTTTGACACTACCCGCCCGAACCGCTAGAGTTAAAAGATTCTCACCAGCATCAACATCTGCACCTGCTGCTAGCAAAGCCTCAACAATTTCAAGCCGATCGCCAGTCACTGCAATTGTTAAAGCTGTATCTCCATCCTTATCCTGAAGATTAACCTTAGCACCAGCAGCTAACAAGAGATTGACTATTTGCAGATTTCCCTTATAGGCGGCGATCGTCAACGCAGGAGTGCCATCATCATTGGTAGCGTTAACATTTGCCCCCGCATCGAGCAAAATTTTGACTGTATCGAAGTGATTGGCAGTAGCCGCTAGCATTAAGGCATTAATTTTATGAGGATGGTTTTGATGCTCGATCGCTGCTCCTGCTGCCACAAGTAATTTCACTATCTCAGTGTAGCCGTTTTGAGCTGCATAGATTAAAGCAGTATTATTGTAGCGATCGCCAATATTTACATCTGCGCCATCCTCAATTAATTGTTTGACGCGATCGAGATCGCCAATTTGAGCAGCTTGAAGCAAAAGAAAATCTAGCCGATCGGTCATAACAGAAAAGTTGATAGCAAATAACCCTCTACTGTTCACTCATAACCGATCCTAGTTCTTGTGTTAAGTTAATTTTTATAAAGATTTAAGTTTTGTAAACTAGACAGAGGAAAACACTATGAACTTTGAAATTCCTGAAGCAGTAAAAACATGGTCGCAGTTTGGTCATCCCATCCTCATGTGGGTGCTATTAGCAGCTACTCTCTATGCTTTATACTCTGGGATCCAAATTCGTCGTACTCGTAATGCGGATAAAGATCTCAGAAAAAAACTAATTAAACAGAATTTTACCCTCAAACACCATCAAATCGGTTCTATTCTCTTATCTTTGATGGTTTTAGGCACGATCGGCGGTATGGGTGTCACTTATATCAACAATGGTAAGTTATTTGTTGCACCTCACCTACTCGCAGGATTGGGTATGACAGGCATTATCGCCACCTCTGCATCCCTAGTTCCTTACATGCAAAAAGGCAGCGACATGGCGCGTTATACCCATATTTTCTTAAATATGATTTTAGTCGGTTTATTTGGCTGGCAAGCAGTTTCAGGAATGCAAATTATGCAAAGAATTATCGAAAGAATGTCTTAAACTGGGAAGCAGGGAGCAGGGAGCAGGGAGCAGGGGAAGAAGTAATGAGTAATGAGTAATAAGTTGTTTACTTCTGACTTCTGACTTCTGGCTTCCTACTTCCTACTCCCTAGTTATTTTCTGACTTCTCTAAGCTGACATCAACTCTGATACTTTAGAATCAACTGGATCGATTTTCTCGAAGCGGATGCTATTTTTAGCTGGTATTGGTAATTGATGGCGCGAATGAAAGTCTTTTTGTACTTTATGAGTTAAACGAGGAGAAATTTGGCGCACGATTTGACCTAGGGCGTGATCGCCAGTAGTTTGGATTAAAGATGTCGGTAACTTATAAATAAATTTGGGAAATTGTACGGTTACAGTTAACTCTAGTTGCCATTCTACTCTGGTAATTAGGGGTGGTAGTTGAGAGGAACTTTGTCGAGCGAAAGATTTAATCGCAAACTCTGAAGCTGAGATAGGAATTTCCGTTAATTCCATTGAAGCTTGATAGTTAACGTCATAGCCAGCAGGTTCTGCGTCTGGAACTGGAATGGTATGCATCAAGTACAATCTTTCTACAGGAGGCTGAAGAACTACAGCTATCTTCGGTTCAACTTCGTAGCCAAAAGAACCAAAACGACCGACTACTAAAACATAACCGTTATTACCCAGAGGTTGTGTCTTCATTGGTTGGGCGCAGCGAGCAAACCAACCTTCATGGGCGTTAAAATAGTTAGCAACAGTATCAACATCGCTATACATCTCCATGCAGCCTTCAAAATAACCTTCAAAGACAAAGGATTTTTCTGGAGGGCAAAGATTAGTTGCCCTCAGAGAAGATTTTTCGTTTTCGTTGGTATTTGACCAGTTATTTCGACGGTTCTTAATGAATTGAGACTGCATGAAATCTCCAAATAAATCTCTAATAGTTGGTCTGTATTGATAAATTAACTAAGATCTAGGTAAAGAATTGTTAACTAGAGTCATTTTAATTTAATAAGTCGGAAGCTAGAAAGTTATGCAAGCATTAGTAGTTGGGGCTACAGGAGAAACAGGACAAAGAATTGTCAAAGAACTAGTCAACAGAAACATTGCTGTCAAAGCTCTTGTTCGAGATCTCTCCAAAGCCAGAGAAATTCTTCCCCAAGAAGCCGAACTAGTAGTTGGCGATGTTCTCCAACCAGAAACAATCCAACAGGCGCTAACCGATTGCACAGTGTTACTCTGTGCTACTGGTGCTAAGCCTAGTTTTGATATTACTGGTCCCTTTCAAGTAGATTACCAAGGCACTAAAAACCTGGTCGATGCTGCCAAAGCTAAAGGAATCGAGCATTTCGTTTTAGTTTCGTCTATGTGCGTTTCACAATTTTTTCATCCTCTCAACTTGTTTTGGCTAATTCTGTATTGGAAAAAGCAAGCTGAAGAATATTTGCAAAAAAGCGGATTGACTTACACTATTGTTCGACCTGGAGGTCTTAAAAACGAAGATAACTCAGATGTAATATTCATGTCATCAGCAGATACTCTGTTTGAGGGAAGTATACCTCGGATGAAGGTGGCTCAAATTTGCGTAGAAGCACTTATGCAGCCAACAGCTAAGAATAAAATAGTAGAAGCGATCGCGAAAGCAGATGCTCCCCCAATGGATTGGTCGGAGTTATTTGCTAAAGTGGCATAAATTCTATTTAATCAAAATCCATCTAAATCAATTGGTCAAACATTTCTCCTTTCGATTTTATTGGTGGTTATCTGGTTTGGGATTGCTATTATTGGTAATAAATCTACAAGGATTTTTCCAACGACAGCAATCCTTTGATAATTTGCCAAGTCTTAATCAGAGTATGCCCCCTTTAGTAATTAAAGATGGCGATCCATATATCCGCGCTTTGATGAGAACGATCGCTGCGGCTGAGTCAAATTTTCCCCAACCTTACCACGTACTCTATGGCGGTGAATACGTTAAAAATTTAAGTCATCATCCCGAACGATGCGTTCCCATCGTAGTTGGACCAAATATTGGTAACTGTACTACGGCGGCGGGAAGATATCAGTTTATCAATATTACCTGGTACGAGAAAGCTAAACTCTATCATCCTAATCCTAGTGGTATTTTGTGGTGGAAGTCTTATAGCTTTGCGCCAGAGTATCAGGATGCGGTTTTATATGCTTGGTTGAGCGATCGCAGTGCTTGGGGTGTTGATATTTCTCAACTACTGCGACAGGGAAAGCTACCAAAAGTATTGCGTTTACTTTCTGGTACTTGGACAAGTTTGGGATATGGAATTGAAGATAATTCCATGAGTCCTCATTTAACTAATATCTATCAAAAAATGTTAAAAGAAGAACTTTCTTGAGGTCAAAAGTTTTTGTATTTGTTACTTGCTACTTTTTTTTTACGTACCTCCCTCTTTCAAGGGGTAACGATAATTAAGGAAGTTAAAGCTTTAAGAAGCGGGTAACGCGATTCGAACGCGCGGCATTCACCTTGGCAAGGTGACGCTCTACCACTGAGCTATACCCGCAAGTGCGTTTTCAGCACGTTTCTAATTATTTCAAAAAAAATTGAGTTTGTCAACTATTTTTTGATTGTTCATGGTTCATGGTTCATGGTTCATTGTGCTTTGCTGTTTCAAGCTTGTATCTGAAGAAGTGAAATTGCCAGTATTAGAAGCGGCGATCGCCTTTGGAGTTACTTCATGACTATCGTAGGTGGCACTTGGCAGTGTAGTATTGATTTGCTGCATTAGGCTTGCCATTTCTAGAGCATTGAGGGCATAATTCCAACCCAGGTTACTCTTTATGCCTGCTCGCTCCAACGCTTGTTGCATGGTATCTGTAGTTAAAACGCCAAAGATTACTGGTACTTCAGTTTGACGGCTGACGGTGGCAATTCCTTTAGCTGCTTCACCAGCAACAAAATCGAAATGAGAAGTTTGTCCTCGAATAATAGCCCCCAGACAAATTACAGCATCGTAGCGTCCCGATTTAGCTGCTTTACTGGCAACTAGGGGAATCTCAAAACAACCAGGAATCCAAATATAATCAACTTGGCGATCGAGATCGATACCGTGACGTTTGAGACAATCCTGACAGCCAGATAATAGCTTTTCCGTTACTAAATCGTTAAAACGGCTAATGACGATCGCAAAGCGGAATGAGCTTGGATCTTGAGCAAAAGTTCCTTCAAAAATTGTCATGATTGCCTAAACAATAAAAGTTATTCTGATATAGATCGAGATCGACTAGCTATCAGCGATTGAGTTCGATCGGACTGATAGCTATCAGTTCTAGATTAAGCAACGAAAAAGTTCAAAATAGCCACCAGAACAACTAACACTACCCAGATGCCAGAACCAACAAAAATCAGAGGTTTTGATTGACTCCAATTCTGAGGAGAAGCATAGGCGACTGGTACGCCGATAACCATCAGAAAAGAAAATAAAACTAAGGCAGTAAGTACAAATTGAAATATAATCGTCATTTTTGTTTCTCCCAAGACAGCAAATGTCTTCGATGGAATCGATTTGAATTTGCTTATTTTAAAATTTTCCAACAATAGTAAACTACCAAAAATTGACCCCCTCTGAGAAGTAAAGATTGTAAATTCATGTTTGGTTATGCACAAAAGAGGTAGTCGAATGGCATATTTTTTTCCAAAATTGTAAAATACGTCAGAATCTAGGGATTAGGGTTTAGGGTTTAGGGTTTAGGGGTTAGTAAGGGCGAATGGCATTCGCCCTTACAAAAGTCAAAAATTAATAGTATTTTTATGAATAAAAGCAGTAGCAATCGGTTTGTTTTGGGCTTCATTATCTTAAGTGGAGCAACTTTAGCACCATTTTTTCAGCTTTTTCCTCCATCTGCCTCTTCTAAACCGAGTAATTCCATAATCCGTGATGAAGAATGCCAAGTACTAGTAGTTGGTGGTGGTTTGGCTGGTACTGCTGCTGCTTACGAATCTTTACTAGCAGGAAAAACTGTTTGTCTGACGGAAATTACCGACTGGGTAGGAGGACAAATATCTGCTCAAGGAACTTCTGCTTTGGATGAGAGAGAAACCCAACGTCAAAAACTTTTCTATCCTCGCGGCTATTTAGAATTACGTCAGCGAATTCAAAAACATTATGGCAAGCTCAATCCTGGTGGTTGTTGGGTGAGCGAATCTTGTTTTCTTCCTGGTGACGGACATAAACTGTTAATGCAACAGTTAGAAGATGCTGCTAAAAAGGGCAAAGGAAAACTAAAATGGTTTCCTGCGACAGTAATTAAAGAACTAGATATTGGCACTGTTAGCAACGGCGGTACGGGAGAACAAATTAAAAGCGCGATCGCCATTCAACATACTCCTGCATCAGGTACCGATCCTTTAAATACGGAAACTCTCTCGCGAACGATTGAAGATGTTTATCGATACGAAAATTCTCCTCGTTTCCGCAAAAATGTCATTCGCTTTGTCCCCCAACAATCCGATCGAGCCAAATCGGCACCTTGGCAGATTATTGAAGCCACAGAAACAGGGGAACTGGTTGGTTTAGCAGATATTCCCTATCGTTTGGGTGTGGATCCTCGCTCTTTTCAAGAGCCATCTTCTTCCAGTGTTAACGGCGATCCCTATTGCACTCAGGGATTTACTTACACTTTTGCCATGGAAGCGACTGACAACCCACCCACACAAACTATACCCACATTTTACTTTCAGTATGAACCTTATTATAGTTACGAATTGGAACGTTTAGCTAATTTCGATCTAGTCTATACTTATCGTCGTATTTGGCATCCAGAACGAGGCGACAAACAACAATTTAAAGGAGTTTCCTTTACTGCCCCTGTTAAGGGGGATATTGCCATGCTGAACTGGACTTGGGGTAACGATTATCGTCCAGGAACCGCTCAAGATAATTTAGTTTATACTCGCGAACAACTCCAAGCAACTGGTCAGTTAGAACCTGGCGGTTGGATGGGTGGATTGCGGACAGAAACCCTACGCAAAGGAGAAGAACACAGCATCAGCTTCTTTTATTGGTTACTCAAAGGGAAAACTGATTCCCAACTAGGAGATGGGGTTAAACAACCCAATCCCAACTATCGCTTTTTATCGGGATTTGATGCTCCGATGGGAACAGCGCACGGACTTTCTAAGTATCCTTATATTAGAGAAGGAAGGAGAATTATTGGACGACCTTCTTCTGGATATCACAAAGGTTTTGCGATTACCGAACTAGATATTTCGCGCCGTAACTATCAAGATGATTTCTATCGTACTAATTTATCTGCTGATACCTACCGCCGCCTGCAAGCTACTTTAGCTGGTTTAGAAGGATTTTCTGTTCTTCAAGGAAAATCATCACCAGATTCAGTCAAACGCCGCAAGCGATCGACCATTTATCCCGATTCAGTTGGTATTGGTCACTACGCGATCGATTTTCACCCTTGCATGGCGGAAAGTCCACCAGAAAAACCAGGTAATAAAGAAAAAGAAGGAGAAAGAATGGGAGGAGGACAAGCTTATCCCTTCCAAATTCCTCTGAGAGCTTTAATTCCTCAGAAAATCGATAATTTGATTGTAGCGGGTAAAAGTATCGCTACTAGCCATATTGCTGCTGCTGCTTATCGCGTTCATTCCTTTGAATGGTCATCTGGTGCGGCGGCTGGTATGGTAGCCGCCTTTAGTTTAAATGAGCAGATCTTACCCTACGAGTTAATTAAACAACCTTTCTTTCAACAAAAACAGTTACAGGCTTTACAAAAAAAATTGAATGCCAGTGGCAATCCTACAGCTTTTCCAGATACTTCTATTTTTAACGAATCTTGGGATAGTTGGAAGTAGAGATAGGGGTGTAGGGTGTAGGGTGTGGGGTGTAGGGAGACTGAGGGACTGAGGGACTCGGAGAAGTCAAAAGTTTTTATTACTTCCTACAGAGAGGGCAACCACAAGGGATTGCCCCTACTTCCTACTTAAATCAAGCCTTCCGCCTTCTGGAGGCGGGATTATCGGAGGTTTCCTCCGATAAGCTTACCCGCCGTCCTTCTGCCTTCAATCAGCTATGAACAATGAACAATGAACAAATCTATAAAACCTCACTCAAGCTATGGTTAGCATAACCAGTCAATTCAATGTAGCCTTTGGCTTGTACTTCTTTACCTGCCATTTCGCCGTGGAAAGCTACTGCGCCTTCCCAATATACTGTTGATATATCTAATTCTTGGTTCGACATTAACGGTTTTCCCTGCAAAGATAAAGCTAGTTTGGGAATGTTAATGCGCCACTTGGCTGGATATTGAGCATTGCTCTTAGGACTTTTCCATGTATCTAAGACTTCTATGTTCCAATCTTGAGGGGATAATTTTTCTACTTTGCCATCTGCTGCAATAAAATTTCCACTAGAAAGAGATTCGATCGAGCCATCTTCTTTACGAAGTAGATATAACATTAAAGCTGTATCATTATCTAGTTGCAGAGAAAACCAGTCCCAACCAATATCGCCCTTACTTAAAAAACTAGTCGAATATTCATGATCTTTCCAGCTTAAACCCGTAACATCAAAAGTTTCCTCACCAACCGTCACCTTACCTGTCGTTTCTTGTCTGACGATCGAATAGTAATAAGAAGCATTACCTGGTTCTAAACCTTTGCGACTAAAACCTTTGTCTCCTTGTAAAACAGGCGGTAGGGTTTGTTCTAAATTTAAATCTAGGGCTACGCGATCGGTTTTTGCTTTGAGTTGTACTTTACCTGGTTCAATTTCCACCACAGACCAATCATCTAACCAAACACTATAGGGTTGTGCTTGTGCGCCTGCAAGTTTAGCCGCACCACGACTAAAGCGTTCGCTCGGATAAAATCGATCGTCAGCAATATCGCTAATTGTAAAATGAGCAAAATAGACTTGATTGCTACGCCATTGAGAGACTAATTTGCTAGTTGCCGATCGCTCTTGAGGATTTAAAGCACGTCGGAAAAAAGTTAATTCATAACCAAAGGGACGACCAGATTCGGTTTCGAGATTACCTGTATAGTACCACCACTCAGTTTGATAATCTTCGTGAGCGCCAAAATCGCGAGGAAAGACGATTTTTTGAGGCGCAAGAGCTTGTTTGAATTGTTCTTTGGTTGGAGATACATCAGCCAACCATTCAACGCTTGCTTTACCGCTTGCAGTCACTTTTTGTGGAGGAAGAAGTAAAAAAGTAATACCAACGATGATTATAGTTGTCAGTGCGATCGGGAAAAATAATTTTTTCATATACTTGGATGTGACTTAAACCATAACTTTTATGACGCTAGATTCTTCTCTCAATCCATTCTTTTCCTCCAGGTAAACTAGCAAAACTTTCTTGAACAACAGATAATAAATCTTTAGCCGAATAATTATAAGTTAGGTCTATTAACGATCTAGCTAAAACTATAACTTGTTCGCTGTTGACTATTTCCTTTAATTGTCCAGGAGTATAAATTCCACCGCTAACTTCTACACTAGCTTCAATGATTGCTACTGCAACAGCTTCTTCTAAATAATCAGACCATTCATTCTGGTTGATATAATAAGATTTTTTATTATCTTTTAAATTCAGTTTTTTAATTTGTCTAATTGAATCAGTAATAGAAGCAGCCCAAGAATTTGTTAAACGTTTTTCTACTTGGTTTTTAATTAAATGAATGAGTAATCGCACTAAATAAGATTCAAGATTACGTAAAATCGCTTGCTTGCTCATCCCTTCAAGTTCATCAACGATTGCTAGTGCATCTTGATAGCGTCCTGCGACTATACTTTGTCTTAGATCGATTAATTCTTGAACCATAGTATTATATTTAATTTAAATAAAAATTAATTTTCTGGTTTATTTTCAGACAATATTTGTTCTTGTACCCAAGCTCTAAATGCTTTCATTGTCTTATTTCTACCTTTAGTCTTACATCTATTAAGATATTGAGGAATTACTTCTCTAATAGAAAATTGAGAGAAATTTGGACTAAACTCTGACTCTATATACTGACCCTCTTGTAATACATTTATCTGCAATTTACCATTCTCAAAAAGCCAAAGTTCGGGAACACCTAATGCTTGATAAATATTTAGTTACTCTGGATATGGGTGTTGCTTTTCGTTTTGTCATATTGAGTTTGAAATATACTTATAGAACCTCACTTAAATAAGGTTTTTATCCTAGATTAAGCTATTACAGTTGCGCCATTAAGATAATCTTGTAACTGCCGATCGTGATCGTGACTGAGGTTGCCCAAGGGTAATTGTTCGAGGGTAAACTCTTTGACTTCAGCTACTTCTAAAGTATCTATAACTTTGGGATTTCCTTGCACTTCTGCTTCTACAGTAATGCAAATCGAGTGCAATCTTGGATCTCGGTCTGGTGCGGAATAAACTCCTACCAAACGCTTAATTTTTATTAATTCTAAGCCTGTCTCTTCCTCTAATTCTCTCTTTACCGATCGAGAAATATCTTCTCCCCAATCAATTATCCCTCCAGGTAGTCCCCATTGCCCTGTATCTCGACGACGAATCAAGACAATACGCCCATCTGGGGCGATCGGAATAATCGTCGTACCAGTAACGGGATGGCGGAAAATAATGCCAATCACGGTAGTAACAAATTGCCAAATACGCAGCATAAGTTAGTCAAAAAAGACAAAGAGAGAATTTTCTAGTTTAATTGTAGTTAATCTTGAATCATTTGCACTTTTGCTCGTTCGATCGCCTGCCTTATTTGCTGAAAACCAGTACCACCATAGCTATTCCGAGCCGCAACGACTTGTTTGGGCGCGATCGCTTCATAAATATCAACCTCAAAGGCTGGATGCAATTGTTGCCATTCTGCCAAAGTTAAATTTTTCAGCAATTTACCCGAACTCAAGCAAGTTTTTACTACTTGACCAACTAAATTATAAGCTTCACGAAAAGGAACACCTTTAGCAGCTAAATAGTCAGCTACATCAGTAGCATTAGAAAAGTCTTCAGTCACTGCTTCCCCTAGGCGAACAACTCGAAATTCTAATCCTTCTTTGAAGAGAATTGTCATTGCTTCTAGGCAAGCTTTTACCGTATTGACACCATCAAAAATAGCTTCTTTGTCTTCTTGCAGGTCTTTATTATATGCCAGAGGTAAGCCTTTCATAATTACCAGCAACGCCTGTAGATGTCCAAATACTCTACCAGTTTTACCCCGCACCAATTCAGGAACGTCGGGATTTTTCTTTTGAGGCATAATGCTAGAGCCAGTAGCACAGCTATCTTTGAGTGTAACAAAACTAAATTCTTGAGATGCCCAGAGAATAATCTCCTCACTGAGACGACTCAGATGAACCATAATTAAACTAGCCCCGCAGAGAAATTCGATCGCAAAATCGCGATCGCTCACTCCATCCAAACTATTGCCATAAATTCCCTCAAATCCTAACAAATCAGCACTATATTTTCGATCGATCGGAAAAGTCGTTCCTGCCAAAGCACCACATCCTAGAGGAGAAATATTAGTGCGTCGATAAATTTCTGCCAATCTTTCTCGATCGCGCTGTGCCATATCAAAATAAGCTAACAAATGATGGGCAAGACTAATTGGCTGCGCTCTTTGCAGGTGGGTATAACCAGGAATGAGAGTTTCTAAATGTTGTTCGGCATGACTTAGTAAAACCTGCTGAAATTCTCTTAATTGAGCGCGAATCTGCTGAATTTGAGCGCGTAAATAGAGTCTGACATCAGTTCCTACTTGATCGTTACGCGATCGCGCCGTATGCAATTTTTTGCCCACATCACCAACAAGTTCTGTCAATCTTCTTTCTACAGCAAAGTGAACATCCTCTGCGTCGATACCTGGGGTAAATTTTCCCTCCCGATATTCTTGGCGAATTCGCTCTAATCCTGTCACTAATCTTTCTGCTTCTTCTGTAGAGATAATGCCTGTATGGGCAAGCATTTGAGCATGAGCAATCGAACCAGTTAAGTCATATTCAATCAGTTCGATATCGAAACCAATACTAGCATTGAAACGAGCGATCGCAGGATTGAGGGCAGATTCAAAGCGATCGCTCCAAGTTTTTGGCTTGTTCACGTTAATTTGAAGATGAAAGTGTAAACATCGAAAAGATAATCATAACACCCTACTAGTCTGCCAATTTAGATTTGATGGGTGAACGTTGGGTGTAGGGGTGTAGGGGTTTAGGGAAATTGTTGTATCCCTCACTTCAAATTTGACAGAGTACTACACCCTAACCACTATTCCCTAACCCCGAGTCTCTCTGAAGATGGTCGATCGCTACTCCAAGCCCACCAAGCTGTACCACATTGGCATTGATAAAATTCTTGCCATTTGCGACGGAGATTGTAATCTGTGACGGGGGCGCTTCGATTAATCCAAGCACTTTTTGCTTCAACAGCAGTTGCTCGACAATTAGGACAATTAAACTCTAAGGCATGAGTAGCGGTTTTGGTCCACTCTGGAGGAATTGAACTAAAGGCATCCATATGAATATAAAAAGTAAAAATCTTAAATAGATTGCTCTTGTTGGACAATGAAAAAATGGCAAACACTTAAAATGATAGCGAGCAATGATGACTAGCAAACCTCAAATTATTGTTTTGGATGACGATCCGACTGGATCTCAGACGGTACATAGCTGTCTCCTGCTGATGCGTTGGGACTTAGATACTCTCAGATTGGGATTGAGAGATGAGGCTCCCATTTTTTTCATCTTAACCAATACTAGGGCATTACCTTCCGAGCAAGCTGAGGATGTCACTAGACAGGTATGTCACAATCTCAAGATTGCGCTACAGACAGAACAAGTTCGAGACTTTTTGATAGTTAGCCGTTCTGACTCGACTTTAAGGGGTCATTATCCTTTAGAAACAGATGTAATTGCTGAGGAGTTGGGTGCTTTTGATGCTCATTTTCTCATTCCTGCTTTTTTTGAAGGAGGAAGAATTACTAGAGATAGTATTCATTATTTGCTTGTTGATGGTGTGGAAACACCAGTAGCTCAGACAGAATTTGCTGGCGACTCGGTATTTGGCTATCATCACAGTTATTTGCCAGACTATGTAGCAGAGAAAACCCAAGGGAAAATTACAGCCGATCGCGTGGCAAGATTTTTGCTCTCAGATTTGCGTGCTGGTTGTGGCGATCGCTTGATGCATTTAACTAATAATCAATGTGCTGTAGTTGATGCCGAGATCCAAACAGATTTAGACCGATTTGCTGAAGATGTCTTAGCAGCAGCAACTAATGGTAAAAAGTTCTTATTTCGTTCTGCGGCTAGTTGGTTGACTTCTCTGGCAAAACTCGGACAACAGCCTGTTGCTGCTGAGGATATGTCTCAGTACAAACCAACTAGCAAGCCTGGAGTCGTTTTAGTTGGTTCTCATGTTAACAAAACTACACAGCAATTAGCGCGATTGTTACAAGAACCAGACGCGATCGGGATTGAAATTGATGTATCTAAGTTGCGAGACAAACCAGAACAGCGTCAAGCTATACTCGATCGCACTCTTAAACAAGTTTTTGAGGTTTATCAACAAGGTAAAACTCCTGTCGTTTATACCTCTCGTCAGGAATTGAGTTTTGCGGACATTCAACAACGTCTAGACTTTGGTGTGGCTGTTTCTGGGCTATTAATGGATATAGTCAAGGGTTTACCTCAAGATCTTGGTTTTTTAATTAGTAAGGGAGGAATCACCTCTAACGATGTCCTTAGTACTGGGTTAGAATTGAGAGCAGCAAGACTCCTAGGTCAAATCTTACCTGGCTGTTCTCTGATTTGCACTCCTGCGGAACATCCTCAATTCCCCAATTTACCAGTAGTTTTGTTTCCTGGGAACGTTGGTGATGCTGAAGCTTTGGCAACGGTTTATTGCCGTTTACTAAATAATTAGAAAAATATCGAGACGTTTTGAATAAGTCAAGCTAGCATAGATAAGATTTTATTCACCTAATATTTTGACGTTTGTTTCAATTGAGGCAGCGTCTTAATGGTTGCATGACTTCTGATTCTGCTCCTTCAGTATCCACTAATACATCAAATCTTTCTTCCTCGATCGCACTGACTAATAATTATGGCTCGGTGGAATTAAAAAATGAGGGGGAAAAATTACTACTAATTTTACCTGTCTCAACCCAAACAGAGGCTAAGGTAGATTGGTCAATCGCTTGGCAAGAACTAAAGTATCGCTTAAAAAATGCTGGAGAACAGTATTGGCAAGCTGGGAAAGACGTACATCTGATTGCCCAAGACCAATTACTAGATGGACGACAATTACAAACTATTGCAGAAGCACTGCGAGAAGTAGATCTTCGGTTAGAGTGGGTTTGCACTAGTAGACGGCAAACTGCCGTAGCAGCAGCCACTGCTGGCTATTCAGTCGAACAGCAATCTCCGACAACATCTTTAGCTGCCGACGATCGAACCTTATCTCAAAGTTTGGCAGAGCCTCTCTACCTGCAAACGACAGTGCGCTCTGGCATTGAAGTTCGTCATGCAGGAACGATCGTCATCTTGGGAGATTTAAACCCAGGAAGCAGCGCGATCTCAGCAGGAGACATTTTTGTTTGGGGTCGTTTGCGAGGGGTTGCCCATGCTGGCGCTCAGGGCAATCGAGAAAGTCGCATTATGGCACTACAAATGGAGCCGACGCAACTGCGTATCGCTGACGTAGTTGCCAGAGTTCCTAAAGTTGCTGCCGAACAGTTTGAAGCCGAGATTGCTTACATCACATCCGAAGGAATTCGCTTATCCAAAGCGCTTAATTTTGCCAAAACCCATACTTTCTCAAAGGAAGTTGGAGGTTGGATAGCTTCCCAGAACCAACACTTGATATATAACAACTAACATGAGTCGTATTATTGTTGTTACCTCCGGTAAAGGAGGAGTAGGCAAAACCACCACTACCTCACACTTAGGGGCATCACTAGCTCAGCTAGGACGTAAAGTTGCTCTTATAGACGCGGATTTTGGTTTGAGAAACCTAGATTTATTGCTAGGGCTAGAAGAACGAGTTGTTTATACTGCTGTTGACGTAATCGCGGGAGATTGCCGATTAGAACAAGCTTTAGTTAAAGATAAACGACAAAAGGGCTTGGTACTTTTACCAGCAGCACAAAACCGCAATAAAGAGTCGGTAACGCCCGAACAAATGAAAGAGATTGCCCTCGGTCTGGCAAAAGAATATGATTACGTGCTGATTGATTGTCCCGCAGGAATTGAAATGGGTTTTCGCAATGCGATAATAGCCGCTAATGAAGCTCTAATCGTCACTACCCCTGAAATGGCTGCCGTTCGTGATGCCGATCGCGTGATTGGATTGCTCGAAGCTGAAGGCATCCACAATATCCGCTTGCTCGTCAATCGTCTCAGACCAGAAATGGTGCAATTAAATAAGATGATGGGTGTAGAAGACGTTCTGGAACTGCTGGCAATCCCCTTAATTGGAATTGTCCCTGATGATGAACGTATTATTGTGGCTACTAACAAGGGTGAACCACTAGTCTTGTCTGGCGAAGTTTCCCCACCCGCAACGGCATACACTAATATTGCGCGGCGTTTAGAAGGAGAAAAAGTTCCTCTACTCGATTTGATGGCTGTCAATGACAGTCTTCTCGGTCGCATTCGTCGCATGTTTGGCGGCTGAGAGAGGGAATAGGGATTAGGGATTAGGGATTGGGGAAATATTAAGTAGCAAGTAGCAAGTAAATAACTATTAGCAATTAGCTATTAGCAATCAACCATGAACTATGAACTATGAACTATGAACAACCCTCAGATTTAACTCGACGATCGCAACTTAGTATAAATATGTTGTCAATCTACACAATTCTGACTTATGGAACTTCTAGAAAAAATTTTTGGTTGGAACAATCGCATTAGCAGCCGTGATGAAGCAAGAAGACGACTTAAATTAATTATTGCCCACGATCGCGCTAGCCTTTCTCCAGAGGTTATGGAAATGATGCGGAGGGAAATTCTCGAAGTAGTTGCACGCTATTTAGAAATCGATCAAGACGAGATGGAATTTGCTCTGGAGAGCAATCAGCGTATTACCGCTTTAACTGCTAATTTACCAATCCGCAACATCAAAAGGTTTGTTACAGAAGACGACGAAGAAAAGGAAAAGGAACAAATAGAACTAGATAATAAGGGGATAGGGAATAGGGATTAGGGGTTAGGGGTGTATGGTGTAGGGGTGTAAGGGTGTAGGGTGTAGGGAAAAAGTAGCAAGTAGCGAGTAGCAAGTAAAAACCTTCAGACTTTAGACTTTAGACTTTAGACTTTTATTACCTTCTGCCTTCGCCATGAACCATGAACTATGAACCATGAACAAACAACTAATAACCAATAACTAATAACATAAAAATAAACATACATCTTGTAACTAATTGTGAATAAAAAAAATTATTCATCAATTTCACCTACTGTTTGGTTAAGTCTAGCAACAAGCTCTTTTTTACTGGGTTTGGTCGCTGTTCGCGCTCTTGGTCAAACTATTGGTGAACTTTCTCAAGCATCAGAAGAAATCTTTAGGGGCGATCGCTTACCTATTCTCCACGTCCCGAAATCAAACGAACAAATTCAAGATATTTCAGATGAAGGTTCATAGTTCATGGTTCATGGTTCATAGCTAATTACAAAAAGATACGCTAATTAACATTTTCTCACTATTATCCAAGTGAATGTAATATTGGAGGTTCGTTATCTAAAATTGAAAAGCGCATGACACGATCGACCTTCTCAATTTGCATCACTTTGGGGACTCGTCCTGAAGCTATCAAATTAGCCCCTGTAATACAAAAGTTCCGCAGTTTGTCCAACTTTCAAACTCATTTAGTACTGACTGGACAACATCAGGAGATGGTGGAACAAGTAATGCAGCTATTCGATTTAAGCGCCGATCGAGATTTAGCGATCATGCAACCAAAACAATCCCTGACAGAAATTACTTGTCGTAGTTTGCAAGGATTGGAAACAATTTTTCAAGAAATACAGCCACAACTAGTTTTAGTGCAGGGAGATACAACCACAGCGTTTGCGGCTGCTTTGGCAGCATTTTATCAACAAATTCCTGTCGGTCATGTAGAAGCAGGTTTGCGTACCAACGATATTTACAATCCCTATCCTGAAGAAGTAAATCGCCGTCTGATTTCGCAATTGACTCAACTGCATTTCGCCCCAACTAAACTAGCTCTCGAAAATCTACAAAATTCTGGAGTAACAGGAGAGATTCATCACACGGGAAATACAGTCATTGACGCTTTGTTGACAGTGGCGCAAACTCAGCCCCAATGTCAAGTTCCTGGTTTGGATTGGCAGAAATATCGAGTGATTCTAGTCACGGTTCATCGTCGTGAAAACTGGGGCGAACCCTTACAAGATATTATTCGAGGATTGCAGCTAATTTTAGAGCAGTTTACTGATATTGCTTTACTATTGCCCTTGCATCGCAATCCTTTAGTCAGAGAACCTATTACAGCAGCAATTGGCGATCGCGATCGAGTCTTTTTAACCGAACCCCTCGATTATTCTCGCTTAGTCGGGGCAATTAGTAGCTGTCACTTACTGCTGACTGATTCAGGAGGACTACAGGAAGAAGCACCTAGTTTGGGAAAACCAGTACTAGTATTAAGAGAAACTACCGAACGTCCAGAAGCGATCGCGGCGGGAACAGCAAAATTAATTGGTACTAATCCAGAAGCGATTTTGACCCAAACCAGTAAGTTGTTAAGCGATCGCAGTGCTTACGAACAAATGGCAACAGCGATCAATCCTTTTGGTGACGGCAAAGCAGCAGCAAGAATTGCAAAGATTGTTAGCGACTATTTGAGTAGCAGGGAGTAGGAAGCAGGGAGCAGGAGACAGAAGGCTTTTATGCAGAAGGCAGAAGAAAAGTAGCAAGTAGGGGCGAATGGCATTCGCCCTTTCGTAGTAAGTGCTTCGTTTTGAGTTTCTCCGCCTCCGAGCAAGTAAAAGGCAGGAAGTTTATTTGCTACTCGCTACTTGCTATTTATTACTCATTACTCATTACTCATTACTCATTACTTCTCCCAGTCTCCCCTGCTCCCTAACCCCTAACCCCTAATCCCTAATCCCTAGAGACAAGGTGCGATCGAGGTGTAAACTTAAGCAAAGAATAAGCATGGATTGAACTTAATCAGTCTCATCTTTGGTGTTTATATCAACTAGAGAAATCCAAATACCAAATATATGAATTTATCTATCAATATTAGCGATCGCCACCGTCAAAAATTTGCTCAATTAGAAGCGCCTTCTCGTCTCCTCTTAGGTCCGGGGCCTTCTAACGTTCCGCCTCGTGTCCTCTCTACTTTAAGTATCCCACCAGTAGGACATCTCGATCCTTTCTATCTGGGCGTGATGGATGAAATTCAAGCTTTGTTGCGCTACGCCTGGCAAACTGACAACGAGTTAACGATCGCAGTTAGTGGTACGGGAACGGCAGCTATGGAAGCTACTCTTGCTAATTCTGTCGAACCTGGAGATGTAGTTTTAGTTGGTGTTAAAGGTTATTTTGGTAATCGTTTGGTCGATATGGCTGGTCGATATGGCGCAGATGTCCGTAAGATAACTAAGCCTTGGGGTGAAGCTTTTAGTTTAGAAGAATTAAAGCAAGCGATGGAAACTCATCGTCCTGCTATTTTAGCTTTAGTTCATGCAGAAACTTCTACTGGAGTGCGTCAACCCCTCGAAGGTGTCAGCGATCTTTGTCGCCAATATGATTGCTTGCTCTTAGTAGATACTGTCACTAGTTTAGGCGGCGTACCTTTAGCAATTGATGAGTGGGGAATCGATCTAGCTTATAGCTGTTCGCAAAAAGGTTTGGGTTGTCCTCCTGGAATTGCCCCTTTTACCATGAGTCCACGGGCGATCGCCAAGTCGCAAAAGCGCCCCAAACCTGTTCCCAACTGGTATTTAGATATGTCTTTGTTAGCTAAATATTGGGGAGAGGAGAGAGTATATCACCATACCGCGCCGATTAATATGAATTATGCTTTTCGTGAAGGATTGCGAATGGTAGCAGAAGAAGGATTAGCAGAACGTTGGCAACGCCATCAAACCAATGCGGAGTTATTTTGGGAAGGTTTGGCTGAGTTAAATTTAGTCCCTCACGTTGCTAAAGAATTTCGTTTACCTACCCTAACTACAGTTCGCATTCCTGACGGAGTAGATGGCAAAGCGATCGCCCGCAAATTATTGCAAGAATATAATATTGAAATTGCTGGCGGTTTGGGCGAACTCGGTGGCAAAGTATGGCGAATTGGTTTAATGGGTTATAACAGTCGTCCAGAAAATGTGATGCTATTGTTGCAAGCTTTGAAGAAAGTTCTTTGAGGAGGCAGAAGGCAGGAGGCAGGAGGCAGAAGGCAGGAGGCAGAAGGCAGGAGGCAGGAGGCAGAAGGCAGAAGGCAGAAGGCAGAAGGAAGTAGCAAGTAAAAAACTTATTACTCATTACTTCCCTACACCCCTAACCCCTAACCCCTAATCCCTAATCAACAATCATCTCTGGTAATTCAAAATGATTGGCATAGTTAATAAAGCGCAATGCCGCAGCTACTTCACTAGCTTTAAGATAAGAATCATCGACGTTATAATTACTTAATTCGGTGAAAACTTTATCTTGTTTCAAGTCTTGATAGTGTCTTTCTAGATGGCTATTCCATCTTTGATTTAATTCATTTTTGAGGACGTAAAAACTAGGAATATTGACTCCATAGTCTTCAGTTTCTCCTAACCATTGGGTAACTTCTTCAACTGAAACTGGTGGTGTTTGTCGGGTGAATTGCTCGTATTTAATCTTGAATTCTTCCGATGAAGAACGTCTTTGTTGCCAACACAATTTGAGATAATTTTTAATCGCCGATTGAATATCAGGACTTAAAATTATTGAAGTCTCAATATAAATAGAGAGAGTATAGTAAGCAGTTGTACCTCGGACGATCGCACCTCGGACTTGTTCTAAACTGGGGAATAACCAATAAAGTAAAGTAGAAATTCTCTCTTTAACAGTTGAAGGAATCACACTATCTTGGGGTGCGGTAAAAACAAACACCAATCTCGGACATTTTTGAAAGACAGGAATTTCTCTGAGCTTATCAAAGTCGTGTTTTTCTAACTTCTTTTCTACTTTTCCTTCTAGTTTTTCAGAGATTTCCCGCAGTACATTAGCATAGGTAATTTTATCGATCGGAGCAATAGATATACCTTCAATTAATGCCAAATCATCCTCATTTTTCTCTAGCTTGTGATACTTAGGCAGCCCGATCGCTCGCAGGAACATTTTATCCAAGCCAAGTCCAGTTTTATCTAAAATTTGATGGTTAGTCGCCGCACTAAAACAAATACCATAAGGCCCAACTAAACCATTCTTTAAATCTTGAGGATCGAGTCTAATTGCTTGGTAATTCTCTTTAGTAATTTTGACGGTTTCGTCTTTTTCAAAAGTAGCAGCAGAAAATTGAGCAGCAGCTAAATTAAACATTTGCTGTGCTATGTATTGATTAGTATTAGATTCGACTACTTCTTGAGGCACAATTTCATCACTATTGACTGCCGACATCACATCATTAGAAATGAGTGCTAAACCATCCCAAGGCATAATTCTTGTCCGTTTCTTACCGACTTGAACTTCTGCACTAGATTCAAACACAGGTGCTTGAGTATAGAATGTTTCGTCTTCAAGCACGATGTTTAGATCGGCTAAATATTGAATAATATTTCTACCAGTATTAATTAAATTTCTTCGATTTTTAATGATGTTTTCGGGGAGAACTCCAACACCAGTAAAATAAATTTGTGGCTCTGGTTTATTGGAAATACTCATGGCGTATCTTTGCGCTTTCATCATCGCCGCAGCGCTACCAGAACCAGAACCGCCACCAGTACTAAAAATATAAAAAACTAATCTAGCTGTTTTATGATTGTTGAAGAAATTACTGGTTAAAAAGTTTCTGGCTTCGATCCAAGAAGAGTCAATATTTTGCTCTGATTTAGTTGGTAATAATAACAATCCTCTGGTAATAAATTCAGCAAATAAAGGTACGTGACCGACACCACCTTCAGCTAAAGGATTGTAATTTAATCTTAATAGCTTGGTTCTGATTTCATCGGGTACACCACCTTTTTTAAATAAGCCATCGACATCTTGAAAGGTAGTTTCATCAATGTCACCAATTAACATAATTGGCTCAAATTTTAAAACAGGTGAAGATTTCCCCGATCGAAATAAATCGAGCATTCTTCTGTTTCTTTCTAGGTTTTTTTGTGCGTGTTCCTCAGAACCAGCTACATTCGCAGCAATAATTTCTGCTAATTCTGCGGTGACATGACAGCCGCATCTTCCCAAACCAACTACTAAAAAAGGAGGTGATTCTGTACATTCTAGCGCATTATTTACTAGTTCGTTGCTACGGTCTTCTTCTAAATTAATGTAATATTCAAATAATTTTTTACCATGATGGGAAGTTAGTTTAATTCCTGTTTGTTCCGAACTAAGGACTGGTTCGTTGGTTGTTTCTGGAGGGGATTGAACTAGATTGGGTAACTCTTGAACTTTTGTACCATTATTATGATTTTTTGTTAAGTTTTGACTCATGCCAGATCGATCCTTGTGAACGAATAAAATGTTAATTTAAGGTTGCAATCGCTCTTCTCAAGCAATAACTGGCACAGTATAATCTTAAATTTTTATATTTTCGATACGTTTCTAGATTGTTTTAATATTTTGCCTAAGTTATGTTTCGCGATCGATCTGGGAAAGTTAAGTTAAGAAACTTTCTTAGCGGGAGTAGGCGATGATCTGGCGCACTAAGTTTTCCCAACTATTATTATTGTCTAGTTGTTTCTCTGTACAGGACAAAAAATAGACTCAGAACTTGCAAAGCAATACAGAAAAA